>CAXMNF010000138.1:0-5391 GCA_964194645.1 uncultured Gammaproteobacteria bacterium
CGTGTGACCCGCGTGCTGCTGCCGAAGGACTGGCTGCGCCTGCGGCTCTCGGGCGAGGCCATCAGTGACTTGTCCGACGCCTCGGGCACGCTGTGGCTCGACGTGGCGGCGCGGCGCTGGTCGCCAAGGATGCTGGAGGCCACGGGCCTCGACGAGCGCGCCATGCCCGCGCTTTGCGAGGGCAGCGAGCCGGCCGGCGCGCTGCGCGCGGAGCTCTGCGCCGAGTGGGGCATCGACGGTCCCGTCACGATTGCGGGCGGTGCCGGGGACCAGGCCGCCGGCGCGGTCGGGATTGGCGTCGTGGCGCCCGGACAGGCGTTCCTTTCGCTTGGCACCTCGGGCGTCTACTTCGTGGCCGGGGCGGCCTACGCGCCGAATCCGGAAGGGGGCGTCCACGCGCTGTGCCACTGCCTGCCCGGGATGTGGCACCAGATGTCCGCGATCCTCTCGGGTGCGAGCTGCCTCGACTGGGTCGCCCGGCTCACCGGATCTGCGAGCGTCGCCGCGCTGCTCGAGGAGATCGAGTCCGCGGGCGCCGCCGGACCGCCGCTCGTATTCTTGCCGTACCTGTCCGGCGAGCGCACGCCGCACAACGATCCCCATGCGAAGGGCGTGTTCTTCGGACTGTCGCACGCCACGAGCCGCGCCGACCTGGGGCGCGCGGTGCTCGAGGGTGTGGCGTTCGCGCTGGTGGACGGGCAAGACGCGCTAGAGGCCGCGGGAACCGCGATCGGCGAAGTGGCCGTGATCGGCGGCGGAGCGCGCAGCCGCTTCTGGGGGCGCATCCTGGCCAGCGCGCTGGACCGCCCACTCGGCTACCCCGCGGGCGGCGAAGTGGGTCCCGCGTTCGGCGCCGCGCGCCTGGCACGTCTGGCCGACGGGAGCGAGGCGCCCGCCGAGCTGTGCAGCGCGCCGCCGCTCGACCACGTGGTCGAGCCCGACCCGGAACTCCGCCTGCGCTATCGCGAGCGCCGCGACCTGTTCCGGCGGCTCTACCCGGCGCTGCGCGAGAGTTTCGCTGCCGCCTCGAGCCTGGAGCCCGGCGCGTAGGAGCGGCGCTGTGCGCCCGCGGTGAAGTGGTGCATGCTATGTGGCGAGATGAGCTTCAGAGGTGTGACGCGAGCGCTGGTCTGCGCTGTCGTCGCCGGCGCGGCGCCGGCGCTCGCCTTCGACGAGCGGAGGCTCGCGGCGCAGGGCGACCGCCACTTCGCGCAGCTCTCGGGCTTCGACGCGGTCGAGGCGTACGAGGTGTCGAAGGGGTCGGCCAGCGCCTCGTTCGTGGTCATGCGGCGCTGGTCGGGCAGCGGTGCCGAGGTCCTGATCGACGTTCATGAGCCCGCTTCGCTCGAGCGCCTGGCGATCCTGATCACGCAGAACGACGACCGCTCCGACGACCTGTTCGCATACTTCCCCGCCTGGCGACGCGTACTGCGCCTGAACCCCAGGCTGCTTCAGGCCCCGATCTTCGAGCTGATCTCGCTGGCCGACGTGCGTCCGATCGCTCCGGGGGAGCTCGAGTACTCGCGCCTCGAAGACGAGGAGGTCGCCGGGGAGCTGTGTACGGTTCTGGAGGGCAGGCCGACCCACAAAGGTCTCGGTTTCGAGCGGGTGGAGCTGGTCCTCTCGCGCGAGAGCGGCTTCTCGCTTCGCACGAGCTTCTTCCGCTCCGGGCGCGAGATCCGCCGGGTGCTGATTGCGCCGGAGGACCTGCGCCGCTACGGCCAACGCCTGCTGCCCGCGCGCCGCCGCATCCTGTTCGACCCCGACGGCGAGCCCGTCCGGGTCGAGCTGCGCAACGTGCGGATCAATCCGGCGCTGCCCGCGCGACTGTTCTCGCACCACAACCTGATGACGCAGCGCTTTCCGAGCTTCTAGGCGGCGGCTAGCCGAAGCTGCGCGACGTGAACCAGAAGAGCCCAAGGCCGCAGATCGCAGCCGAGGCCGCGTCGATGACGATCCGATAAGCGCGGCCTTCGCCGACTCCGGCCAGTGCGCGCAGCAGCGGCCAGGCGACGATCACCACCGCGAGCTGGCCGAGCTCTACGCCGGCATTGAAGCCGAACAGTGCGGGCACCACCCGGTCGGTGGGAAGCTCCAGCTCCGCGAGCACGCCGGCGAAGCCGAAGCCGTGCACCAGGCCGAAGCCGAACGCGACCGCCGCACGCAGGCGAGCCGGTCGCTCGGCGCGTTCGAGCAGAGCGAAGTGGCAGGCCGTGAAGAGCGTCACGCCCAACAACACGAGCGCGGGCACGTGGCCGGCACCGAGCCACGCCAGTGCGGTGCAGCTGAGGAGAGCGCTGTTCACGAGCCAGGGGAGCGCGCGCCCGCGACCCGACACCAGCCAGGCGTTCTCCACGGCGACCAGCGCGATCGAGTAGCCGATCAGGGCCTCGACCGCTCCGGCGTCGGGCCGGACTACGCCGAGCACCGCGAGCCCCAGAGTGACGCTGTGCGCGAGAGTGAAGCTCGTGACCAGGCCGGCGACCTCGCCGAGCCGCGCCGCAAGCAGCAGCAGCGCGAGCACGAACGCCAGATGGTCCCAGCCGGTCAGGATGTGTTCGATGCCAAGCAGCAGATAGCTGCCCAGGCTCGTGCCCTGTGCTCGCGGGGCGTCCTGATGCGCAGCCTCCAGGGTCCAACGCGGTTCCGCACTCGTCAGCACCCGTTCCAGCGCCGAGCCGTCCCGCTCGCGCAGCCGCGCGAAGTGCAGGTGCGAGGGCGCCACGTCGATCAGCACGTGGCTCTCGATCGCCCGCGAACCAGGCCGTGGGCAATGCACGCGCCATTCGTAATGCGCCCAGCCCGACGGTGCGCGCAGCGCGCGCGGCGCGGCAGTCGGGGCGCAGGGCTCGCCGCCGCGCAGCAGGCGCAGGCGCTGCACCAGGTAGGCGCCGATCGGGTCGGCGGCCGCGGGCAGCGCCTGGGGAGGCAGGCGGGTCAGCTCGAGCAGGGTCACGCGCAGGCGCACCCGGGCGCCCTCGCCGTCGAGCTGCCAGCTCGAGTACGAGGCGCTCCGGGTGTGGGCCGGGGCCTCCGGGGCCCAGAGGGCGAGGACCAGGACCGCGAGGACGGGCAGTGTGCGGCGCGGCAGCATGGGGAGCGCATTCAAGCAGCGCAGCCGGCGGCCTGCAATGAGCGCACTGCGGATCGCGCTGAACTGTCGCTCCGATGCTGCACCCGCACGCCTCTCGGGCGCGCTGCGCGGGCCGCGGACCTGGCACGCGGGTTGCTCTTTCCAGCAGTGAAAAGGCGCTGGATGCGCCCGGAGGGCACCATGGCGATGGAGATTCGCGACGAACGGAACCTGCTCGGACGGCCGCTGCGCCGCTCGCTCCACCAGCGCGTGCTGGCCGGGGTCTGCGGGGGCATCGCCGAGTGGACCGGCTGGGACGTGACCGTGGTGCGGATCGCGACCATCGTGCTGGCTGTGGTCACGTCCGTGTTCCCGGTCGCGCTGGCCTACCTGCTGCTCGCCCTCACGTTGCCCGAGGACCGCTCGCGCGAGGCCTATCTGCGCTGGTGGCAGGACGCCGACTGGTAGACGCGCCGGCCGCGCGTTCCGCGTAGAATCGCGGCCATGGAGACGCGCGCACTCGGCCGCAGCGGATTGCGGGTTCCCGTGCTCTGCATGGGCACCATGACCTTCGGCCTGCAGACCGACGAGAAGGAGTCGTTCCGCATCCTCGACCGCGCCCTGGAAGCGGGCGTCACGTTCCTCGACACAGCCGATGTCTACCCGCTCGGGGGAAACCTGGAGACGGTTGGCCGCACCGAAGAGCTGATCGGGCGCTGGCTCGCGGAGCGCGGGGTGCGCGATCGCGTGCTGGTCGCCAGCAAGTGCCGCGGCCGCATGGGTCGCGGTCCGAATGACGAGGGCCTGTCGCGTCAGCACGTACTCGAGGCGATCGATGCCAGCCTGAAGCGCCTCGGTACCGACCGGATCGATCTCTACCAGACGCACTACTTCGACCCCGACACGCCGATCGAGGAGACCCTGCGCGCGCTCGACGACGCCGTGCGCGCCGGAAAGCTGCGCTACGTGGGTTGCTCGAACTATCCGGCCTGGCGGCTGGCCGAGGCGCTCGCCGCAAGCGAGCGGAGCGGCGGAGCACGCTACGAGTCTCTGCAGCCGCGCTACAACCTGCTGTACCGCGAGATCGAAACGGAGCTCTTGCCGCTGTGTCGCGAGCAGGGGCTGGGCGTGCTGGCCTACAACCCACTCGCGGGCGGCTTCCTGACGGGCAAGTACCGCGCGGGAGAGGCGCCGCGCGAGGGCACGCGCTTCACGCTCGGTACGGCCGGGCGCATGTACCAGTGGCGCTACTGGCACGACGCCCAGTTCGCGGCGGTCGCGGAGCTGGCCAAGGCCGTCGAGGAGCGCGGCCTGGGCCTGGTGGGCGTCGCGATCGCCTGGGTGCTGGCACAGCCGGGCATCAGCTCGGCGATCATCGGCGCGAGCCGCGCCGAGCAGCTCGACGCCTCGCTCGCGGCGCCGGAGCTCGAGCTCGACGCCGAGCTCCGCGAGCAGTGCGACGCGGTCTGGTGGCGCCTACCGCGGCGGCCCGTCGTAGAGGGCTATCGCTAGGCCGCTCCCCCGGGCCTGCTAGCCTCTGCGCATGGCGAGCCCTGCGCGCTGGCAGTTCTGGATCGATCGCGGCGGCACCTTCACGGACTGCCTGGGCCGCGATCCGGCGAGCGGCGCGATCCACGTTGCAAAGGTGCTCTCGTCCGACCGTGCGCCGCTGATCGGTATCCGCGAGATCCTGGGCCTTCGGGACGACGCGCCGATCCCCGCCTGCGACATCCGCATGGGCACCACGATCGCCACCAACGCGCTGCTCGAGCGCAAGGGCGCTCCTTGCGCGCTGCTGATCACGAGCGGGTTCCGCGACTTGCTGGAGATCGGCACACAGGCGCGCCCCGACATCTTCGCGCTGGAGATCCAAAAGCTGGAGGTGCTGTACCGAGAGGTGCTGGAGGTCGACGCACGCGCGGGGCCATCGGGGGAGATCCTGGCCCGGCCCGACCCGGCCGCTCTGTCTGCCGAACTCGCCCGGCTCCGGCGCGCCGGCCTGCGCAGTGTGGCGGTCGTCGTGCTGCACGCCTATCGGGCTGGCCAGCTCGAACGCGAGATCGGCGAGTTGGCGGCGGCGGCCGGCTTCGAGCATGTGGCTCTCTCGCACGAGGTGGCTGCGGAGATCGGCGTGCTCGGCCGCGGCGATACGACCTGTGTGGACGCCTACCTGACCCCGCTGATCCGCGACTACGTGGCGACCCTGCTCGCCGAGCTGCCGGGCTCGAGCCTGCGCATCATGCAGTCGGGCGGCGGCCTGACGGACGCGCAGCGCTTCCGCGGGCCGCACGCGATCCTGTCCGGTCCCGCCGGCGGGG
>CAXMNF010000139.1:0-2859 GCA_964194645.1 uncultured Gammaproteobacteria bacterium
AACTCTTCGTCGACCAGGCGCGTGCCGTTCGCGGCCAGTTCCACGGCGCGCGCGTAGTCGTCGAGCACGCGCTCCACGGCGCGCACCAGCTGCTCGGGCCGGGCCGGCTCCACCAGGAAGCCGGTCTTGCCGTCGATCACGAGCTCGGGAATCCCGGAGATGCGCGTCGAGATGGTCGGCACACCCGCGGCCAGCGCCTCCATCAGCACAACCGGAATGCCCTCCATCTGGCCGTCGGGCGCGACGATGCTCGGCAGCACGAACAGGTCGCAGTACGCGAAGGCCTCTGCAACCTGCTCCTGGGTGCGCGTGCCGAGCAGGCGGAATGCCTCGCCCAGGCCCGCCTCCTCGACCTGGCGCTCGAGCTGCGGGCGCAGGTAGCCCTCGCCGATCACGTCGCAGCGCACATCGAGATCGTCGGCACGCATCAACCGCACGGCCTCGATCAGGTGCGTGAGCCCCTTGTAGGGCCGGTGCGCGGCAATCGACAGCAATACCGCCGTGCGCTCGCGGCCCGGCGCGCCCGGCCGCGGATCGTGCCGGTACAGACCCGGCTCGATGCCGCAGTGGATCACCCGGAAACGCTCCTCCTCGAGCTGGCCCGGGAAGCGCTCCAGCAGATAATCGACGTTGAAGCGCGAGATGCAACGCACGAACTCGGCGCCGCGCAGCTTGCGCAGCAGGCCGACGCCGCGGACGAAGATGTCGTGCGCGTGGATGGTCAGGCTGTAGGGCAGTTCGTCCTGCTCCGGCAGGTGCACGCGCTTCATGACATAGGCGCAGGTCGCGGGGTGGGTTGCGTAGTGCGCGTGGACGTGGCGCACGCCTCGTTCGCGCAGGCGCTGCCCGTTGTAGAACGACTTGGGAAAGATCCCGAGCGTGCCGAGCAACGCGTTCAGGCTGCCGCGCGCCTCCCAGAGCAAGCTTGCGAGCGTCGCCAGGTAGCGTCCGGGGGCGGAGAGGAAGACGCGCAGATTGACCCGCGCGATCGCCCCGTCGAGGAACGGCGTGTACAACGCACGCGCGTCCCAGGGAGCGGCTTCGGGGTGCAAGGTGCTGACCCGGTCGCGCAACAGCGGTGCCAGCTCGACCGACACGCCCTGACGCTCCAGCTCGATCAGCTCGCGCAGGATGAACGTCTCGGTGACGGCCGGGAATCGGGACATGACGACCGCCAGGGGGCCCGGCAGTGCGGCTCTCGCTGCTTCGCTCACTGGCTCCTCGCGGCCATGATAGCGCGCCGCCGCGGGCTCAGGGGACCAGGCGCAGCGAGCGCAGCCGGTTGAGCGCCGCGGCGATCTCGAAGCGGCGCGGGCGCGCGCGGTCTCCGAAGCCCGCTTCACATTGCGCCTCGAAGCCCTGCGCAGCGACCTGCGCGTCGAGTGCCTCGAGCAACTCGGGCAGGCTGCGCCGCCCGTCGCACAGCCCGCGCGCCAGCAGCAACAGCGCGTCGCCGATCGCCCGACACTGCGCGGGATCGACGAGCTGATAGAGCAAGGCCACGTCGATCTCCTCCCGGCCGAACTCGATGCTGCGCGTGCGCACGCTGCGCACCCGTTCGCCGCGGCGCCCACGGCTCGGGTCGAGGCTGGCGGGATCCGGGACGCGCGGAGCGCTCGTCGGGAGCGGCCCGGGCGTGCGCGGCGCGGCGTCGCCGAGCGGCAGCTGCGCGGCGACCTCCCGAGCGCGCGCCGTCGCGTCGCGCGGCCGGTAGGCGTCCATCTGGATCACGGTGTCGGCCACATCCAGGTAGTCGCCCGCGCCGCCCACCACCAGCACTGACGACACGCCGCGCTCGCTGTAGAGCTGCCGGACCCGGTCCAGGTAGGGCGTGATCGGTTCCTGCTCGGCCGGCACCAGGCGGCGCATGCGCGCGTCGCGGATCATGAAGTTCGTGGCGGCCGTGTCCTCGTCGATCAGCAGGGCGCCCGCGCCCGCTTCGAGCGCCTCTACGATCGCCGCGGCCTGCGAGGTGCTGCCCGAGGCATCGTCGCTGTCGAAGCGGTCGGTCGCGCGCCCGAGCGGCAGGTCGGCGATGAACGGCCGCAAGTCGGCCCCGCGCACCGAACGGCCATCTTCGGCGCGCACCACCACGGCGTCGGCGCGCGTGACGCAAGCCTCGCGTCCGTCGCGCGGCGCGTGATCGTAGACGCCGTGCGCCAGCGCCTGGAGCAGGGTTGATTTTCCGTGGTAGCCACCGCCCACGACGAGCGTGACCCCGACCGGAACCCCGAGACCACGCAGGGTCCCCGCGTGCGGCGCGCGCAGCTCGACGGCAAGGCCGTCCGGAACCTCGAGCGGTACGGCGTTGGCGAGCGGCGCCGAGTCGGCGCCGCTCTTGCGCGGCAACACGCTGCCCTCGGCCAGGAACGCGACCAGGCCACGCGCTTCGAGCTGCTCGCGCAGGGCGGTCTGGTCCTCGACGGTCTGCACGTGCTCGCGCAGCAGCTCGTCGTCGAGCTCTTCGAAGAGCGCCGCAACGGCCTCGGGCAGGCGCTCGGCCAGCAACTCGGCGGCCGCGCGCCCCAGGATGCGCCGCCCGGCGGCCGGCAGTCCGGCCGCAAGGCGCAGGCGCACCGTTCCGCCCGGGGCGACCACGCAGCCCGTGCGCTCCAGGACTTCCGGTCCGAGCGGTGCGATCTCGAGCAGGCCGCTCTTGCCGCTGCCGCTGCGCCACGCGCCGCGCGAGAGCGCGCCCGGGAAGCGGCGCTGCAGCAGATCGGCCGCGGCGCGCCGCGTGTCCGCGCCCTGCAGCGCCCAGCCTGGCAGGTGCGCGGCGTCCGCGGACACGTCCACGCGCAGACGGCTCGGCGCCGCGAACGGATCCCCTTGGACGTGCGCGAACTCGAGCTCGCCGGG
>CAXMNF010000140.1:0-13720 GCA_964194645.1 uncultured Gammaproteobacteria bacterium
ACGCACGCGCCTGGAGGGCAGCACCCGGTACGCGCTCGAGCTGTTTCCGCAGCCCTACTGGACGCTCTGGTCCGACGCGCTGATCCACGCGATCCACCAGCGCGTCCTGGAGCACGTGCGGGGGCTGGCGGAGCAGAGCTAGCGAAGGGCATTCTGCGCCGATGCGCGTCTCTGTGTCGCTTCCGACGGACCGGGTGAAGGCCGGGGCTGAGCTGCTTTCGGCCGCGGCGATCGGCGAGCTGGCGCGCGCCGGCGAGCGGGCCGGCTTCGCGGCCTGCTTCGTCACCGACCACCCGATTCCCGGAGATCGCTGGCTGGCCAGCGGCGGGCACCACACGCTCGATCCATTCGTGGCGCTCTCGCTCGCCGCGGCCGCCACGACGACCCTGCGCCTGCAGACGCATGTGCTGGTGGCCGCCTACCGGAACCCGTTCCTGGCGGCCAAGGCCGCCGCAAGCCTCGACGTGGTGTCCGGCGGGCGGTTGATCCTGGGCGTCGCGGCCGGCTACCAGGAGCCCGAGTTCGCGGCGCTCGGCGTCGACTACGCGGAGCGAAACGAGCTCTGCGACGAGGCGATCCGCACCATGCGACGCGCCTGGAGCGAAGACGGCCTGGAGCTCGAGGGCCGACACTGGAAGGCCTCGGGCAATACCATGCTGCCGCGACCGCTGCAGCAGCCCGGGCCCCCGATCTGGGTGGGGGGGAACAGCCGCCGCGCGATCCGCCGGGCCGTGGAGCTCGGCGACGGCTGGCTGCCGTTTCCGGCGCCCGCCCGCATGGCGGCGCGCGTCGGCACCGCCCCCCTGGCGACCTTGGACGATCTGCGGGCGCGGCTCGACTACGCCCGAGAGCACGCCGAGAAAGTCGGGCGCGCGACGCCGCTCGACGTGTGCTTCGTGCCGTTCGGCTTCGAGATGTCGGCCAAGAGCGCGCTCGACGCCGACCGCTTCCTGGAGATCGCGGCCGAGCTCGAGCAGATCGGCGTCACCTGGCTGACCGTTGGGTTCCCCGCTCGGACCCGCGCTGAATACTGCGAGCGCGTCGAGGAGTTCGGCGCGGGCGTGCTGGCGCGGCTTGCCTAGGCCGACAGCCTAGAGCAGGTAGCGCGCGAACTCGTCGAGCACCGGCAGCACCTGGTCGCGCGGGGCCGAGGGCAGGCGCAGCACGGCCTCGGTCACGCCGAGCTCGCGGTAGTGCTCGAGCTTCGCGGGGTCGGGCAGGACGCCCAGCGGAACCACGTGCAGGCCAGACGGGTCGCGGCCGCGCTCCGCATAGGCCGCCCGCAGCAGCGGCAGCTTGTCGCGCAGTCCCGCGCCGCCGATCGGCATCCAGCCGTCTGCGTACTCGGCGATGTGCGCGAAGAGCTTCGGTCCAGCCGCTCCGCCGATCAGCACGCGCGGGCGCGGCTGCTGCACGGGCTTGGGCCACTGCCAGGACGGCTCGAACGACACGAATTCGCCGCGGAACTCCGCCACCTCGTTCGCCCAGAGCGCCTGCATCGCCAGCATCGTCTCGCGCACGCGTGCGCGCCGGCGCTTCACGTCGATCTTGTGGTTCTCCATCTCCTCGTGGTTCCAGCCGTAGCCGATGCCCAGCACCAGCCGCCCGTTCGAGAGCAGGTCGAGCGTGGCCAGCTGCTTGGCGTAGCTGAGCGGGTCGTGCTGGGCGACCAGCGCCACGCCAGTGCCGAGTCGGATCCGCTCGGTCCGGGTCGCCGCGCCGGCCAGCGCGACGCACGGGTCGAGGCTGCGCAGGTACTCGTCTGAGAGCTCCGCCTCGCCCGTCGGGGCGGGGGTGCGCCGGCTGGTCGGGATGTGCGTGTGCTCGGGCAAGTAGAGCGAGTAGAAGCCGCGCGCCTCGGCCTCGACCGCGAGCTCCGCAGGGGCGATCGCGCGGTCGGTCGCGTGCAGGGTCACGCCGAGGTGCATCCGGCCATCCTACCGATCTTCCGGGGTGTTAGGCTCGGGCTCAACCGGCCGCGAGCCCCTCTGGGGATTGAAACGCGTTCTATTTCGTGGGAACGTACCCCTGTTCCCCCGCCGGGACGACGGAGCCGCATGGACCCCGCGCCGATCGACCAGAGCTACGCCCTCGACGACCGCTACCGGCTCGACTCGGGCCGCGTGTGGCTGACGGGCGTACAAGCGCTGGTGCGGCTGCCGATCATGCAGCGCCGCCGGGATCGCGCAGCCGGACTCGACACGGCCGGTTTCATCTCGGGCTATCGCGGCTCGCCGCTCGGCACCTACGATCTCGCCCTCTGGCAGGCGCGCGAGCAGCTCGAAGCCCACCAGGTGCGCTTCGAGCCCGGCGTGAACGAAGACCTGGCGGCGACTGCGGTCTGGGGCTCGCAGCAGGCGAACCTGCACCCCGGCGCGCGGCACGACGGGGTGTTCGCGATCTGGTACGGCAAGGGCCCCGGCGTGGACCGCTCCTGCGACGCGCTCAAGCACGGCAACTACGCGGGCAGCGCCGCGCAGGGGGGCGTATTGGTATTGACGGGTGACGATCCGGCGGCGCGCTCCTCGTCGATCGCGCACCAGAGCGAGCAGGCGCTGGTGCACTGCGGGATTCCCGTGCTCAATCCCTCGCACATCCAGGACTACCTGGACCTGGGGTTGTACGGCTGGGCGCTGTCGCGTTACTCAGGATCCTGGGTCGGCTTCAAGTGCCTGACCGACACGGTCGACAGCTCACGCTCGGTGGCCGTCGATCCCGAGCGGGTGCGGATCCGCCTGCCGGACGACTTCGAGCCGCCTCCGGACGGACTGCACATCGGCTGGGGGAACCTGCCGCTCGCCGTCGAGCAGCGGCTCTACGAGCAGCGGCTGGTCGCGGTGCGCGCGTTCGTGCGCGCCAACGGCTTGGACCGCCAGGTGCTCGATGCGCCGCGGCGTCGGCTCGGCATCGTGACCACCGGCAAGGCCTACCTCGACGTGCGCCAGGCGCTCGAGGAGCTGGGCGTCGACGAGGCGCGAGCGGCGCAGCTCGGGCTGTGCCTGTACAAGGTTGCACTCGCCTGGCCGCTCGAGCCGGAGGGTCTGCGCCGCTTCGCATCTGGCCTCGAGGAGATCCTGGTCGTCGAGGAGAAGCGCCCGCTCGTCGAAGAGCAGATCGCGGCGCTGCTCTACAACCTGCCGGAGCGGCCCCGCCTGGTCGGCAAGCGCGACGAGCAGGGCGCCCCGCTCGTGCCGCAGGTGGGCGAGCTGTCGCCGAGCCTGCTCACCGGACTGCTGCACGGCTGGCTGGCGCGGCGCGCGCCCGAGCATGCCGCGAGCTTGCGTCCCCCGCGGCCAGCGCCCGAGGCGGGCATCACCGCATCGCTGGCCAGGCTGCCGAGCTTCTGCTCCGGCTGCCCGCACAATACTTCGACCGTGGTACCGGACGGCAGCGTGGCGCTCGGCGGCATCGGCTGCCACGGCATGGCCGTGTGGATGCCGGAACGGCACACCCTGGCGGTCACGCAGATGGGCGGCGAGGGCGCCAACTGGATCGGGCAGGCGCCCTTCACCGATGTGTCTCACATCTTCCAGAACATCGGCGACGGCACCTACTTCCACTCGGGTCTGCTCGCGGTGCGCGCCGCCGTGACCGCCGACGTGAACATCACCTACAAGGTGCTGCTGAACGGCGTGATCGCCATGACCGGCGGCCAGCCGATCGAGGGTGAGCCGCTGCTCGACGGCGAGATCAGCGCGCCGGCGATCGCGCAGCAGCTCCACGCCGAGGGAGTGAAACGCATCGCGGTCGTGTCGAACGACCCCGAGAAGTACGCGCGCGGCGGCTTCCCCAGACAGGCGACCTTCCACCACCGCGACGAGCTCGACCAGGTGCAGCGCGAGCTGCGCGAGGTCACCGGCGTGTCCGCACTGATCTACGACCAGGGCTGCGCCGCCGAGGCGCGCCGCCTGCGAAAGCGTGGCGAGCTCCACGATCCGGACGAGCGCATCGTGATCAACGAGTTGGTCTGTGAGGGTTGCGGTGACTGCTCCGTGCAGTCGAACTGCATCTCGATCGAGCCGGTCGAAACCGAGTTCGGGCGCAAGCGCACCATCAACCAGTCCACCTGCAACAAGGACTACTCCTGCCTGAAGGGCTACTGCCCGAGCTTCGTCTCCGTGATCGGCGGCACTCCGCGCAGCCGCGGAGGAGCGGACGCGGGGGGCGGTGCACTGTTCGCCGACTTGCCGGACGCGCCGGTCGCCGCGACGCAGCGCCCCTACAACGTGCTCGTCACCGGGATCGGCGGCTCGGGCGTGGTCACGGTCGGCGCGTTGCTCGGCATGGCCGCGCACCTGGAGGGGAAGGGCTGTTCCGGGCTCGACGTGACCGGCCTCGCCCAGAAGAACGGCCCGGTCACGAGCCACGTGCGCGTGGCCGACGATCCCGAGGATCTGCACGCCACGCGCATCGCCGCGGGCGCGGCGGACCTGGTGCTGGGCTGCGACATCGTGGTTGCGTCGGGGGGCGAGAGCCGCGGGGCCATGTCGACGGAGCGTACGGTCGCCGTGGTGAACCGGTACGTCGCGCCGACCGCGGAGTTCGCGAGCAATCCCGACCTGGACCTGGCGTCCGACGGCATGGAGGCGGCGATCTCCACAGCGGCCGGCCAGGCCGACTGCCACCTCGTAGACGCCAGCGAGCTCGCGACCGCGCTGCTCGGCGATGCGATCGGCGCGAATCTGCTGCTGCTCGGCTATGCCGCGCAGCTCGGGCGCGTGCCCGTGAGCCTGGCCGCGCTCGAGCGCGCCATCGAGCTGAACGGCCGCGCCGTGGCCATGAACAAGCGTGCGCTCGCCTGGGGGCGACTCCTGGCACACGATCCCGAGCGCGTGCGCAAGGCTGCGCGTCCAGCGCTGCGCAGCGCGCAGCGCCCCGCGCCGAGCGGCCTCGAAGAGCTCGTGACCCGCCGCGCCGAGTTCCTCACCGGCTACCAGAACGCGGCCTATGCGCGCCGCTACCGCGAGCGGGTCGAGCAGGTGCGCATCGCCGAGCACAAGCTCCCGGATGCGGGCACGCGCCTCGCGGAGACGGTGGCCCGCGGCTACGCGAAGCTCTTGGCCTACAAGGACGAGTACGAGGTGGCGCGCCTGTACAGCGACGGGAGCTTCCGCCGCCAGCTCGAGACGGAGTTCGAGGGCTCCTACAAGCTGCGCCTGCACCTGGCGCCGCAGTTCTTCCCCAAGGACCCGGTCACTGGCCGACCGCGCAAGCACGCCTTCGGTCCCTGGGTGTTTCGCTTGTTCCGAGCGATGGCGGGCCTCCGCTTCCTGCGCGGCACCCCCTTCGACCCACTCATGGTGATGGCACACCGCCGCCTGGAGCGGCGCCTGATCACCGAGTACGAGGCGACGCTCGACACCCTGCTCGACGGGCTCTCGCGCGACACCTACGAGCTGGCGGTCGAGATCGCCGGCTTGCCCGAGACGATCCGCGGCTATGCGGACGTGAAGGAACAAACGCTCGAGGACGCCCGCGCCAAGGAGGCCGAGCTTCTGGCCTCCTTCCGCCTGCGCACACCGGCCTGAATCCCCGCAAGACAGGAGAACACCATGGCCCGCATCTTCTTCAAGGGAGCCAACCTGCTCGACGGCGCGAGCCCCGCGCGTTCGGGCATGAGCGTGGCGCTCGACGGTGAGCGTATCGCCGCGGTCGGCAAGGACGGTGAGCTCAGGCCCGAGCCGGATGACCGGGTGGTCGACCTGGCCGGCAAGACCTTGATGCCGGGCCTGATCTCCTGCCACTTCCACAGCTCCTACAACAACATCACGATCCAGCCCGAGCCGCTCGGGGTCGAGCAGCCTGCCGGCTACCTGACCCTGGTTGCCGCGAACAACGTACGGTTGGCGCTCCACTGCGGGATTACCGGCATCGTGAGCGCCGGCGCGAACGCCGGCGACATCGACGCGCAGTTGAAGCTCGCGATCGCCGACGGCGTGATCGAGGGTCCTCGCATTCTGGCGGGCAGCCGGGGGCTCGACACGCCCGGGGGCTACACCGACACCGAGAACTGGTGGTGGGAGCTCGGCAACCGCGGCGCGCAGCGCTTCGCCAGCGGGGCCGATGAGTTCCGATCCGTGGTGCGCGACGAGATCAAGCGCGGCGCCGACGTGATCAAGCTCTTCCTGTCGGGCGGCCACGCCGTGCCCCAGCTGGAGGGCGCCATGGGACTGACCCGCGCCGAGCTCGACGCCGTGATCGAGACCGCGCACCAGCGGGGCAAGCTGGTTCGTGCACACTGCGCCTGGCGCGACGTGATCCTGCAGGCGGTCGACGCCGGCATCGACGTGATCGACCACGGCGACCAGATCGACGACGAGTGCATCGCCGCGATGGTCGAGAAGGGCACGTTCCTGGTGCCGAGCATGTTCTTCACAGAGCAGATGCTCTCGCCCGACGCGGCGCTGGCCATGGCCACCGAGGAGCAGATGGCTCCGATCCGCGCCGAATTCGACAACATGACCAAGCGGGTGCCGCAGGCGCAGGAGGCCGGCGTGAAGCTCGTAATCGGCGACGACTACGGCATCATCGTCCTGCCGCACGGCCGCTACGCCGAGGAGCTCGAGTTCTATGTCAAGAGCGTCGGGATCGCGCCGCTCGACGTGCTGCGCTGGGCGACGGTGAACGGCGCCCAGTTGATGGGCATGAGCCACGAGCTAGGCACCGTGGAGAGCGGCAAGCTCGCCGATCTGCTGGTCGTGGACGGGGACCCGAGTGTAGACATCGCGGTGCTCCAAGACCGCGCCAAGCTGCGCGCCATCCTGAAGGGCGGCGCATTCGTGAAGGAGTCTCTCTAATGGCTGTTTCCGTCGCGTTCCTGTC
Source organism: uncultured Gammaproteobacteria bacterium (assembly GCA_964194645.1). Lineage (GTDB taxonomy): Bacteria > Myxococcota_A > UBA9160 > SZUA-336 > SZUA-336 > CAXMNF01. The sequence continues at coordinate 6,823 of CAXMNF010000140.1, forward strand.
TTCGGCGAGCTGGGACGACCAGATGCCAGAGCACACCCGCTGGCTACGCGAGCACGACCCCGTACACTGGTCGGAGCCCGACCAGATGTGGGTCGTGTCGCGCTTCGAGGACGTCTCCTACGTGTCGAAGAATCAGGCGCTGTTCAGCTCGGCCGGTGGCGTGAGGCCCGGGGTCCCCATCAAGCTCGCGCTGATCGACGAAGGCGAGCCGCGCCACGGCAAGCTTCGCGGGCTGATCAACCGCGGCTTCACGCCGCGCATGGTCGCCCGGCTCGAGAAGGTGTTCCTGGAGATCACGACCGAGGCGCTCGACGCAGTGGCGCCGACGGGCGCGTGCGACTTCGTCGAGGACATCGCCGTGCCGCTGCCGCTGCTCCTGATCGCGGAGATGATCGGCATCCGCCGCGAGGACCGCGAAGACTTCCACCGGTGGTCCGACGCCATGATCAACGCCGAGGGACGGCTGGACGACCCCGAGGTGGTGCAGCGCTCCGGCGCCGCGTTCCAGGCCTACTCGACCTACTGCACGGAGGTCATCGAGGATCGCCGCAAGTCGCCGCGCGACGATCTGGTGAGCATCCTGGTCGGCGCCAAGGACGCGGGCAAGCTCGGCGAACTCGATGACCCCGCCGGCGCGCCTGCGGACGGCGACGAGCAACTGGCGCTGGCCAACGACGAGCTGATCATGATGATGGTGTTGCTGATGGTGGCGGGCAACGAAACCACGCGCAACGGCCTGTCCGGAGGCATGCAGCTACTGATCGAGAACCCCGCCGAGCGCCAGAACCTGATCGAAGACCCGGGGCTGATCCCTTCCGCGGTCGAGGAGATGGTGCGGATGGTTTCGCCTGTGCACTCGTTCGCGCGCCACGTCACGCAGGATCTGGAGCTCGGTGGCAAGAAGCTGCGCAAGGGCGACAGGGTGCTCATGCTCTACCCGTCCGCGAACCGCGACGAGCGCGTCTACGACGAGCCCGACCGCTTCCGCGTGGACCGGAACCCCCACCACCTGGGCTTCGGCATCGGCACCCACTTCTGCCTGGGCGCGAACCTGGCGCGCATGGAGATGCGCGTGGCGTTCAGCGAGCTGCTGCGCCGTCTGCCCGACATGGAGTACAGCGCGGGCGGTCCCGAGATCCAGCCGAGCGCCCTGGTTCGCTGCTGTACGCACATGCAGCTGCGCTTCACCCCCGAACGCCGCGTTTAGCCGGTCGGCCAGGAGGACTGAATGCCCTACACCGTGGTCGGCAGCCCGATCTCCCCGTTCGTGCGCAAGGTCATGATCTTCATGACCGAGAAGGGGATCCCGTTCGAGCAGGACAACGTGAATCCCTTCGCGCCACCGGACGGTTTTCGCGAGATCAGCCCGCTTGGCCGGATCCCGGCGCTGCGCCACGACGACGCGATCGTGAACGACTCGTCCGTGATCTGCGCCTACCTGGAGCGCCTGCACGCGACGCCGGCCCTCTACCCGCAGGACCCGCTGCTGCGCGCTCGGGCCGAGTGGATCGAGGAGTACATGGACGGCGGCGTCGTGCCAGTGGCCGGCCCAAAGGTGTTCGCGCCCCTGGTGTTGCGCCCCATGATGACCGGCCAGGAACCGGACGAGACCGAGCCGCGGCGCGTGATCGCCGAGGAGCTGCCGCCTTTCTTCGACTACCTCGACGCCCAGCTCGGGGGTGGCGAGTTCTTCGTCGGTGACGCGCTCTCGATCGCAGACATCGCGGCCGCGAGCTCCTTCGTGAACCTGCGCCTCGCCGGCGCTGCGCCTGCGGCCGACCGCTGGCCCAAGCTGCACGCGTTCCTGGTGCACATGCACGGCCGGCCGAGTTTCCAGGCGACCATCCAGCCGATCCTGCCGCTGCTGGGCAAGCGCTGGGTCGAGCTCTAGGGACGCCCCGTCCCGGGGAGGCAGCCGTGCTCCTCCTGCTGAAGAACCTGTTGTTCACCGTGATCGTGCCGGGCACGGTGGCGGTCTGGGTGCCGCTCTGGATCGGGGCCGGGTCTTCGGCTGCGTCCGGTCCGTCTCGCTTCGGCGGCGCCGCGCTCCTCGCGCTCGGCGTGGCCATCTACGCGTGGTGCGTGTGGGACTTCGCGACCTTCGGACGCGGCACGCCGGCACCGATCGACGCGCCCAAGCGGCTGGTCGTGCGCGGCCTCTACCACTGGACCCGCAATCCCATGTACGTGGGTGTCCTCTGCGTGATCCTCGGGCAGGCCCTGTGGTTCGTCTCCGGCGCTCTGCTGCTCTACGCGCTCGGCGTGGCGGCCTGCTTCTACAGCTTCGTTCGCTTCTACGAGGAGCCCACGCTGCGCCGCCTGTTCGGGGCCGAGTACGGGGAGTACTGCCAACGGGTGGGCCGCTGGCTGCCGCGCTTCGCCGCGCGGGCGCGGCCGCGGGGTGCGTGATACGGTCGCCCGCGCATGAAGCCGGAACAGATCCTGGTGTTCGTTGCGATGCTCGTGGTCTGCGTGGGCTGCGACCACGCCGCGAAGCGCATCGCCGAGAGCGCCCTCAGTGGTCCGTCTGTGTCCCTGGTGGGCGACGCGTTGCGCTTCGAGCTGGTCTACAACCAAGGGGCGTTCCTCGGCTTCGGCTCCGAACTGCCCGGGGGTGTGCGCGGCTTCCTGCTCCAGCTCCTGGTTCCGGTCGCGTTGGCTGGCGTGTGCATCGCGGCGCTGCGCTCCGGCTTCGCGTCGCGTTGGTCGCTGATCGGACTCGGCATGATGGTGGGCGGCGGTCTCGGCAACTGGCTCGATCGGCTGATGAACGGCGGCCTGGTCACGGACTTCGTGAGCCTCGGCATCGGCTCGCTCCGTACCGGCGTGTTCAACCTCGCCGACGTGTACATCATGGCGGGCGTCGCGCTCGCGCTGCTCGGCACGCGCAAACACGCGGACCCTGGAGAGTCTCCGCCTAGCTAGCGCCGGGCGTCCAGCGGTACTCGACGTCGGGCTCGCTCTCGGGCGGCGGGCTCACGCCGAACGCGGCTGCGACGAAGCCGCGGCTCTCGTAGAAGCGCCGGGCGCGCTCGTTGCGCTGGTGCGTGAACAGCCGAAGCCCCTCGGGCGAGAGGCGCTTGGCGTGCGCGAGTAGCGCGCTGCCTACGCCGCGCGTCCCGCGCCGAGCGCGCCACCGGTGCCACCGTGAAACTCCACGTCGAGCGGCCCCCCGCCCTGCACGGTGACAATCACGTAGTCGTGCTCGTGACGGTGCCGGCCGAGTGTCTCGCCCGCCTCGATCTGCTGGTCCCAGATGCGCACCTCGTCGTCTTCGTAGAGCACGCGCGTTGCGATCGGTTGCAGGTCGTCCTTCATGGCCCGAGTCTACACCGCCGGTGGTACCCTGGCGTGCGTGCCGGTCACAGGCCCGCTCAACCACATCGACATCTCGGTCGGCTACCCGGAGCGATCGATCCCGTTCTACCGGGCGTTCTTCGAAGAGCTCGGCTACAAGCGCTGGAAGGTCGATGCGCCCGAGTGGCGTGAGCCGGGCGCGACGCGCGCCACCTGGTCGATCAGGTGTCCGGACGGCTCGATCTTCGCGATCGAGCTGCGCCCCGCGCGGATCGAGAGCCGCGAGCGCCGCTACGACCGCTACGAGCCCGGCCCGCACCACCTGGCCTTCCACGCCGACTCTCCGGCAACGGTCGACCGCGTGCACCAGGCAGTGCTCGCGGCCGGCGGCGAGATCCTGGACCCGCCCAGCGACTACAGCGGCGCCGCCGCCTACTCGGAGGGCTACTACGCCGTGTTCTTCGCGGACCCCGACGGCGTGAAGCTGGAAGTCGCGTACATCCCGCAGACGAATCCCTGAGCGCGCAGAAGGCCCCCCTACCAGAGCGCCAGTAGATCGTCCGTAGTGACGAGCGTGGCGATCGCACCAAGCGTGTTCTGGAACACGGCTTCGACGTACTCGGCGGGAAAGCCCGCCACCGCGTCGCGCGGGATCACGACCTGGTAGGACGCGTTCACCGCGTCGAAGGTCAGGTTCTGGATGGCCACGTTCACCGACACGCCCACACCCACGATCGTGCGGACGCCAAGATTTCTGAGCAGGAAGTCGAGTTCGGTGCCCTGGAAGGGCGAGAGCCCGTGCAGGCGCGGCACGATCAGGTCCGATTCGGCGACCGGGATCTCGGGCACGATCTCGGCGGCCTCGGACCCCGGCACGAGCGGGTTCTGCGAGCGCGCCATGTACTGGAAGAGACGCGCATTCCGGTTCGCCCCCTGGCCGTCGGCGCGCCGCTCGGCCGTACAGTGCAGCACCGGCGCCCCTGCGGCCCGTGCCGCCTCGACCAGCCGCGCAATGTTCGTGGTGACCGGCCCCTTGGCGGCCGCCGCCAACTCCGGCAGCGCCGACAGGTCGCCGATCACCGCGCGCTGGCACTCCTGCGTGACGAGCGCCGTGTGACGCGGATCCACGAGCTGGGCCAGGTCGATCGCCATGGCCGCACGCTAGCACGGCGCGGCGGCGAGCGACCAGCCGGCTTGCGCCCTTGGGCTGCGCCGTCTCACAATCGCGCGATGAACGATCTCGAGCGACTGGTTGCGAAGGACGAGATCCGCGACCTGGCAATCCGCTACGCGCACGCACTCGACCTTCGCGACCTGGACGCGCTGGTCGAGCTGTTCGTGCCCGACGTGCAGGTCGGCCGCGACGGGCGCGGGCGCGAGGCGTTGCGCAGCAGCTTCGACCTGCAGCTGCGCGCGATCGGCGTGTCGATCCTGTACGTGGGCAACCACTGGATCGAGTTCGAGGACGAGGATCACGCCGACGGCCGCGTCTACTGCCGCGGCGAGATCCAGGAGGGCGAGCGCTGGATCACCCAGGCGATCCAGTACCGCGACCGCTACGAGCGGCGCGACGGACCTTGGCTCTTCGTGCGCCGCCGCCACCTGCTGTGGTACGGGGCCGACGCCGGGCCGAGCCCGCTGGCGCTCGCGCCCGCGAACTGGCCCGAGCACTCGACGGGCCGTGGTACGCTGCCCGAGAGCGAGGAAAGCTGGCGGGCGTTCTGGAAGCGGGGAGGACCAGCATGAGTCGGGAGCCCTTCGCTGCTCGTCTGCACTTCATCCCGCGGGCGCTGAAGCGTCCGCAGGCCGGCCTGGTCGAGCTGCTCCGCGGCTACTTCGAGCGCGCGCCGGGCTGGGTGATCTTGACCACGCGCGGCCGCAAGACCGGTCTGCCGCGCGAGATCCTGCTGCCCTGTGAACGGTCCCGCGACGCGATCATCGTGATCTCGACCTACGGCTGGCGCTCGCACTGGATCCGGAACCTGCGGCAGGACCCGAACGCGTCGGTGACCTGCGCCGGCCTGGTGCTGGCCGCCCGGGCCGAGATCGTCGAGGATCTGGCGACCAAGCGCGCGATCGTCTCCGCGCATCCCTTCTTTCCGGCGGCGCCTTTCGTCTGGGTGCACGCCGTGCTGCGCACGATCCTGCGGCCCATTCTCGTCGCCATCCTGCGCCGCTGGGTGACCCCGCGCCCCGTGGTCGTGCTGCGCCCCGGGCTGCCGGATCCGCGCTGAGCGGTCGTTCGCCGGGCTACTTCGGCTTGTCGAGCGTGAACGGCTCGCGGCGACCTCGTCGTGGTGCCCCGGCACCAGCCCGTTCACGCGGATTCCGTACGGGCCACTCGACGGCCAGCGTCTCGAGTGCATTTCAGGCGAGGCTTCGCCAGCGCCCGATCGTACCGATCACGTAGAAGGCTCCGATCGCGAGTGACACGATGGAGAACACGATCTCCCGCGGAAAGACCGAGCCCGGAGCGCTCCACAGCGAAATGGCTTGTGGAATGACGAGCGACCCCCTGATCACGTACACGGCGCTAACCACCAACAGGCCCATACGCAGATACGGCAGAGCGCGGATGGCTCCCGCTCCGGCGATGCCGTAGAGCCCGGCCAGACCGAAGAGGACCGCGGCGCCGAGGGTCAAAAGGGGCGGGACCGGAGAACCCGCCTCCGATAGTCGCGCCATCTGTTCGCCCGCTCCGAAGTACCGATATCCCTCGGGACCGCTCACGAAGGCGAAGACGAAGTGGCCCAGGGCGACGACGAGGCTCAGCGATCCCGCGATCATGAGACTAAGAATGGGCAAGGCCCCGCTCACGGCGAAGAGCCCAGCGTAGATGGCTCAGTCTGTCTCGAGAATCTATCCATACGCTTCCGTATGGTACACAGGGCGGATCGACTTCGTCAATACTCCGCCGTATGGTATCGGAGATGGGCAAGAAGTTCCGGGGGAGACGGCAGCGACTGAATCGCGAGGCCTGGATCGACACCGCACTGAAAGTGATGGCCGAGACGGGCATCGGCGCGGTCGCCGTGGAGCCTCTGGCCGAGCGCCTTGGCGTCACCAAGGGGAGCTTCTACTGGCACTTTTCGAATCGTGACGCGCTCATCCACGCCGCGCTCTCGACCTGGGAGGAGCGCGGCACCGGAGAGATCATCCGGACGGTGAGCGGGATCGACGATCCCCACGCTCAGCTCGTCGCGCTGGCCGAAGAGGCGATCGACGATCCCGCCGACCTCTCGGTGGAGTTCGCCCTCTCCCGTGCGCGAGAGAATCCCACGGTCAAGAAGGTCCTCGACCGAGTCGTGCAGCGCCGGATGAGCTTCCTGCTCCAGCTCTTTCGGCGTCTGGGCCTGCCTCTCGTGGTCGCCCGCCGACGTGCCGTGATCGCTTATTCACTCGTGCTCGGACAGGAGGCGGCGTTCCGCGCGCTCGGGATCCAAGCGCTCAGCTCCCGTCGTAGACGCGCGCTGGCGGTCGAAGTCGCTTCGATGCTGGCCTCGCAGCCGTGACCAGCGACGCCTTCCACCTGGGTGGACTCACGCGGGCACCGCCGTAGCGTCATCTCGCGGCCAGGTGTCAGCGGCCTTCTACCACAGAA
>CAXMNF010000141.1:0-4329 GCA_964194645.1 uncultured Gammaproteobacteria bacterium
GTGCGGGCCTGGGTGCCGCGCGAATACTCGGTCGAGATCGAGACGCGCGGCGGTTCGATCCGCGTCGAGGAGATCTCTGGACGGCTCGCGGCGCTCACGCGCGGCGGCCGCGTCGAGGCCGCACGCATCGCCGGACCCGTGCTGGCGCGCACCTCGGGCGGGCGCATCGAGGTTCTCGACGTGCTGGGCGACCTGCGCGCGCGTACCTCGGGCGGCTCGATCCGTCTGGCCGGAGTGAAGGGCGACGTGGAGGCGCGCACCAGCGGGGGCAGCATCAAGATCGAGGACGCCGGCGGCGAGGCCGACGCGCGGACCAGTGGCGGATCGATCCACGCGAGCTTCGTCGACGAGCCGTGGGGTCGACTCGAGACCTCGGGCGGCTCGATCTCGGTCGAGTTTCGCCACGGCGCGGGCAGCGACCTCGACGCGCGAGCCAGCGGCGGCCACGTCAAGATCGACCGCGCGATCCGCGCCCAGGGCAAGCACGGCCGGCACAGCTTCCGCGGCACCCTGAACGGCGGAGGCGCGCCGCTTCAGCTGCGCACCTCCGGCGGCTCGATCCGCGTCAGGAGCAGCTAACGGATCGTCGGCGGGTCCTCGGACTGCTCCCGGCGGCTCGCGGAGACGATCCAGAGCGGATCGGCGTCGGCGGTCGAGCGGTCCAGGAAGCGCGGCTTTCCGTAGCCGCCAGCGCCCTCGAAGTACGAGCCGATCACGCGCAGGCGCTCCTCGGGCGGCAACACCTGCCAGGCTCGGATTGCCTTGGTCGGAAACAGCCGGTGCGAAGTCGCCACCACGGCGAGGCCACCTGGTCGGAGCACCCGGCGGATCGAGGCGAAGACCTCGAGCGGCCGCACCAGGTACTGGATCGACACCGCGCAGAGGACCGCATCGAAGCTCGCGTCCGGGTACGGGAGCTCGGGCTCGCGATTCAGGTCGTGCACGCACCAGTCGTCGAGCACCGGGTTCGCGGCCAGCTCCTCGGCATTCATGCCGAGGCCCGCGACCCGCTGGTACGGGCCTGCGGGCAGGTGCGAAACCCAGGAGGACATCAGGTCGAGCAGCGCGGCCCCCGGCGGCAGCAGCTCGGCGTAGCTTCGGGTGAGCGCGGCAATCGTGGCGGGGTCGATGTGCGTGACGAAACGCGGGGACGCGTAGAACTCGGCGTCTGACGCCCCGTCGATCCGGGCGAAGAAGCCGTCCGGGAAGTGCGCCCCGCGCATGGCCCCGATTCTACTCTTCCTTGTCCACCTCGACCTCGACCTCGCGGTCCTGCATGCCGGTGCGTGGCACCAGGCGCACCCGCACGTCGGCCGGCGTCACGAAGTCGATCCCGTCGGCCGGCGCATGTCGATCGAGGACCACCATGCGCGGCTGGAAGCCTTCCTTCTTCAGGTACACGGAGTGGTCGGCGCCGGTCGGAACGCGCAGCTCGAGCGGCGTGGTGCCGACCAGCTCTCCGTCCAGGTAGACCTCGGCGGCGTCAGGCGCGCTCTCGATGCCCACGCGCTGGTAGGCGACGCAGGCCGACGCGAGCAGACCGGTCACGGCGAGCAGCAGGAGCTTGTTCATGCCGAGAGAGTGCGATTTTCCCGCGCCGGCCGGTAGAGCCACGCCACCAGCGGCGCCATGCTGAGCCCTTGCACCAGGATCGAGAAGCACACGACCGTATAGGTGACCGCCAGCAGCACGTCGCGCTCCGGTCCCGCCGGCAGCGAGAGCGCCAGCGCCACCGAGATCCCGCCGCGCAGACCGCCCCAGGTGAGGATCACGACCGCGTGCGGGCTGAAGCTGCGCCAGTGCCGCATCACAGCGACCGGCAGGCCGATGCTGACCAGGCGGGCGGCGAGCACGGTGGGGATCGCGAACGCGCCCGCTGTGAGCAAGGTGGCGTCGAAGCCGATCACCACGACCTCGAGACCGATCATCACGAACAGCAGCGCGTTCAGGAACTCGTCCACGAGTTCCCAGAAGTCGTCGAGCCGCTCCCGGGTGCGCTCCGACATGGCGAAGGCGCGGCCGCGGTTGCCGATGAAGAGCCCGGCCACGACCATCGCCAGCGGACCCGAGACGTGAAGCGCCTGCGCCGCCGCGTAGCCGCCCGTCACGACGGCCAGGGTGACCAGCACCTCGACCTGATAGTCATCCACCGCGCGCAGCAGGCCGTAGCTTGCAACGCCGAGCAGCAATCCGAAGAGCACGCCGCCGAGCGCCTCCTGCACGAGCAGCAGGCCGACCTGCGCGGCACCGAACTCCCCGCTCCCCGAGGCGATCCCCGCCACCACCAGGAACAGCACGATGCCCACCCCGTCGTTGAACAGCGACTCGCCGGCGATCTTCGTCTCGAGCGTGGCCGGCACCGCTGCTCCCTTCAGGATGCCGAGCACGGCAACCGGGTCCGTGGGCGCGATCAGGGCGCCGAACACCAGGCAGTAGAGCCAGGGAACCTCCAGACCCACGGCCGCGAAGCCGAGCCAGGCGAGACCCGCCACCAGCACGGTCGAGAGCAGCACACCGAAGGTCGCCAGGATCGCGATCACGCCGCGCTGACGCGACAGGTCCTCCAGATCCACGTGCAGTGCGCCGGCGAAGAGCAAGGCCCCGAGCAGCGCGTCGAGCAGCACGTCGGCGAAGTCGAGCGAGCCGAGCGAGCGCACCAACTCGTCCTCGAGCGCCACGCCCAGGCTGCCGAGCCCGACGAGCGCCAGCGAGAAGACCAGCGAGAGGGCCATCAGGCCAATCGTCGTGGGCAGGCGCAGCCAGCGGTGGTTCACCCAGCTGAACAGGGCGGCGAGCGTGGTGAGCGCGGCGAAGATCTGGAAGGGATCCACGAGCCGCGCAGTCTATCCGTCCGCGACGCCCACGGGTATAGTTCTGACGGACCGTCAGATCAGGGAGGTGCCGGCCGGCCATGAGCCCGATCGACTACGGCCTGTTCGAGGCAGACAACCACTACTACGAGCCGCGCGACTGCTTCACCCGCTACATCGAGCCACGTCTGCGCGACAAGGCGATCCGCCTCGAACAAGACGCCGAGGGCCCGCCGCAGGTCCTGGTGGGCGACAAGCCGTTCACGTTTCTGGCCGGCGAGGGCTTCGCCGGCGCGACCGCCTCGAAGGCCGGCGCGCTGCGCGAGATGCTGCGCGCCATGAAGACGGGCGTCTCGGACGAGGGGGACGTGCGCGAGCCGATGCCGGCGGCCTACCTGGGGCGCGACGCCCGCCTGCGGCGCATGGACGAGCAGGGCCTCGAGTCGGCCTTCCTGTTCCCGACACTCGCGGTGTGCGTCGAGCACTTCATGAAGGACGACGCCGAGCAGCTCTACGCGAACTTCCACGCCTTCAACCAGTGGCTCGACGAGACCTGGGGCTTCGCGCACCGGGGACGCATCTATGCGCCGCCGCTCCTGTCCTTGCTCGACCTGGAGCGCGCACTCGGGGAACTCGACTGGGTGCTGGCGCGGGGCGCGCGGATCGTGGCGCTGCGGCCCGGCCCGGCCTTCGGGCGCTCGCCGGCCGATCCCTGCTTCGATCCGTTCTGGGCGCGACTCAACGAGGCGCGCGTGCCCGTGGCCTTCCACATCGCGGAATCGGGCTACAACGAGCTGATGTCCGTTCACTGGGGGGAGCAGGCCAACCCCACCTCGCACCGGCAGTCCGCCTTCCAGTGGTCCTGCTTCTACGGCGATCGGGTGATCATGGACACCGTGGCGGCGCTGATCTTCCACAACCTGTTTGGCCGATTCCCGAACCTGAACGTCTTGAGCGTCGAGAACGGCTCGCTCTGGGTCGGTTACCTGATGAAGGTGATGGACAAGATGAAGGGCATGGGGCGCAGCGGCCCATGGCCGGGCGGCTACGTGAAGGGCCCGCCGAGCGAGATCTTGAAGCGCCACGTGTTCGTCTCGCCCTACCACGAGGAGGACCTGCTCGGCCTCGTGAAGCTGCTCGGTCCCAGCCAGGTGCTGTTCGGCTCGGACTTCCCGCACCCCGAGGGCCTCGCCGAGCCGCGCGACTTCGCCGCCCCGCTCGCGAGCCTGCCGCCGCGCGAATTGCGCGCGATCATGCGCGACAACGCGCGCGGCCTCGTGCAGCCAGAGGCCGTGTGAGCGCGCCGGTCGACCGCGGCGAACCAAACGCGCGCTTCCCCTTCCCCGCCTTCCCGAACGGCTGGACGCGCGTGGCGCGCAGCGAAGAGCTGGGCCCGGGTGGCGTGCTGCCGCTGCGCTACTTCGGGCGCGACCTGGTGTTGTTCCGCGCCGAGTCGGGCGTACCGGCGCTGCTCGACGCGCACTGCGCGCACCTCGGCGCGCATCTCGGCGTGGGCGGC
>CAXMNF010000142.1:0-2912 GCA_964194645.1 uncultured Gammaproteobacteria bacterium
GGGATCATCGCGCCCTCCTGAATCGATTATGGGTGCTGCCTATCATCGCATGACCGTCGGCAGGCTCTTCAAGCTGCTCGGCCGCGCCCTGCGCGCGCTCGGCGAGACTCAGAAGCGGTAGGCGAGGCCGACGAGCGGCCCTTGCAAGACGACGTCCAGGTCGAACTGGCTGGCGCCGCTGCCCCTCTCGTAGTCGATGGACCAGACGCGGTAGCCGAACCAGAGCTGTGTGTTCTCGCCCATGCGCCGCCCGAAGTGCGTTTCGAGCATCCAGGTGAGCTGCGAGGCACTTCCGATGCCGAAGCCGCCGACCAGGCCGGCGAGCCGCCACCTCCAGTTGTCGTTGATCTCGGTCGTTGCCCGCGCGGTAATGACGGCGTCGACCCAGGACTGCCGGAAGCTTGGTTGGGGGAGCGGCGCCGGCAGATCGAAGTCGCTCTTGAGCCCCACGTACGCGGCACCCAGCCCGGCCTCGATCTTCAGGTTGCGATCGCTTCCCTCAGAGCGCGGTCCCCGGTAGAGCGTGCGCGACACGGCGGCGAGGATCAGGGCCATGTTGGTGTCGACTTCGCCGCTGATCGGTCCGATGTCGACGTCGCTCGACAACCACGCCAGGGTGGGATCGATGAAGATATTCCAGTCGCCCTTGTGGGCCTCGAAGCGGCCTTCGAACATGAAGTTCAGGTCGCTCAGGATGTCCTTGAACGGCATGTCGATGTCGCTCTTCACGCCGGCGATCGTGGCGTCTCCATCCATGCTGAGCAGCCAGGCGTAGGGCGACACCACGAACTGCCAGTCCTCCGAGTAGAGCCAGTCGTCGTCGGCCGCCGCGGCCTGTGACGGGGCGATGCCGGCGAGCAGCAGCAGGACGGGCGCCGCGCGACGCAGCGCGCGCAGGAACGCAGACGCAACCATGGAAACTCCCCCTTCCAGAGCCGGGTAGGCACCCTTCCTACCATACTTCCGGGGCCGGGGGGGCGGCGCTTCTAGAAGGATCCCCCGCCGCGCTTGCGGCCCGATCCCATCCCGCCGCGCATGCCGCCGCGCTCGCGGAATTCCTCACGCCGCTCCTGCTTCAGGGCCGTGAGCTGTTGCTGCTGGTCATCGCTCAGCAGGTTCTTTACCCGGATCAGGAGCGTGAGATGCGTCTTCTTGATCTGGTTCTCGATCTCGGTCACTCGATCGACCTGCGCGAGCGCCGCGCCCTCGTCCACCTGGGGCTGCTCGAGCAGGTCCTGGAGTGCCTGGCCGCGTTCGCGCATCTCCCACTCGAGCGGCACGATGTCGCTCTGCACCTGCTGGATCACGGCGGTGATCTGCTCGCGCTGCTCGCCCGACAGGCCGATCTCCTGCGCGTGCCGCATCACCATCTCGGGCGGAAACAGCGACTTCGCGAACGCGGGGCCGCCGCCGCCACCCCGCTGGTGGTCGCGACCCATGCCGCGGCCGCCGGGAAAGCCGAAGGCGGGGGCGGCGAGCAGCAGCGCGATTGCGAAGACGATCCAGCGGGTCGGTGTTCGGGTCGGGTTCACGTTTCGGTCCTCTCTTCGCTCTCCGCCCCGGTGGACCAGCGCTCCTCCCGGAGCGGGTCGCCGAATGCGGGGGTGGACTCGAGCCGCGCCACTCCGGGCGTCTCGAGCAGGAAATCGAGTGGCTGCGCTTCGAGCCGCTGCGAGAGCGCCGCGAGCGCTTCCAGGTCGGGGGCGTGCCGTCCGGGCAGCATGACGAGCAGCAACAACGCGCCGCTCAAGCCAGCCGCAACGCCGAGCTTGTGCCGGCGCACGGCGCGCTCGCGGGCTTGCGTCTGCGCGGCGGCCCACAGGCTCCGGAACTCTGGTGTGCGGCTCAACGGAGCGCTCCCGGACCGAGCAGCTCGGCGAGCTGCTGCTTGGCCCGGTGGTAGTGTGTGCGCGCGCTCCCGACCGAAATGCCCAGCACACCGGCCGCGTCGGCCACGCTGAGTTCGTGCGCGAACACCAGGTCGACGACTTCGGCCTGGCGCGGCGAGAGCCGCTCGAGTGCGCCGACCAGGCGGCGGCGCTGCTCGTCCGACTCGAGCTCCGTCTGCGGAGTCGGCGCGGGCTCCCGCCCGGGCTGCGCCCGCCCGAACACGCCGAGCAGCCGCGTGCGCAGCGCGGAGCGGCGCAGCTGGTCGGCTGCCGTCTTGCGGATCACGGCGAAGAGCCAGGTCTTGAAGCTAGAGCGGCCCTGGTAACGGGCCCGGCCCTCGAGCATCTTCAAGTAAGTGGTCTGCAACGCTTCCTCCGCCTCGTCCCGGTTGCCTGCGCAGCAGCGCAGAGCCCAGGTAAAGCTCGCTTCGTGGAGCGCCTCGAGCTGCGGCTCCAGATCCTGGGCACTGGACGTTCTCATCGGCGCTCTGTTCCTTGGTCGCGTGGGGGGCCGATCCATATGACGGGGCCACAGAGCATGGCGGAGCCCGCGCTCCACGGCGACCTGTCGCGGCGCGTCGCGGTGCGGACCGCGGAGCAGCCCTGGCAGCCGAGCCCCAGCGGCGCGGTCCTGCGCAAGCGCCTGCACCGGGTGGGAGCGGCCGAGTCCGGGCAGGTCACCGCGATCGTGCGCTACCAGCCGGATTCGAGCTTCCCCGCCCACGACCACCCGGAAGGCGAGGAGATCCTGGTGCTGGAGGGTGTCTTCTCGGACGAGCACGGCGACTGGCCGGCCGGCACCTATCTGTTGAACCCCGAGGGCTTCCGGCACGCGCCGTTCTCGAAGCCCGGCTGCCTGCTGTTCGTAAAGCTGCGCCAGTACGGTGGCCGGGGCCGGCCGCACGTCGCCCGGCAGACACGCGCTGAGCCCTGGCAGCCGGGAGCCCACGCGGGCGTCGAGCAGAAGCCCCTGTACGAGGAGCCGGGGATCGCCGAGGCGATGCGCCTGGAGCGCTGGTCCGC
>CAXMNF010000143.1:0-2479 GCA_964194645.1 uncultured Gammaproteobacteria bacterium
CGCGCTGCGCCGCGGTATGAGCGCGATGATCCTGCCGCAGGCCAACGAGCACGACCTGGACGAGATCCCGCCCGAGCTGGCCCGCAAGATGACGTTCCACTTCGTCTCCAGCATGGAAGAGGTCCTGGCGCTGGCGCTCACCGAGCCGCTGGTCCAGCCGCCCCAGCTGCGCCAGCGGCGCTCCGGCGGACGCAGCGTCCTAACGGCATAGCGGCGAGCAAAGCTCGCCTTGCCGTGACGGACAGCGACTTGCGTCGCTGCCCTGCTGGAAGGCGCGCTGCGCGCGCCATCGAGCAGCTATCATCGCCGTGGCATGGCGAGGCGGGCGGCAGGGGGCGGCGAGTTCGCGCTGATCGAGGCGCTGCGGCGCCGCGCCGGCGAGCCCGGCCCCCCCTGGTCGGTGGGCATCGGCGACGACGCCGCGGTGCTCCGGCCGCGCACCGGCCACGACCTGGTCTGGACCGCGGATGCGCTGGTCGAGGACGTGCACTTCCGCTGGGCCACCAGCGATGCGGCGTCGCTCGGCGCGAAGTGCCTGGCGGCGAGCTTGTCGGACCTGGCCGCGATGGGCGCGAGCCCGCTCGGCTGCCTGCTCAGCCTGGCCGTGCCCTCGGACCGCGACCCGCGCCTGCCGGGCTTCTGGCGCGGCCTGCTGGCCGCCGCACGCCGCAGCGGCTGTCCTCTGGTGGGCGGCGACACCGTGCGGGCACCCAGCTGGTTGCTCTCGCTCTCGGCGCTCGGTCAGGTGCCGCGCGGCCGCGCGCTGCGCCGCGCTGGAGCGAAGCCGGGCGACCGGATCCTGGTGACCGGCTGGCTTGGCGCCTCGGCCCTAGGCCTGGCCCTGCTAGAGCGCGGCGTCGAGGGCGAGCCGGGCGCGAGCTCCTTCGTGCGCCGCCACCAGCGCCCCGAACCCCCTTGGCAGGCGGGTGCCCGGCTGCTGCGCACGGGACACGCCACGGCGGCGATCGACGTCTCGGACGGTCTCGGCCAGGACCTCGGCCACCTGCTGCGCGAGAGCGGCGTGGCCGCGGACCTGGAACTCGAGCGGCTGCCGCTGGCACGCGGGGCGCTCGGACTCTGCGAGCGGCACGGCCTGGACCCGTTGGCGCTCGCCTATGGCGGCGGCGAGGACTACGAGCTGCTGTTCTGCGTGCGCAAGACCGCACCCGAGGCGGCCCTGTTCAGCAAGAGACTGCGCTGTCCGGTTGCCGAGATCGGCCGGATCCGGCGCGGCCGCGGCCTGCAGCTCACGCGCGGTGGACGCGCGGTCGCCGCCCCGTCCGGCGGCTTCGAGCACTTCAAGAGGCCCTAGGCGGAAGCCGACAAGACTGGGGCGATCCGCAAGAGGTGCGGTGCGCTCGGAGTCCCGCTTGCGTCTCGAGCTGACCCACAAACTGGTGCTGGCCTTCGCGCTCATCGCGGGCGTGTCGATCGCCGTGCCCCCGGTCCTGGAACTGCTGGGCGTGGCCGGCTGGCTGGCGCGCAGCTCCGCGCTCTTTGCGGCTGCGCTGGCCGGCTGGGTGGGCGCCCATCGGCTGGCGCGCAACTTCGAGGCGCTGCGCCGCTGCACCGACCTGATCAGTCGCGGCGATCTGACGGCCACCGTCGAGGTGGACGGGGCGCGCAACTTCCCCGACGAGACCGTCGATCTGGCGCGGTCCGTCGCCGGCATGCTCGAGAACCTGCGCGAGCTGGTCGAACACATCCAGCGCGCCGCCGACCAGGTGGCCAGCTGCTCCCACGAGCTCTCGGGCTCCTCGCGCGACGTGTGCGCGACGAACCAACGCTTTGCGGATTCCATGCGCAGCGTCGCGTCGGGAACCGTGAAGCAGCAGGAAGACGTGAGCCACGCAGTCGCGCGCATGCACGAGATCGCCAAGGCCCTCAAGGCGAACGCCGACGCCGCGCGAGCGGCCTTCGCGTTCTCGTCGGACGCGAACCAGCGCGCGACCGCTGGCGCCGACGTCTCGCGTCTCACTGTGCAGAAGATGCAGAGTCTGTTCGAGAAGATCGACCAGGCGGGCGGACTGGTGGTGCGCTTCGAGGAGAAGATCCGCTTCGTACACCGCATCACCGAGATGATCACGAGCGTGGCGGACAAGACGCACACGCTCTCGCTCAACGCCTCGATCGAGGCCGCACGGGCGGGCGACGCCGGGCGTGGCTTCTCGGTCGTGGCCGAGGAGATCCGCAAGCTCGCGCAGAGCGCGGGCGGTCAGGCCGAGCAGATCGAGGATCTGATCGGGCAGCTCGAAGAGGAGTCCGGCCGCATCGCGGGCGTGATGCACGGCATGGAGGACGACGTGACCGAGGGCCGGCGCGCGCTGGATCGCATCCTCGAGGCACTCGAGCAGATCCAGGCCGCCGTACAGGAGGTTTCTCAGCGCTCTGAGGCGATCTTCCACCAGGCGGACGGCCAGGCGGGCGCGGCCGAGGGCATGGTGCGCGACGTGGAGCGCATTGCGGCAGTGGCGAGCGG
>CAXMNF010000144.1:0-1665 GCA_964194645.1 uncultured Gammaproteobacteria bacterium
CTGCCTGTGAAATTTGCAGCGCAGATCCGCGGCTTCGATCCAGGCGAACTGCTCGACAAGAAGGAAGTGCGGCGGCTCGATCCCTTCCTGCACTACGCGATTGCGGCGGCGCACCAGGCCTTGCAGGACTCCGGCTTGGCCCTCGACCAGAGCAACGCCGACGAGGTCGGCGTGATCATCGGCACGGGCATCGCGGGTCTGCAGGTCATGTACGACAACTGCGTGACCGTCTCCACGCGCGGACCGATGAAGGTCTCGCCGTTCTGGATTCCGGCGACGATCGCGAACATGGCCTCCGGGCTGGTGTCGATCCGGCACGGCGCGCGCGGCCCGAATACCTGTGTGGTGACGGCCTGCACGTCGGGCACGCACGCCGTGGGCGACGCCTACCGTATCCTGCAGAGGGGCGATGCCCAGGCGATGCTCGCCGGCGGCAGCGAGGCGCCGGTGAACCGCATGGGGTTGGGGGGGTTCTCGACGATGCGGGCGCTCTCGACCCGCAACGAGGACCCCGCCCGCGCCAGCCGCCCCTTCGACCGCGGCCGCGACGGCTTCGTGATCGGTGAGGCGGGTGCGGTGCTGATCCTGGAGACGCTCGAGCACGCCCTGCAGCGCGGCGCGCGCATCTACGCCGAGGTCATCGGCTACGGCATGTCGAGCGACGCGCACCACATGACCGCGCCGCCGGAAGACGGCGGCGGCGCGCGGCTCTCGATGCAGCGCGCGCTGCGCGACGCGGGGCTCTCGCCCGCGGACGTCGATTACATCAACGCGCACGGCACCAGCACCGAACTGAACGACAAGACGGAATGCCTGGCGGTGCGGCTGGTATTCGCCGAGGCGGCCGAGCGCCTGGCCATGTCGTCGACCAAGTCGATGACTGGACACACGCTGGGAGCGGCCGGTGCGCTCGAGTCGATCTTCACGGTACTCGCCCTCTCGGAGGGCAAGCTGCCCCCGACCATCAACTACAGCGACCCGGATCCGGACTGCGACCTGGACTTCGTAGCGAACGAGATGCGCGCAGCCCCCATCCGGGTGGCGCTGTCCAACTCGTTCGGCTTCGGCGGCACCAACGGGACCCTGGCTTTCGCCCGCTACGACGAGGGCGCCTGATTGCACTGTCCGTTCTGCGACCACCCCGACACCAAGGTGATCGACGCGCGCAACCACCGCGACGCGCCGGTCAAGTGGCGGCGGCGCAGCTGCTCCGAGTGCGGGCGCCGCTTCACGACCTATGAGCGGATCGAGGATCTGCTGCCGATTGTCGTGAAGCGCGACGGGCGGCGCGAGGAGTTCGCGCACCACAAGGTCGTGGCCGGCATCCAGAGGGCCTGCGAGAAGCGCCCCGTCTCGGCGAACGACATCGATGCCGCCGCGCACCGCATCGAGCGCGCCGTGATCGATCCGGGCGAGCGCGAGGTGGCGAGCGAACGAATCGGCGCGGAGGTGCAGGCCGAGCTGCGCGGCCTGGATCCCGTGGCCTGGCTGCGCTTCACGTCGGTCTATCTGAAGTTCGAGACGATCGAGGAGTTCCGGCGGGCGCTCGACGAGATCGACCCGAGCCTTGGCGACGAGGGCTAGCGCGGCCGACGCCCGCTGGATGCGCGAAGCGCTGCGTCTGGCGGCCCGCGCCCGGGGACGCACGGCTCCGAATCCGCCTGT
>CAXMNF010000145.1:0-22996 GCA_964194645.1 uncultured Gammaproteobacteria bacterium
CGGCCACGCCCTAGCGGCCTAACGGCGAGCGGAGCTCGCCTTGCCGCACGGAGAGCGACCCGGAGGTCGCTCTCCTACGAGAACGGGGGGAGCGGTCCAATCGGCCTCCCTTCCCGTAGGAGAGCGACTCTGCCTGGAGTCGCTCTCCGTCGCGGCAAGGCGAGCTACGCTCGCCGTTAGGCCGCTAGACAGGGCCGCTAGTTCAGGGATCCCGCCGGGACGCCGATGTATCCACCGGACATGCCCGACGCAACGAATCCCGAAATGAACGGCCCCCGGCGCCTGAGCCGGCGCCTGTGCGGGGCCATCGCGCTGGTCCTGGCGGCGGTGCACCTGGGCGTGCTGCTGGCCGCGGTCTCGGCGCGCCGCGCCGACCTGCTCGAGCGAGCCTCACAGCGCCTCGCGAGCGTAATCGCGGCGGTGGGCCCCGAGCGCGACGCGGACGCGCTGCGCGCCCGGCTCAAACTGCTGCGCTCGACGGGCATCAACACGCTGCGCGCCGTGGACTTCGAGGGCGAGGCGCTCGAGGAGCGCGAGAACGACCTGGTTTTCCGCGCATCGGGGCTCGAGGTGCGGATGTCGCTCGAAGCGATCGACGGGGCCGTACAGGGCCACGCCTTCGCACTGTTCCTGGCCGGGTTGCTCTCGATCGGGGCGGCCTGTGGCGCCGCCTGGCTGTTCCTGCAGCGCGACCGGACCATCCAGGCCGCCGAGCAGGTAGACGAGTACGCCCACCGGCTCGAGCGCCAGAACCAGGCGCTGTTCGCGGCCAAGCGCCACGCAGAGAGCGCCGACCGCGCCAAGACCGAGTTCCTGGCCAACATCAGCCACGAGCTGCGCACGCCGCTGACGGCGATCCTGGGCTTCACCGACGTGCTGGTGCAGAAGGCCGGCGCGAACCTGGCGGACGCCTCGCACCTCGAGGACGCCCGGACGATCCAGCGCAACGGCCACTACCTGTACCGCCTGCTGGCTGGCCTGCTCGACTTCGCGAACCTCGAGGCGGGGCGCCTGCGCGTCCACTGGCACGTCTGCTCGCCGGTCGAGATCCTGCGCGACATCGAACTGGTGAGCCGCCCCGGGGCGGAGGAGAAGGGCTTGCGGCTGCGGGTCGAGATCCCAGACGACGTGCCGGCCCACATCACCAGCGACGCGACGCGGGTGCGCCAGATCCTGTCGCAGCTGGTCGAGAACGCCATCAAGTTCACGGGCCAGGGCTCGGTCACCTTGCGCGTTGCACTGCAGCGCGAGGGCTATCCGCAGCACCACGTGGCGTTCGACGTGATCGACACGGGCATCGGCATGAGCGAGGGACAGATTTCCACCTTGTTCGAGCCCTTCGCCCAGGGCGATGGCTCGCGCTCGCGGCAGCACGGCGGCCTGGGCCTGGGTCTGGCGCTGGCGCACCGCCTGGCGCGCCGACTGCGTGGCGAGATCACGGTGGTGAGCACCACCAGTGAAGGCAGCGCCTTCCGCCTGGCCCTGCCGCTCGAGCCGCGGCGTACTGGCCCGGCGCAACCGGAAGCCGAGGAGCAGCAGCTCGCAGCGGACTCGGGGCCGATCGACTGCCGGGTCCTGGTGGCAGAGGACGGGCCCGACAACCGCAAGTTGATCGACCTGATCCTGCGCCAGGCGGGCGCCCAGGTGACGATGGTCGACAACGGCAAAGAGGCGGTCGACCTGGCCATGGAGGCGTGGCGCGGCGACGAGCCGTTCGATGTGATCCTGATGGACATGCAGATGCCCGTGACCGACGGCATCTGCGCCACACAGGCGCTGCGCCTGCAGAACTACTCGGGAGTGATCATCGCGCTCACCGCCGACGCACGCGCCGCGAACCGTGAGGAGTGCCTGAAGGCGGGCTGCGACGAGTTCCTGTCGAAGCCCATTGACCGCGGCCTGCTGCTCGCCACGATCCGCGCGCTGCTAAAGCCCGTAGTCGAGCCGCGCGGCCAGTAGCGGCTAGCGGGGCTGGTACTCGAAGGCCAGGGCATCGTCGCCCAGGTCCACCTGCACCTCGCCACCCTTGGCGAGCGAGCCGAACAGGATGGCGTCGGCGATCTTGTCCTTGAGCTCGGTCTGGATCACGCGTGCCAGTGGCCGCGCACCGAACAGGGGGTCGAAACCCTTCTGTCCCAGCCAGGTGCGCGCCGTGTCCGACAAGCTGATCGTGACCTTTTTCTCGCGGAGCTGCTCCCCGACCTCGCGGATGAACTTGTCGACCACGCGACCCATGATCTCCGGCGTGAGCTGCACGAACTTGATGATCTCGTCCAGGCGGTTGCGGAACTCCGGGCTGAAGAGCTTCTCCACGTCCTTCACCCCGTCGCCCGCGGGCCCGCTGCCGAATCCGATCGCGCGCGCCGTCATTTCCCGAGCGCCCGCATTCGAGGTCATGATCAGGGTGACGTGCCGAAAGTTCGCCTCCTTGCCGTGATTGTCGGTGAGCGTCGCGTGGTCCATCACCTGGAGCAGGATGTCGAACAGGTCGGGGTGCGCCTTCTCGATCTCGTCGAGCAGCAGCACCGTGTAGGGGTTCTTGCGGATCCGGTCGACCAGGATGCCGCCCTCGTCGTAGCCGACGTAGCCCGGCGGCGCGCCGATCAGCCGAGCGACCGCGTGCTTCTCGACGTACTCGCTCATGTCGAAGCGCAGGAAGGGCACGTTCAGCACCTGGGCGAGCTGCTTGGCCAGCTCGGTCTTGCCGACGCCGGTCGGGCCTGTGAACAGGAACGAGCCGATCGGCTTGTCCGCCCCGCCCAGACCCGCGCGGGCGCGCTTGACGGCGCGCACCAGGGTCGCGATCGCGTCGTCCTGGCCGTACACGACCTTCTTCAGGTCCCTGTCCAGGTTCTCGAGCTCGATCCGGTCGGACGTGGAGGCCGCCGCGATCGGAATGCGCGCCATCTTCGCCACGAGCTGCTCGACGTCGCGCGCGCTCACGGTCTTGCGCCCCTTGCCCCCGCGGAGCCGCACCGCGGCGCCGACCTCGTCCATCACGTCGATCGCCTTGTCGGGCAGCCAGCGGTCCTGGAGATGCTTCGCCGCGAGCTCCACCGCAGCGCGCAGCGCCGGCTTCACGAAACGCACCCCGTGGTGCTCTTCATAGCGCGGCGCCAGGCCGTCGAGGATCTTCACGGCCTCGTCGATGCTCGGCTCGTGGATCTCCACCTTCTGGAAGCGGCGCGCCAGCGCCCGGTCCTTCTCGAAGTGGCGGTACTCGTGGTAGGTCGTCGAACCCATGCAGCGCAGCTCGCCGCTCTGCAAGAGCGGTTTCAGCATGTTCGAGGCGTCGACCGTGGCCCCCTGCGCGGCTCCGGCGCCCAGGATCGTGTGGATCTCGTCGATGAACACGACCGGCTTTTCGCGCTCCTGCACGGCCTGTACGAAGGCCTTGAAGCGCGCCTCGAAGTCTCCGCGGTACTTGGTGCCTGCGAGCATCGAGCCGATATCGAGCGAGTAGATCTCTATGCCTTGGAGCGGCTCGGGCACGTCGCCCGAGGCGATCTTCTGGGCCAGGCCCTCGGCGATCGCCGTCTTGCCGACGCCGCTCTCGCCGACCAGGATCGGGTTGTTCTTGCGGCGTCGCGCCAGGATGTGGATCACCCGCTCCAGCTCGTCGGCGCGGCCCACCAGGGGGTCGAGCTTCCCCTCGCTGGCGCGCTCGGTAAGGTTGGTCGAGAAGGCCTCGAGCGGATCCGGCAGCTCCTCTTCCTCGTCCGCTCCGATCGTATGGCGCAGACCACCGGCGTCGCCCTCGCCGGGCGCCGGGTCCTTGCGGATGCCGTGCGAC
The DNA here is from genome assembly GCA_964194645.1 of uncultured Gammaproteobacteria bacterium. Lineage (GTDB taxonomy): Bacteria > Myxococcota_A > UBA9160 > SZUA-336 > SZUA-336 > CAXMNF01. The sequence goes on from CAXMNF010000145.1 coordinate 3,794, forward strand.
ACGAAGCGCAACACGTCGAGCCGCGACAGGCCGTGGGCGCGCAGCAGGGTGACGGCGTGGCAGTCGGGCTCCTGGAAGATCGCGGCCAGCACGTCGCCGGCCTCGACCTCGTCCTTCTCGGCGCTCTGCACGTGCTGGATGGCGCTCTGGATCACCCGGTGGAAGGCCAGCGTCTGCTGCGTGTCGACCGGGTCGTCGCCCGGCTCGGGATCGAGGCTATTCTCGAGGAAGCGCTCCAGCTCGGTCTTGAGCTTGGCCACGGCCACCCCGCAGGCCCGCAGCACATCGATCCCCTGCTCGTCATGGAGCAGGGCGTAGAGCAGGTGCTCCACGGTCAGGTAGAGGTGTCGCCGCGCGACCGCCTCGCGCAACGCGCTCTGCAGGGTGAGCTGGAACTCCCGGTTGATCTGGCTCATTCGGGCTCGATTCCCGCGCGCAGGGGAAAGCCGTTCTCCTCGGCCACCCGGTGGACCGCTGCCGTCTTGGTCTCGGCGACCTCCAGTACGTAGATCCCGGCGATGCCCTGGCCGCTCCGGTGGATCTGGAGCATCACCTGGGTCGCCTCCGCCGGCCCCTTGTTGAAGATCTGCTCCAGGATCGCCACCACGAACTCCATGCGCGTGTAGTCGTCGTTGAACAGGATGACCTTGAAGCGCTGCGGCCGCTCGACCTTCTTGCGCTCCTCGAGGGCCGTGCCCCCCTCGCGCTCACGGTCGGTGCGGGGAGTCCGCGGCCCCTTCGGCCCATCCGCCATGTCCACAGCATAGATGCCCGAGCGCCCCGCCCGCTAGACTGGCTCACAGTGCCTGAATTCGAGCTGCTCGAGGGGGTGCGGGAGGTCCCGCAGCAGGACTGGGATGCGCTGGTCGGAGACGCGTCGCCGTTCCTGGAGTGGAGCTGGTTGGCCTCCCTCGAGGACGCCGGTGCCGTGGGGCCGGGCACCGGCTGGGCCCCGCGGCCGCTGGTGGCACGCGATGGCGGCCGGCTGATCGCCGCCTGCCCGCTCTACGTGAAGGGCAATAGCGAAGGCGAGTTCGTGTTCGATTGGGGCTGGGCCGATGCAGCCTACCGGGCGGGCATCGACTACTACCCGAAGCTGCTGGTCGGCGTGCCCTTCACGCCGGTCACGGGCTCGCGCTTCCTGGTCGCGCCAGAGCTCGACCGGGCCCACTGGATCCGCTTGATGGCCACGGCGATCCGCCAGATCGTGGGCCAGAACGAGCTGTCGAGCGCGCACGTGAACTTCTGCGAGGAGAGCGAGATCGCGCCGCTCGAGCAGGCGGACTTCGAGCTGCGGGTGGGCGTGCAGTACCACTGGTACAACCTGGGGTACGGGAGCTTCGAGGACTACCTGGGCGCCCTGCGCAGCAAGCGCCGCAACCAGGCGCGCCGCGAGCGGCGCGAGCTGGAGCGCCAGGGCGTGACCATCGAGTCGCGGGTGGGCGAGGCGATCCCGGACGAGCTCTTCGAGCCGATGTTCCGCTTCTACCTGACCACCATCGACAAGAAGTTCTACGGCCGCCAGTACCTGAACGCCCGCTTCTTCGAGTTGCTGCGCGAGCGTTTCCGCGAGCGGCTCTGCTTCATCGTCGCGCGCGTCTCGGGCGAGCCGATCGCGGGCACCTTCAACGTGCAGAAAGGCGACGTGCTGTACGGCCGCTACTGGGGCGCCGCGTACGAGCTGCGTCACCTGCACTTCAACGTGTGCTACTACGCCGCGATCGAGCACTGCATCGAGCACGGGCTGGCGCGCTTCGAGCCGGGTGCCGGTGGCGACTACAAGCAGCTGCGCGGCTTCGACGCCAGCCCCACCTGGAGCCTGCACTTCGTGGCCGATCCGCGCCTGCGCCAGGCCATCCGGAGCTTCCTGGTCCGGGAACGCGCCGAGGCCGAGCACACGATCGACTGGCTGCGCGAACACAGCGCGCTCAAAGGCTGATCGCGACGCGTCTGGCCCCCGGCTGCTAGCGCAGCATGCGCAGCGCGCGCAGTGCTTCGTCCGGCGTGAGCCTCGGCTTCTTGGCCAGCTCCGCCGGGGACGGCCCGCCGTCACCGGGGTTGGTCTTCGGGTCCAGGCGCTGCACGGATCCCGCCGTAGCTGCCGCGGGCGCCATGGAAGCCGCGCCGATTCCGTATACGCGTGGGTCGATGATTTCGAGCGGGCGCTCGCTCCAGTCGAGCGCGTTCAGCGCATCGCTGGCGTCCTCGATACGGGCCGCCACGATACGGCCGTTGGCCAGAGCGAACGACCGGTCGTCCGCGCGCACGACGCCGTTTCCTCCGAGCGTGCGGCGCAATGCGGCCACGTTTTCGCGGTGGCCGACCACCATGACCAGGACCGGCTCGGCCGCCGGCTGCTCCTCGATCTGCTCGAGCAGGCGAGCATGCAGGTCGGGGCGCAGCGCGGCCAGAGCCAGGACGAGGCCCGCGAGCAAGCTTGCGAGCAGGCTCCCCCATCGGCCCCGGGCTGCGCGCGCCTGACCGGAACGGCGAGGGCGCCTTGCGGCCCGTGCCGCCCCCGGGCATAACTCCGCCCCCTGGACGGAGGTGCGATGCCAGACGGAGCTGCGCTGCCGAACGGCGTTGAGTGGAGCGTGACCGCACTCGTGCTGCTGGCCGCGCTCCTGCACGCCGGCTGGAACGCCGTGGTCAAGACGACCGGCGACCGGCTCCTGGCGCTCACCACGGTGATGGCGACCTGCTCGCTGCTGGGTCTCGCGGGTCTGCCCTTCGTGCCGCTGCCGGCCCGGGAGAGCTGGCCGTACCTGGCGCTCTCGGTGGTGCTGCACGGCGGCTACAACGCCATGTTGGTGGCGGCCTACCGGGTGGGGGACCTGTCGCACGTCTACCCGATCGCGCGCGGCCTGGCGCCGCTCGGCGTGGCCCTGCTGTCGGCGCTGTTCGCAGGGGAGGCCGTGGGGCCGGCCCAGGCCGCGGCGCTCGCCCTCGTCTCGCTCGGCATCGCCAGTCTGGCACTTGCGCAGGGCTGGCCCGACGCGTCCGGCGCGCCCGCACTCGGCTTCGCCGCGGCCACCGGCATCCTGATCGGCGCCTACAGCTTCGTCGACGGCGCGGGCGTGCGCGTCGCGGGTGGGCAGCTGTCCTACATCGTCTGGCAGTTCTTCCTGGCCGGCTTGCCGATCACGACCGTGGCGCTGCTGCGCAGGCGCGGCCGTCTGCTGCTGTTCTTGCGCGAGAACGGCGCACGTGGCGCGCTGGCGGGTCTGGTCGCCGCGTTCGCCTACGGGGTGGTGATCTGGGCGATGAGCCACACGCGCATGGCCTACGTTTCGTCTCTGCGCGAGACCAGCGTCGTGATCGCCGCGCTGATCGGCACGCGCTTGCTCGGCGAACCGTTCGGTGCGCGCCGCGTCGCAGCTGCCCTCCTGGTGGCTTGCGGCATCATCGCTCTGTCCCTAGCGGGGTAACGGCGGGCTACGCTCGGCCGTTGGGCCGCCGAGGCGGCGCGCTAGCCGCGCGCAGCGCGGCGAGCAGGCGCGAGCTCCTCGCCGAGTTCCTCGGCGAAGAGCTTGCGCATGCGAGCGGTGAGCGCGTCTAGGGGCTCGTCGCGGAACTCGCTCCAGGGGATCGGCTCGAGCACGCGCAGGCGGATCTCGCTCTTGCCGCGCAGCACGAAGCCGCGCTTGGGCAAGGCGTTGCCGCTGCCCGTCAGGATGATGGGCACGATCGGCACCCGGGCCTGCTGGGCCAGCTCGAAGGCGCCGGGCTTGAAGGCCCGCAGCCGTCCGTCCTGGGAGCGCGTGCCCTCGGGGAAGAACATCAGCGAGCTGCCCTCGGCCAGGGTCTCGCGGCAGCGTTGCATCATCTGCACCACGCTCTTGCGGTCGCCGCGGCGCAGCTTGATGTAGCGGTTGAGCGACATGTTCCAGCCGATGAAGGGTATCCGGAAGTTCTCGATCTTCGACACCCACTTGAAGTGCACGAACAGCCGGAACAGCACCAGGATGTCGGCCAGGGACTGGTGGTTCACGACCAGCACGCAGGTCTCGTCCGGGCGGAGGTGCTCGCGGCCGCTGACCTGCACGCGCCAGGCGGGGTTCAGCCAAGAGTAGAGCGAGGCCCAGAAGCACGTGAAGCGGTGCAAGAGCACACGCCGGCGGTCGAAGGGGGCCGTCCCCGCCCAGATCAGCAGCGCGACTGGGAACAGGGCCAGGGAACTCCCCACCAGAAACGCCCAGAACGCGAGAGACGCCAAGCCGCGCAGCATGCCTAGATTCTGGCGCGGATCGCCGCCAGTTGAAAGAGGGCCTGCAACCCCACGTCCGCCCGGGCATCATAGCCGGCGGAGGTGCCATGAAGGCGAGTGATCTGTTCCTGCGCTGTCTCGAGGCCGAGGGCGTCGAGTACATCTTTGGCGTTCCGGGCGAGGAAAATGCCGACATGATGATGTCGCTGCTCGACTCGCCGATCCGCTTCATCCTGTGCCGCCACGAGCAGGGCGCCGCTTTCATGGCCGACCTGTACGGCCGCATGACCGGCCGTCCAGGCGTCTGCCTGGGCACCCTTGGGCCGGGCGCCACGAACCTGACCACGGGGGTCGCGAACGCCGACATGGACAACTCGCCGGTGGTCGTGATCACCGGCCAGGGCGCGACCACTCGCATGCACAAGGAGTCGCACCAGATCATGGACGCGGTGGCGATGTTCGAGCCCATGACCAAGTGGGCCAACTCGATCCGCGACGCGCGCAACATCCCCGAGGTGGTGCGCAAGGCCTTCAAGCTGGCTGCCGCCGAGAAGCCGGGCGCCGTGCACCTGGAGCTTCCAGAGGACATCGCCAAGGCCGATGTGAACGACGCTCCGATCGTGCCGGGCCTGGCGCCGCGCCGGCCGATCGCCGATGCCAAGACGATCGGCGCCGCCCTCGAGATGATCGCCCAAGCCCGTTGCCCGATCGTCCTGGCCGGCAATGGTTGCGTGCGCACGCGGGTCTCGCACCAGCTGAACCGGCTGATCGACCAAACGGGCATCTACGCGGCGATGACCTTCATGGGCAAGGGCGCCGTCTCGGACCGCCACGCGCAGAGCCTGTACGCCGCCGGCTTGGGTGCGCGCGACCACGTGCAGGGGGCCTTCGAGCGCGCCGACCTGGTGATTGCGGTCGGCTACGATCTGGTCGAGTGGCACCCTTCTCGTTGGAACACCGGAACCGAGAAGAAGGTCTTGCACATCGACTTCGAACCCGCAGAGGTCGACACGGCCTACCGACCCGACGTCGAGGTGGTGGGCGACGTGGCCGGCGCTCTGGCCCTGATCAACCAAGGGCTGGGCGACGCGCAGCGCAAGGAGCCGCACCAGTTCGCCGACGTGCGCGAGACGCTGCACCGGGAGTTGGAGTTGGAGTACGCCGACGACGAGGGCTTCCCAGTAAAGCCGCAGCGCATCCTCGCGGATCTGCGCAAGGAGATGCGCGACGACGACGTGCTGATCAGCGACGTGGGCGCGCACAAGATGTGGGTGGCGCGTCACTATCCGACCTACACACCAAACTCTTGCGTCATCTCCAACGGCTTCTGCTCGATGGCGATCGCCCTGCCGGGCGCGATTGCGACCAAGATGGTCCACCCCGAGCGCAACGTGGTGGGACTGTGCGGAGACGGTGGCTTCCTGATGAACGTCCAGGAGTTGGCCACCGCGGCCCAGTACAAGGTCGCCCCCGTGATCCTGGTCTGGGAGGACGGCGAGTACGGCCTGATCAAGTGGAAGCAGCAGGATCAGTTCGGCAAGTCCTCGCATATCAGCTTCCGCAACCCCGACCTGGTCGAGCTGTCGCGCGCTTTCGGCTGCCACGCGCAGAAGCTCAAGGCGGGGGATGACCTGCGCGGCGCGCTGCGCGAGGCCTTCGCGATCGACGATCGCCCCTCCGTGATCATCGTGCCCGTGGACTACGACGAGAACATGAAGCTCACCCGGCGACTGGGTGAGCTGCTCTGCTCCTAGGAGGCGAGCCGTGGAACGTCATCTGCTGCGGATCCCGGGCATCCCCCCGGGCAAGGGAGAACTCGCAACCGTGCACGCGCCGTACGGCGGCGCCGTCGTCGGCGAGGTCGAGCAGGCCGACGCCGCGGCGCTCGCGCAGGCGCTCGAGCTGCAGTCCGGCTTGCTGCGCGAGCGCGCCACCCTGCCGACGCATGAGCGCATCGCGCTGCTGCGCCGGGCCGCGCAGCTGATGCGGGGGCGCAGCGAGGAGCTGGCCCTGCGCATCGCGCGGGAGGGAGGCAAGCCGCTGCGCGACGCGCGCGTCGAGGTCGAGCGCGCAATCGACGGGGTCGAGTTCCTGGCGGCCGAAGCCGGCCGCCACTCCGGGCGCGAGATCGCGATGGGCGCCACCCCTCCTTCGGAAGGCCGGCTCGCCTTCACCACCCGCGAGCCGATCGGCATCGTGGCGGCGGTCTCCGCCTTCAATCATCCGCTCAACCTGATCGTGCACCAGGCCGGGCCGGCGGTGGCCGCCGGTTGTCCGGTGATCGTGAAGCCCGCGCCAGCCACGCCGCTTTCGGCGCTCGGCTTCATTGCGATCCTTCACGAGGCGGGGCTCCCGCCCGAGTGGTGCATCGGCCTGCCGTGCGAGAACGACGTGGCCGAGCAGCTGGTGACCAGTCCCCGGATCGGCTTCTTCTCGTTCATCGGCAGCGCCCGGGTAGGCTGGTCCTTGCGCAGCAAGCTGGCGCCCGGCGTGCGCTGTGCGCTCGAGCACGGCGGCGCGGCTCCGCTGCTGGTCGACGCGTCAGCCGACTTCGAGCGGGCCGTTCCCGGCATCCTGAAGGGCGGCTTCTACCACGCCGGCCAGGTGTGCGTAAGCGTTCAGCGTGTGTACGTGCATCAGTCGCGCAAGGACGAGCTGGTCGAGCGCCTGCGGGACGGCATCGCCGGACTGCGCACGGGCGATCCCACCCTGCCCGAGACCGACGTGGGACCGCTCATCCGGCAGGGCGAGGTCGAGCGCGTCGATGACTGGGTGAAGCAGGCGCGGGGCACGGGCGCGGAGCTGGCCTGTGGCGGCGAGCCGCTCGGCAACCAGTGTTACGCACCGACCCTGCTGGTCGACACGCCGGACGACGCCCGCGCCATGCGCGAGGAGATCTTCGGGCCGGTGGTGAACGTGGTCGGCTTCGACGAACTCGATCAGGCGATCGCCCGGGCGAACGACGTCCCCTGGGGATTCCAGGCCGCGATCTACGGGCAGGACATCGACGCGCTGCTGCATGCGGCGCGCGGCCTGAACGCCACCGCGGTCATGATCAACGACCACAGCGCGTTCCGCGTGGACTGGATGCCATTCGGCGGCCGCGGCCAGTCGGGTCTGTCGATGGGCGGCATGCCGTACACGTTCGAGGATCTGACGCAGACCAAGCTGATCGTGCTCAACAGCTAGTCCTCTGCGTCGTCCCGCGGCTGGAGCCCGTCGAGCGCGCGCAGCTTCCGCTCGACCGCCCGCGAGCGGGTTTCGGCGTGCTCGACGCTGCGCGCGGCCTCGCCGAGCTTGTCCTTGACGCGCACCAGCGACTCGCCGAAGCGCGAGAACTCCTTCTGCACGCTCACCAGCACTTCGCGCACCTCGCTCGAGCGCTGCTCGATCGCGACCGTGCGGAAGCCCAGCTGCAGACTCGACAGCAGGGCCGCGATCGTGGTGGGCCCCGCCAGGGTGACGCGATGCTCGTTCTGCAGGGCCTCGAGCAGCCCCGGGCGGCGCAGGGCCTCGGCGAAGAGGCTCTCGGTCGCCAGGTACAGGATCCCGAAGTCCGTGGTGAAGGGCGGCTCCAGGTACTTCTCGCTGATCTTGCGCGCCTCGAGCCGCAAGCGCACCTCGAGGCCCTTGCCCGCCTGGGCGACTGCCTCCGGATCGCCGCGCTCCTCGGCTTCGAGCAGGCGCAGGTAGTCCTCCAGGGGAAACTTGGCGTCGACTGGCAGCCAGACCGGCGCGTCGTTCTCGAGGCTGCGCCCCGGCAGCCGGATCGCGAAATCCACGCGCTCGCTGGCGCCGGGCCGGGTCACCACGTTGCGCGTGTACTGCTCGGCGGAGAGGAACTGGTCGAGCAGGGCGTCGAGCTGCACCTCGCCCCAGTGGCCGCGGGACTTGACGTTCCCGAGCAGCTTCTTCAGGTCTCCTACTCCTGCGGCCAGGGTCTGCATTTCGCCCAGGCCCTGATGCACGCGTTCCAGCCGCTCGCTCACCAGGCTGAAGGATTCGCCGAGGCGCCGGTCGAGCGTGCTGTGCAGCTTCTCGTCGAGCGAGCTGCGCAGCTCCCGGAGCTCGCCGCGGTTGTGCGCGAGCAGCGCCAGTACCGCGACCGATACCAGCAGCACCGCGGCGAGCGCGACCATGGCGACGACGAGAGTCGGACTCACCCCAGCAACGGTAGCCCGGCTAGCGGAGCAGCGCCCTGCCGTCGAGGTCGTCGGGCACCGCAATGCCGAGGCGCGCGGCCAGGCTCGGCGCAATGTCGACGGTCGCGGCGGGACCAGGCACCCGGCCCGCGGGGATGCCGGGGCCCCAGAAAACGATCGGTACGGCCCGGTCGTACAGGTACGGCGAGCCGTGCGAAGTCCCGTGCTCGAACGGCGAGATCAGGCAGCCGGGGTCGACCTGCACGAGCAGGTCGCCGCCGCGGTCCGGATGATGCGAGTTGCGATAGAGTCGCGCGGTCGGGTCGTCGCGGTTGGCCAGCTCGGCCTCGGTCCATACGCGCTGGATGCCTTCCAGCTCCTCCAGGTAGTCCTTCGCCACTGCGATTACGCGTTCCACGGGAATGCCGCGCTCGGCCGCGAGCGCCCGGTTCACGGTGAGTGCGCTGCCCGAGATCAGCAGCCATTCGTCCGGCAGGCTGAGCAGCGGAGACAGGTTCATGTGCAGCTCGAGGCGCAGCCCCAGCGCGAGGCGCCGCAGCCCGATCCGGCCACCTTCGACCGGGCACTCCGCGCGCCCCGTCTGCGCGAGCCACTCGGGGAGCGGCAGCACGCCGTGGTCCGCGGAGAGGGCGACCAGCACCCGGCCCTCGCCCACGCGCGCCTCGACTGCGGTGAGCAGCTCGCCGAACGCGCGGTCGATCTCGAGCAGCTGGGCGCGCGACTCATGGCTCTCGGGGCCGTACAGGTGGCCGATCGTGTCGCTGCCCGACAGACCGATGCCGAGCAGGTCGGGATGCGCGTCCGCGCCGAGCTCGTGCCGCTCGATCAGCTCGCGCGCGATGCGCAGGGTCAGCAGGTCGAGCGAGGGCGTGAAGTAGAGGTTCTTGCGCGTCTCCTTTCCGCCGTCGCCGCGCAACGGGTGTGGACTGCTGCGCGAGTAGTCCGGTGACTCGCCCGGGAAATCGTCTGGCCGGTCGGCGTGCACACCCGGCTCGCGTCCGTGCTCCCAGCTCTCGGAGAGCTCCGTCTCGAGGCCCGAGTTCAACTGCACCAGCCAGTCCGGCAGCGCGCGGGTGTAGTAGCGGCTGCTCGTGAAGCCGGCTTTGCGCGAGTACCAGTAGGCGCCGTCCGGGTGTTGGCCGGCGAGCGTGATGGCGCTGCGGTCCTTGCCCGCCACGCTCCACACGCGAGCCTCGGGATCGGCCTGCTTCAACCAGTCGCCGAGCGCGCTGGCCTGCAGCAGCGCCGGCGAGCGTCCACCCTCCTCGCCGAACACCGCGGAGTCCCCGGAGGCATCCTCCACGCAATAGACCTCTCGCCCCAGCTCGCGCGACACATGGCTATTGCCCGGGACGCCGGCGGGACCCGGGTGGCGGCCGGTCGCGATGCTCATGTGTCCGGGACAGGTCTCGCTGCGCGCGTGGTCGAGTACGCCGTCCAGGTAGACGCGGCCTTCGCGCGCCAGGCGGCCGAGCCCGCCAGGCAGCTCGGGGTCGAGCCGGTCGCGCCGCAGCTGGTCGATCGCCAGCAGGATCACCAGGCGCGGCGGCTCCTGGGCCGGCTCGCCGCGCGCGATCCCAGGGCCGCCAGCCAAGAGCGCCAACACCAGGACGAGGCGGCCCGGCACGCTCAGGACTCGGTCTGCCCCGCGAAGGCCCGGGTTACGCGCAGATGCGTCTCCAAGGTCGCGCGCGGCAGCGGCCGCTGGCGCAGGCGGTACGCCGCGCGAATGCGGATCGCGTGGAACACGAAGGCGGTAAAGCCGAAGCCTCCCAGCACGACCGCCAGGGTCGTGATCAGCGCCGGCCGGTCGTGGAGGTCGCCCAGGTTCGCGCCGACCACGCTGAAGCCCAGGATCGAGAGACCCAGCGAGCCCAGCGCGGCGAGCGCCGCGCTGCGCAGCGCCGAGCCGGGACCCGAGCGCAGCACGCGCCGCAGCTCGCCCTGCGAGAAGTGGTCCAGGAACCAGCCATCGTCCTCGTCGATGCCGCGCTCGCTGGGTGGCGGAACCGTGCGGCCGTTCAGCGGATCCACGGCGGGCTCACCGCGCTTGTGCGCCTCGATGCCCTGCAGGATCGCCCGGTGCACGTGCTCCCGAATCGGGAACGCCAGGAACACGAGCAAGGACGAGAGTCCGAACGCGGCGGGTGCGAGCCCGAAGATCGCGGAAATGGCGAACTGCACGGCCTCGCTCTGCTCGACGTTCGGCTGGTAGCCGAGCTGGGCCATCACGGCCAGCGGAATTGCCGCGCTCGGGATCACCACGAACTTGATCATCACGCTCCACAGGGCCCCGTACTGCGCCTCGCGCCGCTTGCCGGAGTAGAGCTCGTCGTAGTCGATCACGTCGGCCTGGATCGACGGGCCCAGGAACAGTCGCACGCCGAACACCGAGCCGGCCCAGATCAGGATCGCGAAGGTGGGCCAGACATCGCCCTCGCCCATGAAGAACAGCGAGAGCGATGCACTGATGCCGAACAGCGCGGTGACCAGATAGATCGGGTACTTGCCGAAGCGGCGGGCCGCGCGCAGCCAGAGTGGCAGAGTGACCAGCCCCGAGCCGAAGTAGCTGACCAGGTAGATCATGATCCAGGCTGCCGGGTTCTCGACCCGCAGTACATAGGTCGTGAAGTACGGCATCATCAGACCGGGGATCGCCCCGGTGATGCTGCCCACGACATAGGTGGCGAGCAGGATCACGGCGGGCCGGTTGCGCAGCACGCGGCGCACCCCGGGCACCAGCGGGTTCGGCCGGCGCTGGTAGAAGTCCGGGCGTTCCTGGATCCGGTAGCACTGCCAGGCGTACAGGACGACGAGAATCGTGCCGAAGGTGATCGCGAAGGCCGTGAGCCCGGCCCGCTGACCGCCGTAGAGCTGAAAGAAGAGGTAGGGCACGGCGGCCCCGCACATGGTGCCGAGCACGCTGAAGCCTTCCATGACCGCGAACAGGCTGGAACGCTCGTGGTAGTCCGGCGTGAGCTCCGGACCCAGGCCGTAGTGCGGGATCACGTAGACCGTGTGGAACAGGAAGTAGAGCACGAAGGTCGAGGTGAACCAGCCGGCGGCCGCGGTCTGGCTCATGCCTTCGGGTGGCGAGAAGAGCAGTACGAAGGCCAGCGCCGCGAGCGGCGCGCCGATCAGCATCCAGGGCCGGCGCCGCCCCCAGCGCGTCTGCGTGCGATCGGAGATCCAACCCATCAGCGGATCGGTGATCGCATCGAAGCTGCGCGCCAGCGCGACGGCCAGGGCGATGTAGCCCAGCGGAACCAACACCACGTCGGAGTAGAAGATGTTCATGTGGATGGCGATCGGGATCGCCATGCCGGCGCCCGCGAAATTCGGCATGCCGTAGGCGAGCTTGATGGCGAGCGGAACCTTTACGTCGTGGACACCGCCGCGTGCTTCGATCACGTCTGCGAGTTCCGGGTGCGGAGGCGAGTCGGTCGCGAGCTGCGGTTCCATGTCGGTCTATTGTCCTCGCTGGGCCGGGCGCTTGCCAAGCGCCGCCGCCAGCCGTTCGGCGTGGACGATCTCGAGGGGCGGCAGCGCGTCGGCCGGTGTGAAGCCGAACACTCGGCTGTAGAACAGGAGCTCGGCCTCGAGCGAGCGGATGATGTTCTCGGCCCTGCGGAAGCCGTGCTGTTCGCCCGCGAAGGGCAGGTAGGCGTATGGGAGACCGCGCTTCTCCAGTGCCTCGATCAAGAGCTCCGCCTGGGAGGGCGGCACGATCGCGTCTTCCAGGCCCTGCAGGATCAGCAGCGGGCACGACAGCTGTTCAGCTGAGTGCAGGGGCGAGCGCTCCCGATACAGCTCGCGAGCCTCGGGGTAGGGCCCGATCAAGCCGTCCAGGTAGCGCGACTCGAACTTGTGTGTGTCGCGCGCCAGCGCCTCGGCATCGGCCACGCCGTAGTAGCTGGCGCCGGCCGCGAACACGTCGTGGAAGACCAGCGCGCAGAGCGTGGTGTAGCCACCCGCGCTGCCGCCGCGGATCGCCAGGCGCGCGCCGTCCGCCAGTCCCTGCTCGACCAGCGACTGCGCGGCGTGGATGCAGTCCTCGGTGTCGACCACGCCCCACTGGCCGCGCAGGCGCTCGCGGTAGGCGCGTCCGAAGCCGCTGCTGCCTCCGTAGTTCACGTCGATCACCGCAAAGCCGCGGCTCGTCCAGAACTGCACGCCCGGCTCGAGCGCGCTGCTGGCGGCCGCCGTGGGTCCGCCGTGGCTCATCACCAGGAGGGGCGGCGTCTCGCCCGCGGGTGCCTCGAAGTCGGGGTTCAAGGGCGGGTAGTGCAGCGCGTAGGCGCTTCGACCGCCGGCCGTCGGGAACTCGATCGCGCGTGGACGCGAGATGCAGGCCGGGTCGACGGGCGTCTCTCGACTCTCGCGCAGCACCTCGTGACGCCCGTCTTCGGGGTCGATCAGGACGATTGCGGGCGCCGCACCCGGCGAGGCCGCGATCGCGGCGATGCGCGCGTCCGCGCCCCGGCCGCAGGTGGCAACGCGCCCGAAGTTCTCGTACGGCGTGTCCAGCTCCCGCAGGCGATCCGGGCCGTCGAGCACGGCCAGCCGGTCCCTGCCGCCCGAGCTGTATGTGCAGGCGATCCGGCCGTCCGGCAGGAAGGTGTGGGTCGCCATGCCCAGGCCCCACTGCGGGAGGCCGAATTCCGCCTCGCGCGGCGCGAGCGGCTCGACGACGCCGTCGCGCCAGCGGAACAGGTTCCACCAGCCGGTCCGGTCCGACACGAACACGAGCCGGCCGTCCGGGCCGAAGGCCGGCTGGAAGATCGACTCCTCGGGTCCGCCGGCGATGCGTTGTGGCTCGCCGAGCGCGCCGTCCGGCCGCACCGGGGCCAGCCACAACTCGGTGCCGTCCCAGGGCATGCGCGGGTGGTCCCAGGTGGTGAAGGCGAGCTGCCGCCCGTCCGGCGAGAGCCGCGGGAAGGCCACGAAGTCGCTGCCGCTCCAGAGCACCTGCGGCTCGCAGGTGGCGTCGGCGGAGAGCGCGACCAGTTCGTTGCGCGCCTCGCCCTCGGCGGGATGGGTCTCGCGCACGCAGTAGAGCCGCGTGCCGCTCGGGGCGAGCTCGAAGTCGGCGTAGCGCAGCGCGCGCGGGCGCTCCGGCTCGGGCGTGATGGCGACCGGTTCCGCGCCCTCGTCGCAGCGGTACACCCGTTGGTCAGTGAAGCTCGAGAAGAACACGCGCCCCGCGTGGGCGGCATGCGCGCCACCGCCGTACTCGTGCACCAGGGTGCGGGCGCTCCAGGGCGCGGGCGCAACCTCGTGCAGCACTCCGTCGGGCTGGCGGCGCATCAGTACGCTGCGGCCAGCCTCCTGGGGACGCAGCTCTATCCAGTACAGGTCGTTGTCCGACGAGCGCAGCTCGTCGAGCCGCACCCCTCCGGTGGCAACCTGCTGGGCCGTGATCGGCGAGGCCCAGGACCCGTACGGAGCGACCTGCACCCCGCGGCTCAGTCGCTCGAAGTAATCGCGCGAGGAGGCCTGGCCGACGCTTCGCTTGTTGAGCTGCCGCAGATCGCGTCGACCGGGGTCTTTTCGTAGTCGGCCATCGCGCCATCATACGGCAAGCCCGCGGGTCGGGTGTGCGATGATGGTGAACGGGAGGACGCGATGAGTGGAATCGTCGAAGGCAAGGTGGCCTTGGTCACGGGTGCGGGCTCGGGCATCGGGCGAGCTTCCGCGCTGACCTTCGCGCGAGAGGGGGCCCGAGTGATCGTCTCCGACCTGGACGTCGAGGGTGGCGCGGAGACACTCGACGCAATCCGCAAGGCGGGCGGCGAGGCGAGCTTCATCCAGGCCGACGTGTCGCGCGAGAACGACGTGGCGAACCTGATTCAGCAGACCGTTGCGACCTTCGACCGGCTGGACTGCGCGCACAACAACGCCGGGCTCTCCGGCTCTCCATCGGCGCTGCACGAGATGACTGTCGACGAGTGGCAGCGCGTGCTGGCGGTGAACCTGACCGGGGTGTTCCTGTGCTTGAAGCACGAGATCCCGAAGATGCTCGTGCAGGGCGGCGGCGCAATCGTGAACACCTCGTCCGGGGCAGGGGTGCTGGGTACGCCGGGCCTGGCCCACTACTGCGCGTCGAAGCACGCCGTGCTGGGCCTGACCAAGACCGCCGCTCTCGAGAACGCCCAAACGGGCGTGCGCGTAAACGCGGTGTGTCCCGGCGCCGTCGACACGCCGATGCTGCGCGCGGCGATGGCCGGCAGCCAGGAGATCGAGAAGATGGTGCTGCGCAGCCAGCCCACCGGCCGCTTTGGCACACCCGAGGAGATCGCCGAGGCCGCGGTCTGGCTGTGCTCGGAGCGATCCTCCTTCGTAACGGGTGAGTCGCTGCTCGTGGATGGCGGCTCCGTGGCGCGCTGAGGCGTGCGCGCGCTCTATGCGGCGCTGTGCGTGCTGGGGACCATCCTGCCGTACGGGGCGTTCGCGCCCTTCCTGATCGAGCAGGGAGCCGCACCCGGACTCCTCGTGCGGGAGCTCTTCGGCAGCCCCGTGCCGGCCTTCTTCGGCTGGGACGTGATCGTCTCGTCGCTCGTGCTCTGGATCTTCGTCTTCGCCGAGGGACGGCGCCTCGGAATGACGCATCTGTGGGTGTACGTCGCGGCGAATCTCGCAGTTGGGGTATCGCTCGCGCTGCCGCTCTTCCTCTGGGCGCGCGAGGGCGGCCGGCGCGCTGCGGCTGCACGGGCCGCTGGCCCGCGCGGTCCGCTGCTGCGAGACGTCGACTGCGTGAGTCTGCCGGTCGCCGACCTCGACGCGGCGCTCGACTTCTGGCGCACACGGCTCGGCCACGAGCTGATCTGGCGCACTGAGTCTGCCGCAGGTCTGCGTTTGCCCGACTGTGCGTCAGAGCTGGTGATCCACACGGAGAACCGGCCGGCTGCGGCCGAGTTGGCCGTGCACGCGGTGCCCGCGGCTGTCGAGCGGTTCCGGGCGGCCGGAGGCGCGACCCTCGTGCCGCCCTTCGAGATCGCCATCGGTCAGTGCGCAGTCGTGCGCGATCCCTGGGACAACGCCCTAGTACTGCTCGATCGGAGCAAGGGGCTATTGGTAACCGATGACGCCGGCAACGTGATGCCGGATGTTCGGGAGATCTGAGCCATGTGCCGAAACATCAAGACGCTCTTCAACTTCGAGCCGCCGGCAAGCGACGAGGAGATCCGCGCCGCTTCGCTGCAGTTCGTGCGCAAGCTGTCGGGCTTCAACAAGCCCTCTCAGGCCAATCGGGAGTGCTTCGAACGGGCGATTGATGAGGCGGCCCGTGTGGCGCGCGCGCTGATCGACGGACTGGTCACCAACGCGGCGCCGCGCGACCGCGAGCGCGAGGCGGAGCGGGCGCGGGCGCGCGCCGTGCAGCGCTTCGGGGCGGCCTAGGCGGTGGCGGCCGACACGATCCGCGGCAGCTGCCTGTGCGGCGGCGTGCGCTTCGAGATCAGCGGGACTCCGCTGTGGCTCTCGTATTGCCACTGCACGCGCTGCCGCAAGGTGGGCGGGGTCGCGAACCTCTCGGTGCGCGCCGAGCAGTTCCACTGGGTGCAGGGCGAGGAGCTGGTGCGGCGCTACGAGCCCGAGCCGCCGTATCACCTGGTGCGCTGCTTCTGCGGGGTGTGCGGTTCGTACCTGGGGGAGCCCGACACGGATCCGCGCGGCTTCCCGGTGGCCGCCAGCGCGCTCGACGACGATCCCGGGGTGCGCCCGGTCCTGCACGAGCGGGTGGCGGAGAAGCCCGCCTGGTACGAGATCCTGGACGGCCTGCCGCAGTACCCGAAGGACCCGCCCGGCTTCGAGGACTAGCGGCCGCTCAGGCGATCGCGGCGGCTTCGCGCAGGCGCGCGATCCGAGCGGCGTCGATGCCCCAGTCGGCCAGCGCTTCGTCGGTGTGCTCGCCGGGACGGGCCGGAGGGCGCGCGATCTCGGCCCGCGTGCGGCTGAAGCGCGGCGCAGGGCCGGGCTGCTTGGTGCCCGCCAGCTCGACGAACGTGCCGCGAGCCAGGTTGTGCGGGTGCTCGGGAGCCTCGGCCAGCGACAGGACCGGAGCGAAGCACACGTCGCTGCCTTCCATACGCTCGCACCACTCATCGCGCGTGCGCGTCTTGAAGAGCTTCGCAACTCGCTCCTTCAGCTCGGACCAGTGGGTCTTGTCCATCTGCGCCGGCAGCTCCGCAGGGTCGATCCCCAGGCGCTCGAGCAACTCGGCGTAGAACTGCGCTTCGATCGAGCCGATCGACACGTACTTGCCATCGGCCGTCTCGTACACGTCGTAGAAGTGCGCGCCCGTGTCGAGCATGTTCGTGCCGCGCTCGGTCCAGAAGCCGGACTGCTGCGCCCCGTAGAACACCGCCATCAGGGCGGCCGCGCCGTCGACCATGGCCGCGTCGACCACCTGACCTTCGCCGGAGCGCGCGCGCTCGAGCAGCGCGCAGACGATGCCGTAGGCGAGCATCAAGCCGCCGCCGCCGAAGTCGCCGACCAGGTTGAGCGGCGGCACCGGCGCCTGGCCCTGCCGCCCGATCGGTTCGAGCGCGCCGGCCAGGGCGATGTAGTTGATGTCGTGGCCCGCGGCCTGCGCCAGCGGTCCCTCCTGCCCCCAGCCCGTCATGCGCCCGTAGACGAGCCGCGGGTTGCGGGCCAGGCACGGCTCGGGGCCGAGTCCGAGCCGCTCCATGACACCCGGCCGGAAGCCCTCGATGAGTGCGTCCGCCTGCTCGACCAGGTCGAGCAGCAGCGCGACTCCGTCGGGATGTTTCAGATCGACCGCCGCACTGCGCCGCCCGCGCGACAGGATGTCGAAGGCGGGCGTCTGTCCCGAGGCGATGCCGCTCGGCTGTAGCCGGTCCACGCGCAGCACCTCGGCACCCATGTCCGAGAGCATCATCGCGGCGAACGGCCCGGGTCCGATGCCGGCGATTTCGAGGATGCGCAGGCCTTCCAGGGGTCCCATGGGCGCATCGTAGCACCGCGCAACGCCGCGAGCGGAGCGACGGGCTACTGGAGCGGGCCGCCGCCGTGCACGTAGAGGCGCTCGCCAGTCAGGTAGCCGGCGCGCTCCGAGACCAGGAAGCGCACCACGTTCGCCACGTCCTCGGGCTGGCAGACGCGTCCGAAGGGCATGCTGGCATCGAGCTTGCGCAAGTCGTCGACGCCGGCCGTGGCCTTCATCAGGCGCCGCCCCATTTCGGTTTCCACCAGGCCCGGCGCGACGATGTTCACGTGCACGTTGCGGCGGCGCAGTTCCTTGAAGAGCGTGAGGGCCAGCGCCTCCATGGCCGCCTTGCCCATATTGTAGGGCGCACCGGCCGCGCCCATGGACTGGGTGGCGGCGCTCGAGATCATGATGATGTCTCCGCGCGGCTTCTGCTTCATGCCGGGGATCACGAGCTGCGACAGGTAGTGGGGCCCAAACGCGTGCACGCGCACTACGCGCTCCATCTCGAGCGGATCGGTCTTCTCCACGGTCTGACCGCGGCTCGCGATGCCGGCGTTGTTCACCAGCAGGTCGACCGGCCCGAGATCGCTCGCGATCGCCTCGACCATGGCCCGGTCCTCGTCGTAGTTGTCGACCGACGCGCGGTACGCCCCGGAGCGGCGCCCCAGCGCCTCGATCGCCGCCACGGTTTCCTTGGCGGCGTCTTCGTCGCTGCGGTAGTTCACGGCGACGTCGGCGCCATCCTCGGCCAGACCCAGCGCGATCGCGCGGCCGATGCCGCGGCTGCTGCCGGTCACTAGCGCGATGCGTCCCTCCAGCGACATCCGGATCTCCCTTCTCTAGCGATCGGCGAACGCCATGCGCAGCCGCTGGCTGGCGGTCGCCAGCGCCTGCTTGCCCTGGTCCAGCACGGCGAACATCGAGACGAAGCCGTGGAACATCCCGTCGTGGCGCACCAGCTCGACCGGTACGCCCGCCTCGCGCAGCCGCGCCGCGTAGGCCTCGCCCTCGTCGCGCAGCGGGTCGTACTCCGCGGTGATCACGAAGGCGGGCGGCAGGTCCGACAGGTCGGTGGCGCGCAGCGGCGAGGCCAGCGGATTGGCGCCGTCGGAGTCCTTGGCCAGGTAGTGGCCCCAGAACCAGCGCATCATCTCGCGCGTGAGCATGTAGCCCTCGGCGTTCTCGGCGTAGGACGCCGTATCGAACGCGTGGTCGATGACCGGGTAGATCAAGAGCTGGCAGACGAGCGCCGGACCGCCGCGATCGCGCACCATCAGCGCGGTGACTGCGGTCAGGTTCCCGCCGGCGCTGTCCCCGGCGATGGCGATGCGCGCGGGATCGCCGCCCAGCTCGGCGGCGTGTTCGGCGGCCCAGCAGGTGGCCGCGTAGCAGTCCTCGGGCGCGGCGGGGAACTTCGCCTCGGGCGCGAGCCGGTAGTCGACCGACACCACCACGCACGCGGCCTCGTTGGCGAGCGCGCGGCACAGCCCGTCGTGGGAGTCGAGGTCGCAGATCACGAAGCCGCCGCCGTGGAAGAACACGAGCAGCGGGTGCGGTCCGCTGCCCAGAGGCGTGTAGATGCGCACGGGAACCGGCCCGGCCGGCCCGGGGATCGTGCGGTTTTCGACCTTGCCCACCTCCTGCACGGCGGCCTCGGGACCGATCGTGCTGAAGAGTTGCCGCACGACGGCGGGCTCGAGCGTCGCTATGTCGGGTGTCTCGGCGCTGTTCATCACCTCGAGCAACGCCTTCGCCTGCGGATCCAAGGGCATCGTGGTCCTCCCGCGAGAGGCGATTGTACCACCGGCCCCGGGATTGGAACGCGTTCCAGTTGCGCCCGTGGCTGTGCTCTAATGACGCGGCCCAGCCGAGGAGACCCGCCA
>CAXMNF010000146.1:0-2055 GCA_964194645.1 uncultured Gammaproteobacteria bacterium
CAGGCGGGCACCCTGTCCGGGAACCCGGTGGCGGTGGCCGCCGGGCTCGCGGCCCTCGATCTCCTGGAGAAGAAAGGCGTCTACCAGTCTCTCGAGGACACTGGCCGGACGCTCGCCGAGGGCCTGGCTGCGCTCGCCGCAGAGGCGGGGCTGCCGTTCTGCTCGGACGCAGTCGGCGGTATCGTCGGATTCTTCTTCCACCCGGGGCCGGTGCGCGACTACGCCGACGCGCGCAAGGCCGACGCGGAGCGCTTCCGTGTGTTCTTCCACGCGATGCTCGACCAGGGGATCTACCTGGCGCCGTCGCCCTTCGAGGTCGCGTTCGTGACGCTTGCGCACGGGGCCGCCGAGGTCGAAGAGACGCTCGAAGCAGCGCGGCGCGCGTTCAAGAAGGCCGCCTAGACTTGGCGCTTCGCCCAGCGAACCCGACCACCGCCACCGGACGCGCTTTCGAGGGCGCATTCGAGGCCGGTCTTTCCGTGGCGGTTGGGGTGGTGCTCGGTTACTATGCCGACCGCTGGCTCGGGACCGAGCCGTTTTTGCTGTTCTTTTTCCTGATCATCGGGTCGATCGCGGGCTTCCGCCGACTGCTTCGAATCGGGGTCCCCACGGATACCGGTCCGTCCGATGCCGACGGGGATGAGGACAGGGGGAAGTCTGGATGAGCACGCTCCACGCCAAGAACGCGCTGATCTTCGCGCTGGTGATGACGGCTGCTCTGCCGTTCGGCCCGCCTGTGGCGCTCGGCGTTGCGCTCGGCGGCTCGCTCCAGCTCCTGAACCTGCGCCTGCTCGAGCGCTCCGTCGCCTATATGCTTGGCTTGGCCGGCAGTGGGCAGGGCGGCGCCGTGCAGGCGCTGATCGGTCTGCGCTTCGTCGCATTGATGGGCGCCTGCGCGTTCGTCCTGATCGCCTTGCCGGTGGACCCGCTGGCCTTCGCGATCGGCTTCTCCGTCACGGTGCCCGCCGTGCTCTGGCACGGGCTGATGAGCGCGCGCGAGGCCTAGGCGATGGACCACGCGCCGACCCTCTTCATGGCCTTCTCCGGAGTGCTGCCGATCGTCCTGCAGACGCTCGGCGTCTGCGTTGTGTTCGTGCTCGGAGCGGCGTTGCTCGTGCGCCGCGAGCTGGCGGCGGGCGACGCGCTGATCCCGCCCGAGGGGCCGACGCTGCGCAACCTGATCGAGGTGCTCTTCGAGGCGATCGTCGGGCTGATGCGCGACACGATTGGCCCGAGCTGGCCCAGGTACCTGCCGCTGGTCGGCACCCTCGGCCTCTTCATCCTGGTCTCGAACCTGATGCGCCAGGTTCCCGGCTTCGACGGGCCGACCGGCTACATCGAGCCGAACCTCTCGTGGGCGATCATGGCGTTCCTGGTCGCGGAGTACACCGCGCTCCGGCATCAGGGGCCGATCAACTACCTGAAGCACATGGCGGGCCCGGCCTGGTACATCTGGTGGATCACGGTTCCCGTCGAGGTCGTCAGCCACCTTGCGCGGATGCTCTCACTCACGGTGCGCCTCACCGGGAACATGTTCGCGGACCACACCTTGATCAGCGTGTTCCTGTCGTTCCCGATCTTCGTGAGCCTGTTCACGCCCTGGGTATTCGCGGGCCTCGGCATCTTCGTCGCGATCCTGCAGGCGTTCATTTTCACGTTCCTAACGATCATCTACATCGGGCAGGCGGCGGAAGACGCCCACGACTAGCCCGCGATTCCTCAGGAGGGAGAACCGATGCGTGTAGTCTCGACATTCGTTCTGGCGCTACTTGCCGTGGGCCTCGTGCCCGAAACCGCCTTCGCAGCCGAAGACGGCGGCCGCTGGGGTATCGCGATCGGCGCGGGGCTGGCGATCGGTCTCGCGGGCCTGGGCTGTGGCATCGGCCAGGGGATGGCGGGCTCCAGCGCCGTGCAGGGCATCGCGCGCAACCCGGGAGCCGCGGGCCAGATCCAGACGCCGATGATCATCGCGCTTGCGCTGATCGAGTCGATCGCACTGTACGCCTTCGTGATCGGCTTCCTGCTGCAGGGCAACGTCTAGACGCTGCTCACCGT
>CAXMNF010000147.1:0-7928 GCA_964194645.1 uncultured Gammaproteobacteria bacterium
GGATCCTCGAGAACCCCGAGCAGCTGTTCCAGTCGCCCGGCGTGGATGGCTGGGCCTAGCCGTGCGGCGTGAGGCCGGCGCTGGCGCCCTCCTGCTGGTCGCGCTCTCCGTCGCGCTTCCCGATCGTGCCAGCGCCGAGGATCCGGCGGGCGCGGTGCCGATCAGCGTCGAGGTCCAGGTGGCATTCGCCTCCAACCAGAAGGCAGAGGGGCACATCGACCCCGCCTGCGCCGATCTTCAGGACCGTCTGCCGATGTCGTTCTCGACTCTCAAGATGCTGACCCGCAAGCGGCTGAAGCTCACGTTCGGCAAGGTGGGCAGCATGCGCCTGCCGACCGGCCGGCAGATCCACGTGGTGCCGATCTCGGTGGTGCGCAACCGCCTCCACGTGCACTTCCAGATGACGGGGCTCGTGAATACGCGGCTGCAGATGCGCAGCGGCATGCCGGTGATCGTGGGCGGTGAGTCCCACGAGGGGGGCCAGCTCATCGTGATGCTCACCCCGAGGTTCAGCGAGTACCTGAGGAGTCGCCAACGCCTCGCGCCGAGCGGACCCGAGGTGCGCCCGGTGTACCAGCCCGAGTAGCGCTGCGCGTTGACGCTCGGCGGGCGAGCGCGTACGCTGGCCGGCGATGCAGACCGCTCCGCACCCCACGACGATGACCGTCGGGATTGAGAGCTCGGGAGAGGTCCACCCGGAGCACGGCGACTAGCCGACCCGGCAGCACGAGCAAGGACCTCTCCCGCCCCCGGGCCGGAGGGGTTTTCTTTTGCCCGCTCGGCCACGGCGGCTCGAGGGTCCCGGAGGGAACCCCAGATGAGTCACGACTACCGCGAACTGCTGCGGCCGTTCTTCGCCGGCCGGCGCTTCCTGCTGATCGGGGGCGTCGTGAACCAGCTCGCCGCGCTCGCGGCCGAGCTCGCAGCGCTCGGCGCGGAGCGGCCCTTCCTGCTCGGCTCGGCTGTCGGGCTCGGCACGCCACCGGACGCGAGCGAGCTTCCGTGGCATGCCCTGGACCGTGGAGGCGAGGACATGATCCGGAGCATGTGGCGCTACGAAACAGCGCTCGCCGACCTGCCCGAGGATGCGCGCGGTGCGCTGGACGCCTGGGATCCGGAGCGCCGGGCGCTTGCCACCGGGTACATCGTGCTTGGAGATGTGCCAGAGGTCGGCGGGCGCGGCCGCTACGCGGCGCGGCCGCCCGAGTGGCTGGAGCTCGAGGACAAGACGCGGTTTCACGAGCTGCTCGACGCGGCCGGCGTGCGGCGCGGCCCGGTCGCGGTCACGTCGGCGCGGGCGGGGTACCTGCGCGGGGCGCACGCGCGCCTCGACCGCGGGGCCGGCACCGTCTGGGCCGGCGACTGCACGCCGGGCGTCCATGGTGGCGGCAGCTTCGTGCGCTGGGTGCGCGACGAGTCGGGCGCCGAGGAGGCCTGCGCGATGTTCTCGTCGGCGTGCCGGCGGGTCCGCGTGATGCCGTTCGTCGAGGGCTTGCCGTGCAGCATCCACGGGCTGGTGTTCCCAGACTACGTCGCCGTGTTCCGGCCGGTGGAGCTGATCACCTTGCGCCGGCCCGGGGCTGGCTTCGTCTACGCCGGCACTGCGACCTTCTGGGATCCGCCCGACGCTGCGCGCGAGCAGTTGCGCGAGCTGGCGCGTCGCGTCGGGGCCGAGCTGCGCGAGCGGGTCGGGTTTCGCGGCGTATTCACACTCGATGGCGTGCTCGGCGCCGACGGCTTCGTGCCCACTGAAGTGAACCCGCGCATCGGCGCCGGCTTCTTCCACATGGCCGAGGCGCTGCCGGAGTTGCCGCTCGGTCCCCTGGCCCTGGCCGTCGCGGCCGGAGAGTCCGCGGACTGGCGTCCGCGCGAGCTGGAGGCGCGCGTGCTCGAGGCCGCCGACCAACGGCGCTCGGGCAGCGGGCGCTTGTTCCTGCCGGCCCGGGCCGGGCTCCCCGAGGCCACGCGCCCGCTGCGCTGCGAGGGGCCCGGCTACCGGCCCGTGCGGGGCGAGGAGTCGCCGGACGCCTGGCTGTCGCTCGGCCCTTTGGGCGCTGGATCCTTCCTGTTCTTCGCGCCGCGGCGCGCATCGCTGCGGCTGGGAGCGCCGCTGGCGCCCCAGGTGGGACGGGCCTTCGCCGCGGCGGACCAGCTGTTCGACACGCGGATCGGGACCCTGCTTCCGGCCGAGGTGGTAGCATGAAGCTGGATCACAGCGAGGGGGATCGAAGGTGTCGGACACATCCCTGAAGCGCATCGAGAAGGCAATCGAGAAGCTCGGCGAGCAGCAGCAGGAGATCTGCAGCCGCATCGCCGGCCTGGAAGAGTGCGTCGCGGGCCTCTCCGGCGCCAAGACCGCGAGCCGCGACGAGGTGATCAAGTTCCTCGACCAGTTCCGCGCCGGCGAGGCGCTCGGCGAGACTTCGCTCGGCGCCTGGATCGCGGTCTCGGATACCGCTTGCTTGCGCGGCGGCCTGCGCACCGTGCAGGTGCGCGAAGGCATGCACGCGCGACTGCTCGAGCAGCGCATCAAGGAGCTGGGCGGTACCTGCTCCGCCGAGGTGCCGGAGGCGATCTACAACGCCGCCATGGAGCAGTCGGGCAGCCGCGAAAAAAGCGACGCGGAGAAGGTGAAGGAGTTCGTGGCGCGCTTCCCAGATTGCGATGCGGCTCTCAAGCCGATCTACGACCTGGCCGACCGGCTCGATGAGGATCCCGAGACGCAATCGCTGCTGCGCACCATCGCGCAGGACGAGCGTTCCACTCTCGAGTTCCTGAGCGAGGCCTGCCAGCTGCTGAACGCCTCGTGAGTGCTGCGGACGCACCGGGCCTGGACATGCCTCTGGAGGAGGCGATGCGCACGCAGCGCGCGCTGCGCCGCCTGAAGAACGACCCGGTCGACGACGCCCTGCTGCGCCGGCTGATCGAGCTGGCCCTCAAGGCGCCCACGGGATCGAACGCCCAGGGCTGGGAGTTCATCGTGGTGCGCGATCCCGAGGTCAAGGCCAAGCTCGCGCGCAAGAACCGCCAGGCGTTCAACATTTACGGGCGCATCGGGCGCCGCCAGGTGCGGGACGATCCCAAGATGCAGCGGCTGCTCGACGCGGTGCAGTGGCAGGCGGACCACTTCGAGGAGATTCCGGTGATCGTGGTGGCCTGCTTGAAGGGCGCGCGCCCGTTCTGGCCGGCGTTGGCCGCCACGAGCTACTACGGCTCGATTTTCCCCTCGGTGCAGAACCTGCTGCTCGCGGCCCGCGCGGTGGGTCTGGGCGCCGCGCTGATCACCCTGCCGCTCTGGAGCACCTTCGCGGCGCGCCGCATCCTGGGCTGCCCGTGGAACGTGACCCCGTGTGCGGTGATCCCGCTCGGCTGGCCGGCCGGCCGCTACGGTCCGACCACTCGGCGCCCCGTCGAGGACGTCGTCTCGATCGATCGCTACGACAACCGCGCCTGGCAGCTGGACCGCTAGCGGACCGTCCCGTCCTCCCGCAGCTTTTCGATCTCCTCGTGCCCGAGACCGGCCTCGGCCAGGATCTCGTCGGTCTCGGCCCCGAGCCCTGGCGGCAGGCGCCGCAGCCCGGTCGGGGTGGCCGAAAAGCGCACCGGGTTCCGGACCAGCCGCAGGGTTCCGGCCCGCTCGTGATCGACGCTGAAGACCGTGCCGTTCGCAGCCACCTGGGGGTCCGCGATGAAGTCGCCGAGCGTGTTTGCGGGAGCCAGCGGAGCGCCGAGCTTGCGCGCCCGCTCGACCAGCTCCGCGGTCGGGAAGCGCGCGACCTCCTGCTCGAGGATCTCGAACAGCTCGTTGGCGTGCAGGATGCGCGTGACGAGGTTCGCGCAGCGGGGATCCTCGATCAGGTCCTCGCGCTCGAGCGCCTGGCAGATCGCCGCGAACTGGTCGTCCTCGACGATCATCATCACGACGTGCCCGTCCAGCGTCGCCCAGGTGCGGTGGACGTCCGGGATCTCGCGGCTGGGCGCCTCCGCGGGTGGGAAGGACTCGGCGCCGAGGATATCGGGCAGCATGAACGCCGCGTAGCTGTCCAGCATGGGCACGACCACGCGTTGGCCGCGGCCATCGCCACGCTCGCGCGCGAGCAGCGCCGCCAGCACGCCGTAGCTGGCGGTGAGCGCCGTGGTCTTGTCGGCCACGATGCTCTTCACGAGCTGCGGGGCGCCCTTGCCGCCCTGCACCGGCATGAAACCCGAGAGCCCCTGGATCACGGTGTCGTAGGCGGGCAAGTCGCGGTACGGACCTTCGTCGCCGAAGCCGTTGATCGACACGTAGATGAGCTTGGGGTTGGCTTCGGCGAGGGGCTCGTAGGCCAGCCCGAGCCGCTCCGCGACGCCCGGCCGGAAGTTCTCGAGCAGCACGTCCACCGAGGCGGCCAGGCGTTGCGCGAGTTCGCGGCCCCGCTCCTGCTTCAGGTCGATCGAGACCGCTCGCTTGTTGCGGTTCACCTGTACGAAGAGCGAGGTCAGGCCCTCGGCCGCGGGCACGCCGAGCTTGCGCGTCGTGTCGCCGCGCGGTGCCTCGAGCTTGATCACGTCCGCTCCCAGGTCGCCCAGGATCTGGCCGCAGAGCGGCCCCGAGACGACTGCCGAGATGTCGAGCACGCGGATTCCGGCGAGCGGGCCGCGCGCGTCCTGACCGATGCGGATGTCCATGGCAACTCCTTCGAGGCGATCTTCGCACGGCGAGGCTCCGCTGCACCATGGCTTCCGGATCCGCATGGCCCGCGCCCCGGCACTGCGCGCGTTGACGCCCTGCTTCGTGCGGCGCTACCGTGGGGGACATGGCCAATGCCCCCGACGTTCCGAGGCTGCCGGGCTCGCACCCGGCCCGCACCGAGGGCGTGCGCGCCGCCTTCGAGGCGCTGTACAACTGGAACTACGAGAGCGAGATCGACCAGCTGCGCACGCTCTACGCCAACGCGCTGGAGCGCCAGTGGATCGCGTTGCGCGACCTCGACTGGGAGCGCGACATCGACCAGGAAGCCTTCGCCCGCACCTTCTCGATCGGGGGAGTGCCGATCCAGGCCACCGGCTTCTGGGAGACGCTGGATCCCAAGGTGCGCTGGGAGCTGTCGCGCAAGAGCGCGGCGTTCATGTTGTCGAACTTCCTGCACGGCGAGCAGGGCGCCCTGATGGTTGCCGCCCAGCTCGTGAACTGCGTGCCCCATATGGACGGCAAGTTCTACGCGGCCACGCAGACGCTCGACGAGGCGCGCCACGTCGAGGTCTTCGCGGCGTACGTGCGCAAGCTCGACGAGGTGCACGAGATCGCGCCCGGGCTGAAGGGGCTGCTGAACAGCGTACTGGAGGCGGACGACTGGCGGCTGAAGGCGGTCGGCATGCAGATCGTGACCGAGGGTCTGGCCCTCTATTCGTTCCGCGACATGCGCAACCAGACGCAGGAGCCGCTGCTCAAGCAGATGCTCACCTATGTCGCGCGGGACGAGGCGCGCCACACCGGCTATGGCATCAAATACCTGTCGGCGGTGGTGCCGACGCTCACGCGCGCCGAGTGCGACAAGATCGAGGACTTCGCCTTCGAGGCGGCGCGGCTGCTGGTCGATTCGCGCACCGAGAACTCGATGCGCGCCAGCGTGCTGAAGCTGTGGCGCTCGGTGGGCGTGGACCCGGCCGAGGCGATGCGCGAGATCCTGACGGATCGCGAGAAGATCCAGGCCGAGGTGGCGCGCACCGGCGGGCGCTTCGGGCCGATGCGCGGCTTCGTGATCCCGACCTTGCGCGCCATCGGCCTGTACAGCGAGCGCATCCAGAAGCACTTCGACGACATGTTCCAGGCGAACTTCCCGGGCCCGCTGCGCGAGGCGCCGGAGCTGCCCGAGGATCTGGAGGCCTGGGTCGAGCAGGGCGCGGAAGGCGTCTAGCACGGCGCGTGGGCGGACCCCCCGAGCTGCACGTCCGGGCCTTCGGCCCCGCCGACCAGCCACGCGTGCTCGAGCTGTGGGAGCAGTGCGAGCTGGTCGTCCCCTGGAACGATCCGGTGCGCGATATCGAGACCAAGATCGCCTTCCAGCCCGAGCTGTTCCTGGTCGGAGAACTCGCGGGGCGCGTGGCGGCCAGCGTGATGGCCGGCTACGAGGGGCATCGCGGCTGGATCAACTACCTGGCGGTCGCGCCGGAGCAGCGCGGTCTAGGACTCGGCCGGCGCATGATGGAAGCGGCCGAGGCCAAGCTCGCGAAGCTCGGCTGCCCCAAGATCAACCTGCAGGTGCGCGCGTCGAACCAGCAGGCCCTGGGCTTCTACGAGCGGCTCGGCTTCCGGCCCGACGACGCGGTCAGTCTGGGGAAGCGGCTCGCGCCGGAGTGATTTCGAGCATCGCGCGCTTCTCGTAGCGGCCCGAGAGGCGCGACAGCGCGTCCGCCAGGCGCATCTGCAGGCCGTACTTGGCGCGCAGCGAGGCGTAGGCGCGTTCCACGGTGGCGGGGTCGCTGACCACCCGGGCGCTCGCGTCTTGCCAGGCTCCGCGCAGTCGGCCGCGCATGTCGCAGGCGGCGACGCGCGCGCGCGGCGAGTTGCGCAGCCGCTTCACCTTGCCGGCTCGGCCCTCGCTGAACGCGTAGAGCCGCCCGCCGCTCTCGGCGAACCAGACCGGGGTCTCGACGGCGCGGCCGTCGCGGCGGAAGGTTGCCAGGTTCAGGTAGCGGCCGCGCTCGAGTTCGCTCACGCGGCCTCGGCTCGCGGATCGGTCGGCAAGGTCAGCACGGTGGACGAGAGCATGCCACAGGCCGTGGCCATCGGCTGGCGCGATTCGGTGCCCGCACCACGACCGGCCGCAAGGGCCACCGTGCAAGTGCGCTGCTGGTGTACCCTGGCGCCGTGAGCCTCCAGCGGAGCCGCCGCAGCGGCCAGATCCGGCTGTCTCCGATCCGCAGCATGACCGCGGAGTGTGAGCGGCTCGGCGGCATCAACCTCGCCCAGGGCGTGTGCGACACGCCTGTGCCCGAGAAGGTGCGGCACGCCGCCCAGTCCGCGATCGAGGAAGGCGCCAACGTCTACTCGCGTTCCGAGGGCCTCGTCGAGCTGCGCCGCTCTCTGGCCGACAAGATGCGCCGTCACAACGGGCTCGAGTACGACCCCGAGACCGAGATCGTCGTTACGAACGGGGCGACCGGCTCGTTCTACGTGGCGGCACTCGCGCTGCTCGACCCCGGCGACGAGGTGATCCTGTTCGAGCCCTACTACGGCTACCACACCAACACCCTGGCCTCGCTCGACGTCGAGGCGCGTTGCGTGCCGCTCGCGCCCCCGGACTGGTCGTTCGACCCGGACGCCCTCGAGCGCGCCGTCTCTCCGCGCACCCGCGCCATCGTGGTGAACACGCCCGGGAACCCGACCGGCAAGGTGTTTGGCCGCGCCGAGCTGGAGCGGATCGCGGAGCTGTGCGAGCGCCACGACCTGTTCGTGCTCACCGACGAGGTCTACGAGCATTTCGTGTTCGACGGACGCCGCCACCTGAGCCCCGCGAGCTTGCCGGGCCTGCGCGAGCGCACGATCACCATGTCAGCCCTCTCGAAGACCTTTGCGATCACCGGCTGGCGGCTCGGCTGGATCGCCGCGCCGGCCCGCTGGCAGGAGGGCTTCGCGGCGCTGAACGACCTGGTCTACGTGTGCGCGCCGACGCCCCTGCAGCTCGGCTGCGCCCGCGCGCTCGAGCTCTTGGGCGAGGACTACTACGAGGGGATCGGCCGCGAGTACCAGGCGAAGCGCGACCAGCTGTGCGCTGCGCTGGAGCGCGCGGGCCTGACTCCGTACCGACCAGAGGGCTCGTACTTCACGCTGGCCGACCTGTCGCGGGTGCCGGGCCACACGGGCATGGAGCGCGCCATGCGCCTGCTCGAGCAGACCGGCGTCGCCAGCGTCCCCGGCGAGGCCTTCCTGTCCGGCGACGCGGGCC
>CAXMNF010000148.1:0-1605 GCA_964194645.1 uncultured Gammaproteobacteria bacterium
GGGGAGGCGCTCGCAGGCATGCTGGCGCCAGGCAGTGGAGCGGTCGGCGAGGCCGAGCGGCGTCAGGTCGGGAGCGGGATCGCCCGCAGCCGGGCGAGGGCGGCGGTGAAGTTGGCGGCCCAGGGCCAGCGCGCCGGCAGATGGAGCGTGAGCTGACGAGCAGAGCGAGTGAGCCGCCCGGCGAGAGCGAAGAGCCGCCGCCGGAGCGTCTTGGTCGTGACGATCCCCTCGGCCAGCCCGATCCGGGCCGTCCAGCGAGCAAGGTTGTGGGCGATCACCTGGACCGCGAGCCAAGCGCCATTGGCGGCGAAGCGACCAGAGGGCAGGTGATTGAGCCCGACGCCGTACTTGAGGTCACGGATCGTGTTCTCGATCTCGGCGTGGCGACGATGGTCGGCCTCGAGTTCGAGCGTCTGACCAGCGCGGTCGGTGATGAACGCGTGGTAGCTATAGCGCGTGAAGAGCGCGAGCTGTGAACCCGGCGTTGGTTTCACCCGCCGCACGATCAGCCGCACCGACGCGGCGTCCTGCTCGCCCTTGAACGGGGTGTACGTCGTCTCGGCGACATCGGCGCCGCCCGCCAGCCAGTACTCGATCGGCGTCCAGCCCGCCTCGGGAATCGCCTCGATCAGCCGGCGCATGCTCGGCTGCTGGCGGATCGTGATCGAGAAGCGGACGCCCAGCTTGCGGCAGACCGCGACGACCGCGTGAGCATAGAAGCCACTGTCGGCCCGCATCGTCAGTTGTCCGCTCGCTCCGGCAGCGCGGACCCGGCCGATCGTCTCACGCAGGAAGTGGGCGGCCCCCCGGGCGGTGTGGGCACGGCCCTCGCGCAGCCGGGCCATGAGCACGTCACCGCTCCCGGCCGCAACCGCGAGCAGCGGGTGATAGCCGCGCACGCCGGTGTAGCCGTGGTGCCGGGCGCCCTCCTTCGCCAGGCCATAGGTCTCGCAGATCGTCGAGTCGAGGTCGATGGTGAATGGCGCTGCGCCGGGTCCCGCTCCGGTCGCCCAGGCCCGGGCGAGCAACTCGCGGGTCACGCGGTCGAGCTGGCGGACGTGGCCCCAGCGGAAGCTGCGCAGAAACGTGCCCAGGGTCGATGGGGCCTTGACGGCGCAGCCGAGGACGCTGGCCGTCCCGCCCGCGCGCAACGCATCGGCGTCGTCGATGCAGTCACCGCCCGCGAGCGCGGAGGCGATCAGGGTCAGCAGCTTGTCCCCGACGTTCGCCCGACCCGGGGCAGCCCCGAGGTCGAGGTGGGCGTCGACGAGCTGCTGCAGACCGAGATGCTGGGCGAGCGTGGCCGGCAGCAGCAGCCCCGCGTTGGCCACCAGGCGGTCGTCGTCGAAGGCCGTTTCAAGCCGGTCGAGGCTGTGCGATGATCGCATCTAACAGGTGCTCCCTGTTCCGGGTCGATGGGCTGTTCACACACCATCATCCCAGCTTCAGAGGGGCACCTGTTTGCGTGTCCCGGCAGCCGAATCGGGTCGCGGGTTCGGTGGATCCGGGCTAAGGAAGAGGAAAGGGCGATGAGCCCGTTCGGGTTCGGTCGCAAGTCCCCGGAGCAGACGAATCGCGAGCTGCTCGCGCGCCTCGCGGCGGAGC
>CAXMNF010000149.1:0-12611 GCA_964194645.1 uncultured Gammaproteobacteria bacterium
CGCCCAACTCCAGCTCGCGCTGGATCTCGAGATCCGCCGTGCTGGCGAAGAAGTCGTAGGTGAGGAAGAAGGACGGGAAGATGCCGAGGTGGACGCTCTGCTTGATGTCCTGCTCGTTCTCGGTGTAGAACGCCTGGACCTGCCAGGGTCCGTCCGTGTAGCGCAACCGGCCGAACTCGGTGGTGGCGTCGTTCTGGTCGAGGGTCTGGTTCAGGAAGGCCGTCTGGTTCGTCGCCCGGGAGCGCCCGCCGGCGACCGTGAGGCGCGCGCCGTCCTCGAACAGATAGTCCAGGGTGGCGTTGCCCAGCCGTCCGCGGAAGCCTGTGGTGTCCCGGCTGCGCGAGACCAGCGGGTCGGGCGGGGTCACCGTGTTGCGGAAGTCGTCGAGCGAGCGGTACTCGAACGAGGCCTTGAGCGCGAGCGGACCCGCAGTCGAGGCGAAGGTGTTGCTCTGGTGGCGCGTCGTGGAGCCCATCCCCGTGTAGCTGTACACACTGGACAGGTCGCGAGGATCCTTCGTAATGATGTTCACGGTGCCGAGCAGCGCACTGGCGCCGTACAGCACCGAGCCCGGCCCGCGAACGAACTCGATCCGCTCAATGTCGTGGACCGTCACATTCAGGGCTTCCCAGAACACGTTGCCGAAGAAGTCCAGGTAGGCCGTGCGGCCGTCGATCATCACCAGAAGGGTGGTTGCCGGGACCGAGTTGAAGCCGCGCATCGACGTGGATACGTCGCCCTTCGAGAGGCGCATCACGTCGAGTCCCGGGATCCAGTGCAGGATCTCCTCGATCGTGGCCGCTCCGGATTCCTTGATGTCTCTCGCGGTGATCACGGTCACCGCGTTCGGCACGTCGAGTGCCGATCGCTCGGTTCGCGTGGAGCTGATCACGATCGGGATGTCCTGGAAGAGCAGGTCTTCGGGACTGTCATCGAAATCGAACTGGTTGTTCGCATCCGCGTGACCCGTCGCAACGGCCCAGGTGACCACGATCAACAGAAGTCTGACGATTGCGCTCATCGTCGCCCCCTGATTACGCGCGCGGGAGTGCGCGCGCTGGTTCCTCAGAGAATCGGCAATGGCGAGAATTCTCTTTCGGGAACGGACGATGTTTCGCGCTTCTGCGTGGCGCGCGCGGTCGCCGCTGCCCACTGCGGTAGACTCCTGTCCATGACGCACGCCATCGTCGTTCGCGAGACGGGCGGTCCCGAGGTGCTGCGCTGGGAGGGCCACGACCCAGGCGCGCCGGGGCCCGGACAGGTCCGGATCCGGCTGGCCGCGGCGGGCCTGAACTTCATCGACGTGTACTTCCGCACCGGGCTCTACCCGCGCCCCCTGCCCTTCGTGGCGGGCCTGGAAGGGGCCGGGGTGGTGGAGGAAGTCGGCGAGGGGGTCGACGAGCTGCGGGTCGGCGACCGGGTGGCCTGGGCCTCGGTGCCCGGCTCCGCGGCCCAGGCGCTGCTGGCCCCTGCCGAGCGGGTCATTCCGGTGCCGGACGGCGTGTCGGACGAGGTCGCGGCCGCGGCGCTCCTGCAGGGCATGACCGCGCACTACCTGGTGCACGCCACGCGCGAGACCCGTCCAGGCGACGTGGCGCTGGTTCATGCGGCGGCCGGCGGCGTGGGGCTGCTGCTGGTTCAGCTGCTGTCGGCCGCCGGCGCCAGCGTGATCGGGACCTGCTCGACCGCCGAGAAGGAGAAGCTGGCGCGCGAGGCCGGTGCGCAGCACGTGGTGCGCTACACCGAGCGGGACTTCAGCGCCGAGTGCCTGCGGATCACGGATGGGCGCGGGGTAGACGTGGTCTACGACTCGGTGGGTGCGACCACCTTCGACGGCAGTCTCGCGAGCTTGCGTCCGCGCGGCCTGCTGGCGCTATTCGGTCAGTCGAGCGGCCCTGTGCCGGCGTTCGATCTGCAGCGGCTCAACAACCAGGGCTCGCTCTTCATCACCCGGCCCTCGCTGGCGCACTACACGCAGGATCGCGCCGAGCTGCTGCTCCGCGCGCATTCGGTGTTCGACGCGATCGTCGCCGGAAAGCTGGCCGTTCGCATCGGTGCGCACTTTCCCTTGGAGAACGGCGCGGACGCGCACCGCGCACTCGAGGGACGGGTGACCACCGGCAAGGTACTGCTGGTGCCCGGATGAGTGCCGAGCCGCGCCAGCAGTTCGCAGCTCTGGCCGCTCTCGACGACGCGCAGATCGACCTGGCCCGCGGTGCTCTGCTGATCGGCGCGGAGGGCCGGCCGGAGGTCGACGTCGAGCGTTCGCTGGCGCGCCTGGATGCGCTCGCGAATGCTCTACGCCCCGGCTTCGACGCCCGGAGCGACGCCGCGGCCGCGGCGCGCCTCTGCGACTTCCTGTTTCGGGAGCAGGGCTTTGCCGGCAACCCGGACGACTACTACGACCCGCACAACAGCTTTCTGGACCAGGTCCTCGAGCGCCGCACGGGCCTGCCGATCACGCTCTCGATCGTTTGGATCGAAGTGGCGCGCCGACTGGGCGTCGAAGCGCGCGGCGTCGGCTTCCCCGGTCACTTCCTGGTGCGGGCGGGCACGGATCCCGGCCTGATCGTCGACCCCTTCCACGGGCAAGTGGCCACGCACGACCACTGCCAGAGCCTGCTGCGCGGCGCGCTCGGGGACGAGGCGGAACTCCGTTCCGAGCATCTGGCGATCGCGGGTCCGCGCCAGATCCTGGTGCGCATCCTGTCGAACCTGAAGCAGCTCTACGGCGAGCGCGAGGAATGGCAGGCGGCGCTGTCTTGCGTGGACCGCATCCTGTTGCTGGCGCCCGATGCGCCACTCGAGCTGCGCGACCGCGGCCTGCTCTACGCGCGGCTCGAGTGCTACCGCGCCGCGGTGGCCGACCTGGAGCGCTTCGCCGAGCTGGCCGGCGGCGCGCGTCTGTCCGCCGCGTTCCTGGAGGCGCTCGAGACGCTGCGCGGCCGCGCCCGGCAGCTGCATTGACGAGCCGCCTGGCTAGCGCGGCAGTCCGAGGCCGCGCTCGGCGATGATGTTTCGCAGGATCTCGTTCGTCCCGCCCTGCACCGTGTAGGCGGGAGCGTAGAGCAGCGCGCGGGCCGCCCGGCCCCCGAGCGGCGCACGCGGGTCGCCGGGCGCGAGCTGCGCCGCGGGCCCGAGCAAGCGGGCCGCGAACGAGGCGATGCGCTGCTCGAGGGACGTGCAGAAGGTCTTGGTGACGGCGGCCTCGTAGTTCGGCACGCGCCCCGACGAGAGCAGCTGCGCCACGTGATAGATCATGCCGCGCCCGCAGGCGACGGCCGTCTCGATCTCGGCGACTTCCTGGCGCAGCAGCGGCTCGCGCAGCAGTCCGCGCTCGCCGGCCAGGCGCAGCACGTCGTACCAGAGAGGCGCGTTCGACACCAGCCGCTCGATGCCGCTGCGTTCGTAGTCGAGCTGCTCCATGATCTGGTAGAAGCCGCGATCGCGCTGGCCGATCAGCGCACCGGCCGGGGCGTATACGTCGTCGAAGAACACCTCGCCGAAGTGCTCTTCGCTGACCATGTCGCGGATCGGGCGCACCGTGATGCCCGGCGCGTCCATCGGCACCAGCAGCTCGCTGATGCCGCGGTGCGCGCTGGAGTCGGGGTCGGTGCGCGCGACCAGGTAGCAGTACTCCGCTTCGCTCGCGAAGCTGGTCCAGATCTTCTGGCCGCGGATGCGGAAACCGTCGCCGTCAGGCGACGCGCGGGTCTGCAGGTTCGCCAGGTCGCTGCCCGCCCCGGGCTCGCTCATGCCCACGCAGAAGCTGATCTCGGCGCGGGTGATGCGCGGCAGGAGCTCGCGCTTCTGCTCCTGTGTGCCGTGGGCCAGCAGGGACGGCCCGATCTGCCGGTCGCCGAACCAGTGGGCCGCGACCGGCGCTCCGCCCAGCAGAAGCTCCTCGGTGACGATCAGGCGGTCCAGGTAGCTGCGCTCGGCGCCGCCGTACTCGCGCGGCCAGACGAGGCCGATCCAACCGCGCTCGGCCAGGCGCCGCGAGAACTCCGGGTCGAAACCGGCGATCCAGCCGTCCTCGGCGAAGGGCCGCGCGCGCGGCGCCGGGTCGCCGGCCAGGAACTCGCGCACCTCGCGGCGCAGCGCCTGCTGGGCTGCCGTGGGGCGGTAGTCCACAGCCGGCTAGCCGAGGCTCTTGCCGATGCGCTCGAGCGCCTCCTCGATGCGCTCGCGCTTGCCGAAGGCCGACAGCCGGAAGTAGCCCTCGCCACACGAGCCGAAGCCGGCGCCCGGTGTGCCGACCACCTGCGCGCGCTCCAGCAAGGTGTCGAAGAAGCTCCACGAGTCGACGCCGTCCGGGGTCTTGAGCCACACGTAGGGCGCGTTCGCGCCGCCGAACACCGAGAAGCCCAGCGCTGCGAGTCCCGTGCGGATGCGCTCCGCGTTGGCCAGGTAATACTCGACATTGGCGTGCACCTCGGCGCGACCGGCTTCGCTGTAGGAGGCCGCCGCGCCCCGCTGGACCGGGTAGGAGACGCCGTTGAACTTGGTGGCGTGGCGCCGCGCCCAGAGCTCGTGGATCGGCACCGCCGTGCCGTCTGCGGCGGTGCCTTCCAGCTCGCGCGGCACCACGACGTAGCCGCAGCGCACCCCGGTGAAGCCGACGCTCTTCGAGTAGCTGCGGAACTCGATGGCGCAGCGCCGCGCGTCGGGGATCTCGAAGATCGAGTGGGGGAGCGCAGGATCGCCGATGTAGGCCTCGTAGGCCGCGTCGAACAAGAGCACCGCGCGCGTCTCGCAAGCCCACTCGACCCAGCGCGCAAGCGCCGCGCGTCCCGCGACGGCTCCGGTGGGGTTGTTCGGAAAGCACAGGTAGACCAGGTCGACCGCTTCCTCGGGTGGCTCGGGCAGGAAGCCGCTGGCCTCGAGACAGGGCAGGTAGACGATCCCCTGGTAGCGTCCCGCCGCGTCGGCCTCCCCCGTGCGGCCCGCCATCACGTTCGTGTCGACGTAGACCGGATACGTGGGGTCGGGCACGGCGATCGTGGCGTCGGCCGAGAAGATTTCCTGGATGTTCCCGCTGTCGCACTTCGAACCGTCGGAGACGAAGATCTCGTCGATTCCCAGCTCGACGCCGCGTGCCGCGAAGTCGTGCTCCGCGATCGCTTCGCGCAGGAACGCGTAGCCTTGTCCCGGCGGGTAGCCGCGGAAGCCCGCCTCGGTGCCGAGCTCGTCGACGGCTCGGTGCATGGCGCTGCGCACGCTCTCCGGCAGCGGCAGAACCACGTCGCCGATGCCGAGCGGAATCAGCTGGGCGTCCGGGTGCGCGTCCCTGAACGCGCCGACGCGCCGCTCGATCTCCGGAAAGAGATAGCCGGCGGCGAGTTTCAGGTAGTGGTCGTTGATGCGAGCCATGGCGGGAGCATACATGATCCCCCCGGTCCGCCCGTCTACGCGAGAGTGGCCAGGATCACGTCCGCCAGCTCGGCGCGTGCGCCGAGCGCCTCGAGCAGGCGGATCGACAGGTCGGGGTGTTTCGTCCGCGCGGCTTCGACCAGGCCGGGCACGTCCTCGGCCAGGTGCCGGCCCGCTGCGAGAAACAACGGATGCACGCACACCTCGCGCGCCCCCGCCGCGACGCAGGCGTCGATGGCCTCGGCGAGGCTCGGCGCGGCAAGCTCCAGGTGCGCGATCGTCACGAACAGCTGCGGCGCGCGCTCGCGCACGCTCGCTGCCAGCGCTTCCAGCTGCGCGTGCGCCTCCGGCCGGCGGCTACCGTGATCGAGGATCACCAGCGCCCGGCTCATTCGCGCGCACTCCCCCAGTAGTCGGCGCTGACCACCAGGTCGCCGCGCACGCGGATTGCGCAGGCCAGGCGGAGCTCGGCCGGCACGCGGTTGCGCGCCTTCGCATCGCGCTCGACCTCGGCTTCGCGCGAGACCTCGCCCGACACGATGCGCACGCCGCATTTGCCACAGATCAGGTCGTCGCCGCAGGGGTTGGCGATCGGCAGGCCGGCGCGCCGGATCGCGTCGATCAGGCGCGTACCCGGTTCGACCTCGATGCGGGCGCCGCCCGGTCGAAACTGGATCTCGGGCATGGCGGCAGGCTACCATGCCATTCGCGATGTCGAACGCGGGCGTGCTGATCATCGGCAACGAGATCCTCTCGGGGAAGATCCCGGACGAGAACGCGCCGTTCCTGCTGCGCGAGCTGCGCACACTCGGCGTCGACGTCGAGCGCGTCTACACGATCCCCGACGTAGTCGAGGTGATCGGAACGGACGTGCGGCGCTTCTCGAGCGACTACAATTACGTGCTCACTACGGGTGGCGTGGGGCCCACGCACGACGACGTGACCATGGAAGGCGTCGCGTGCGCGTTCGACCGCGGGCTGGTCGAGCACCCGCGCATGGCCGAGATGTTGCGCAAGGCGCTCAAGGGGAACGAGCCCAACCCGAGCCAGCTGAAGATGTGTCTGCTGCCCGAGGGCGCCATCCTGCTGGAGACACCCGACCTGTGGTTCCCGCTCGTAAAGGTCGAGAACGTGTACATCTTCCCGGGCATTCCCCGCTTGCTCCAGGCCAAGTTCACGTCGCTGCGCGACACCTTCCAGGGCACGCCGTTCCACCTGCGGCGCGTGTTCATGGCGTGCATCGAGAGCGACATCGCCCAGCAGCTGCACGACCTGCTCGACGATTTTCCGCAGCTGCGGCTCGGCAGCTATCCGAAGATCGGCGAAGAGGACTACCTGACCCTGCTCACGCTGGAGTCGCGCGACCGGGCCTACGTGGAGCGCGCGGTCGATTCCCTGGTAGCCAGGATCCCCGGCGAAGCGGTAGTGCGGGTCGAGTAGGTCGGCGTCTCGAGCACGACCTCGATGCGCTCGCGCGCGCTGAAGATCGCCAGGCGCTTCCCCCCGATCGTGTGGGTCGCGACCGTAAACTCGACGGGCACCAGTTCGCCGTTCAGGCGCTTCCAGAGCATCCGCGCAGGCCCCGAGTCCTCGCCCGCGTCGAGCCGCGCCTCCAGGCTTCGGTAGTCCGTGAGGTCGTTCGGGCCGATCAGCTCGCACAGCTCGCGCCGCAGCAGGGTCTCGGGTTCCGCGCCGAACAGCGCCTCCGCTGCGGGGTTCAGGTCGTAGATCGTTCCGGTGTCCAGGCACATCGCGATGTACGCGTCGCTGATCCGGTCGATCGCGGCGCGCACGCGGCGGCCGGCATCGGGACGCTTCTTGTTGCGCCCGTGCGGCTGCTCTTGCTCACTGCGCGGCTGCATGGTGCGCCGGATGCCCGCGCGGAAGCGCGTGCTCAGCTCCTGCAGCGCCGCGCGCAGCGCATCGCTCTGAGGGAGCTCAGTGGCGACCTCGATCGCGACCTCGACGGCGCGCTCCAGGCCCGCGGAAGAGTTCCCGGCCAGGCCGTCGAAGGACGGGCGCGCGGCGTTCCAGTCCATGCTCGCCAGCCGGCAGAAACTCCGGAAGCGACGCACGATCTCGCTGCGCGCGTATGGCGTTGGCTCGTCCCGGCCGAGGCGCCGGTTCACCTGGATCTCGATGTGGTGGCGGTGCCGATCCAGATGGAGCGCGGCCTCGCGCAACACCGATGCTGCTGCTCCCCCCATTGCCCTTCAAAATACCCACTCTGGTCGTATGGACCAGTCGGGCGTCCGCCGGTACGCTCCGCAGCCATGCGCTGGCCCGCCTACGTGCATCCGGGGCTCATGATCGGGGTGCTGGCGCTGGCCCTCTTCGTGCTGCGCGAGGGGCTGCGGGTCCGCCGGGCCAGGCTGCTGGGGAACCCCTTCGACTCGAGCCGGCACCAGCGCTGGGCGCGGATCCTGGTGGGCCTGGTGGTGCTGGGCTTCGGCCTGGGCCTGGCCTCGCTGGGCCTGCTGCGCGGCCAGCCCGTGGGCGAGTCCGTGCACTTCCCGCTGGCCCTGGCCTCCGCGGCCGGGATCACCCTGGCCGGGGCCCTCGGGACCTGGTTGGCCTGGGGCGCGCCGCCACGCGTGCGAGCCGTGCACGCAGTCTGCGGCGCAGCCGGCGTCCTGCTGGGCATCGGCGCCGCCATCGCCGGCCTGGCTCTTTTTCCCTGACTAGCAGCCCAGCGGCTCCCTAGTTCTGTTGCGGAGTGCCTTCCATCACGCGGCCGATCAGCTCGCGGAAGGCGGGGTTCTGGATCAGGGTCAGGTGATCGCGTTGCTCGAGCGCGATCACGATGTTGGGGTCGTTCATCAGTTGCTTGACCGCCGGGTCGTTCTTCAGCCCGCGGATCCGCGGGCTCACCTGCTCCAGCGCGTCCTTCACCTCGGCCCGGAACAGGCGCGGGTCGGCTGCTGCGTAGTCCTTGATCAGGCCCACGTCGGCCAGTTCCTTGCGCAAGGTGTCGTCGTAGGCGATGCCCAGGAAGCTGCCCTGGTTGAGCGCCACGTCGATCGCGCCGCTCTCCACGTAGCTCCAGAACACCCGGTCCTCCTGGAGCGCCAGGATGCGCGGGTTCCCCAGCAAACGCTGCAGGCCCTCTATGGTCTCCTTGGGCCGCGCCGCCATGTTCACGGCCATGCGCGCGCCGGGCTCGCTGTCGTCCACCAGCGCCGACGCGCCGGCCTCGACCACCGCCTGCGATGCGTGGATCAGCGCCGAGCCCCCGGGGTCCGGCAGGCCCTCCAGGGAGCCGGCTGCGCGTCCGGCTTCGACCCACAAGCCGAGCCAGCCAATCAGCAGCATGACGAAGGCGCCCTGCAAGCCGCCCAGCAGGGCCCCGCCGGTGCGATCCAGGCTGCTGCGCGGCTCGCCGTCGCGGCGCCGGTTCTCCCAGCCCTGGACCAGGCGCGACAGCACGCCGAGCACGGTGTAGACGCCCAGGAAGGCCACGCTGCCCGCGATCGGGATGCCCAGGAAGACCGGCAGCGACATGCGCTCCGCCACGGCGGGTCCCAGAGCCGGGGCGGTCAGCACCGCCGCGGCGTAGGCGGCCACCAGCGACATGATGCGCAGCAGGCTGGGCAGGCTGCCGCGCAGGAGTCCCATGATCATGAAGACCGCCAGGATCGCGAGACCGACGAGATCGAGCCACATGCGCTGTGAATCGGCACCCGCGGGGTGCCGGTTGAATCAGGCGTCCGGCGCGCCCGACTGCTGGGCGCGTTGGCGCAGAAAGTGGTCGACCAGCACCAACGCGGTCATCGCCTCGACCATCGGCACCGCGCGCGGCAGCACGCAGGGATCGTGGCGTCCGGACGCCGAGAGGCGCGCCGGCTCGAGGTCGCGGTCCACGGTGTCCTGCTCGACGCGGATCGTCGCGGTGGGCTTGAACGCCGCGCGCAGCACGATGGCCTCGCCGTTCGAGATGCCGCCCTGCACTCCGCCGGAGCGGTTGGTGCGGGTACGCACCCGGCCGTCCTCGGCATAGAACGGGTCGTTGTGTCCGCTGCCGGTGAGCAGGGTGCCGGCGAAGCCCGAGCCGATCTCGAAGCCCTTGCAAGCCGGTAGCGAGAGCATGGCCTTGGCCAGGTCGGCCTCGAGCTTGTCGAACACCGGCTCGCCCAACCCGGGAGGGACGCCGTGCGCCACGCAAGTCACGACTCCGCCCAGCGAGTCGCCGCGCTTGCGCACCTCGTCGATGCGGCGTTCGATCTCGAGGGCCGCCTCGACGTCGGGACAGCGCGTCGGCCCGGCTTCCACCTGCGCGCGCGTCACCAGCAGCGGATCGACCTTGGCCTCGACGCTGTGCACGCGGCTCACATAGCCCGTGATCTCGCCGAAGCCGTGCAGGGCCAGCACCTTGCGCGCGAGCGCACCCGCGGCCACGCGGCCGACGGTCTCGCGCGCACTGGCGCGTCCGCCCCCTTGCCAGTTGCGCACGCCGTACTTCGCCTCGTACGTGTAGTCGGCGTGCGACGGGCGGTACACGTTGCGCAGCTCCTCGTACGCCTGCGGGCGCGCGTCCTTGTTGTGCACCAGCATCAGCACCGGCGTGCCGAGTGTCCCGCCCTCGAACACCCCCGACAGGATCTCGACGCGGTCGTCTTCCTGGCGCGGTGTGGTGAGGCGGCTCTGGCCGGGTCGCCGGCGGTCCAGCTCGACCTGGATCTCGTCCGGCGAGATCGGAACGCGTGGCGGGCAGCCGTCTACGCTCACGCCCACGGCGCCGCCATGCGACTCGCCCCACGTGTGGACGCGGAACAGCTGTCCGAAGCTCGAACCCATGGAGCGAGGATAGCCGCTTCGCCGGACAGTCTCCCGTATCTCGGCCGCTAGCGGCTGCCCTTGCGCAGCAGCACGCAGGTGGCGCCACTGCCGCCGTGCTGGCGGGCTGCGGTCGCGTAGGCCAGCACCAGGGTGCGGGCCGGGCCTCGCGCCAGCCAGCGCGGCAGTTTCGCCTTCAGCACCGGGACGCCTCCCGGCGAGTTTCGTCCGCGGCCGTGCACGATCCGCACGCAGCGCAGACCGCGCGCGTGCGTGTCGAGCAGGAAGCGTTCCACCAGGTGGCGGGCGCTCTGCGCGTCGGTTCCGTGCAGGTCGAGCTCGTCCTGCACGGTGAACTCTCCGCGCTTCAGGCGCTGGAAGGTCCGCGGGTCGAGGCCGGGCACCTTGCCATCGAGGCGATCGTCCGGATCCTGTAGCTCGATCGCGCCGCTGCCGGAGACCAGCGCATCGAGCTCGCGCAGCACCTCGCGGTCGTGTTCCGACAGGGGCACCGGGCGCCGGCCGCGCAGCTCCGGCGCGTGCCGGTCCCGCTCGATCGGGTCCACGTCGGACATGGCCTGCTCGAAGGCCTCGCGGTCGTCCTCGCGTCCGTCGCGCGCCATGGCGTCAGGATAGCGCCTCGCCCACTCCGGCGAGCTCCAGCGCCCGGCGCATCAGGGTCGAGAGCGGCAGCTCGCCGAGCCTCCCGCGCGCGCACCAGCGGGCGCCGTCCGAGGAGGCGCGCAGCCGCCCGCGACCGCGTTCGAGTCGCAGCAGCTTGAGAGTCAGCGAGCGGTGGCTGAACGCGTGGCGCAGCTCGCCGAGCGGTTCGCCGGCGCTCGCTTCGAGCCCGGTGCGCTCCGCCAAGCTGGCGAGCAGCGCGTCTGCGTCCGTGCCTTCGCAGCTCGGCAGCTCCCATAGGCCGCCGAGCAGACCCGCCGATGGGCGGCGCAGCATCAGCAGCGCGGGTTCGGGCCGGCGCCGCTCCAGCAGGCCCGCCAGCGCGCGCACTTCGAGCGGGGGCTTGCGGCTGCGGGGCGCCGGGTACGCTTCGGGTCGTCCTTCGCCGTGCGCCGCGCAGCAGCGCGCGAGCGGGCAGCGGCCGCACGCCGGGGCGCGCGCCGTGCACACGGTCGCGCCGAGCTCCATCAACGCCTGGTTGAAGTCGCCCGGGACGCGCTTCGGAACCAACGCCTCTGCCAGCGCCCAGAGCGTCTGCGCTTCGGGTGCCGGATCCGCGAGCAGGCGGGCGAACACGCGGCGCACGTTCCCGTCGACCAGGGCGGCGCGTTCGCCAAACGCGATGCTGCGCAGCGCGCCGAGCGTGTAGCGGCCGACCCCGGGCAGGGCGGCCAGGGCCTGCGGGTCGCGCGGCAGGTCGCCCCCGTGCTCGCGCACGATCTGCTGGGCGGCCTTCTTCAGGTTGCGTGCCCGCGCGTAATAGCCCAGGCCCGACCACTCGCGCAGGACGTCCTGCTCGTCGGCCGCGGCCAGGGCCTGCACGTCGGGAAAGCGCGCCAGGAACCGCTGGTAGTACGGCACCACCGTGTCGACCCGGGTCTGCTGGAGCATCGTCTCCGACAGCCAGATCCGGTAGGGATCGCGGGTTCGCCGCCACGGCAGGTCGCGCCGTTCGCGCTGGTACCAGGCGAGCAGGTTCTTGCGCACGCGCCGCTGCAAGGCGGGCGCGAGCTGCTCCTCGCTAGGGGGTGGCGCCGTTCGCCTCCGGGACCGCGAACTTGACCTCAATGTGTTCCTCGATCCAGCGCGGGTCAAACCACTCCAACGGGTCCACGAAGACCCCGGACACGATCATCCCATAGTGCACGTGGTCGCCGCCCGCGAGACCGGTCTCGCCGCTGCGGCCCAGCGGATCGCCCTGCGCGACGACTTCGCCCTTGGCCACCCCGATCTCCGAGAGGTGTCCGTACAGGCTGAACAGCGACAGGCCGTGGTCCACGATCACGGTCTGCCCGTAGATGCC
Organism: uncultured Gammaproteobacteria bacterium; assembly: GCA_964194645.1. Lineage (GTDB taxonomy): Bacteria > Myxococcota_A > UBA9160 > SZUA-336 > SZUA-336 > CAXMNF01. Next base: position 12,131 of record CAXMNF010000149.1, read on the forward strand.
GAGATCGCCGGTGAAGACCACGACGCCCGAATTGGAGGCCGGCACGACGACGCGCGCCGTCGACGCCAGGTCATAGCCCAGGTGGGTCTGGTGGTCGACGTCGCGTCCCTGGTACTCGTAGGTGCGCTTCACACCGAAACGGCTGCCGACGTTCGAGTTGGGGAGCTGGACGAACGCCCCGCGCCACAGGCGCTCCTCGCTCGACGTCGAGGTGAGCTCCGCGATCTTCGCGTCGTTCTCCTGGCGCATGTCGCGGTTGATCTTCAGGTAGCCGGCCAGCAGGTCCGTGTGTTCCCCGCCGAGCAGCTCCGGCACCTTCTTCTCGCGGAACGCGTCGCCGAGCGTCACACGGTCGCTCGGAAAGCTGCGCTCGATGATCGAGATCGAGAGCCCGACCTGCGTCTTGTTACCGGCCCGGTCCTCTGCGACCACCACGGGCGAGGAGCCCGGCGGCGTCTCGGGCGGCAGCGGGTAGAAGGCG
>CAXMNF010000150.1:0-2080 GCA_964194645.1 uncultured Gammaproteobacteria bacterium
ATCCGATGAGGTAGTCGGCAAAGTCGGCCCGTCCTGCCCCGTAGTCCGCAATCCTGGATGCGACCTTCCTCCTGGTCGCTTTGCGAACCTGCTCGAAATCCTCAGGCCGCCCGGACGGCTCGACCGTGCCTGTCAGCTCCAGAATGTTCCCCCGCATTACTTTCAGGACGATCTCGTCGCTGTCGAGTTGGCGAGGCGAGGCACCATTGTGCTGAAGCCGGCGGGTGTGGGCGTGAACTCGAAGCCGAACCGCGTGCCGTAGCGCCCGCTCATCAGAGCAGCCCTCGATGGGGTGCAGGTGCCGAAGATTTGCTGGAGGTCGACTGGATCGCTGCCGGGGCGCCAGAGGCCGCGGCGCCCCCCGGTCGTGCGGAGGAGGGCCGCCGAGAGCGAAGAGCTCATCTCCCGAAGATAGAGGCCTTCGAAGGGGCCCGGGACGCGTCGCCTGCCAGATTGCTGGGCCCGTTCTCGTCTTCAGGGAGCAGGAGGGCTCGGCTCTGTCTGCACCCTGTACGGCTCTGTATCGACCGCGCCAACCGCGGGACAGCCCCCTTGTATCGCCTGGTCGACCAGTTCTACGACCAGGTCAAAGGGGGTTTGGGAAGATCGCTTCGAGCACGCCTACGGGCGCTGGCGCGGGTTCCTCGATGACGTCGTGCATGCCTACCAGGGCTGTGGTGACTATGAGGGAGGCTTTGCTCGCGTCGTGTGCGAGGACTGTCGAGCGGAGTTCCTGGTGGCGTTCTCATGCTCGCGTCGCGGATTCTGCCCCTCGTGCGCCGCCAAGCGGGCCGCCATCTTCGCCGTCCTGCTGCGTGAAGAGATCCTCGAGCCCGTGGGTCACGCGCAGTGGGTCTTCACGATCCCCAAAATGCTCCGGCCGTACTTCCTTCATCGCCGGGAGCTGCTGGGGAAGCTGTCTCGAGCGAGCTGGGAGACGGTCCATGAGCTGATCGCTGCGGCTCAAACCGAGCGGGCGGGAGTGCGGCCTGGCATGGTCAGCGTGGTTCAGACGGCGACCGATCTTCTGGGGTGGAGCCCCCATGTTCACGCTTTGGTTTCGCGTGGTGGCTGGGATCGTGAAGGCTCTTGGGTCCCGGTGCCGTACGTGGACGCGAGGGCGGCAGAGCTCCTCTTCCGGCACAAGGTGATCGCCTTTCTGCGCGACGAGGAGCTGCTGAGCGAGGAGCGCATCGAGCTCTTGCTCTCGTGGCAGAACAGCGGGTTCTCGGTGCATAACAGCGTGAGCGTGGGGTCGGACGATGCAGCAGGCACCGAGCGGCTGGCTCGTTACCTGCTTCGCCCCCCGCTCAGCCTCGAGCGGATGTCCTGGGATGCTGAGGGCTCGGTTCTGTACCGGCGCAAGGCGCGGGGTGGCTTCGGAGCTTCTCAGGCCACCTTCGACGCGATGGACTTCCTCGCTCGGCTACTCATGCACATCCCACAGCCCAAGCTGCACACGGTGCGCTACTACGGTGAGTACGCGAGCGTTGCGCGGGCCAGGCGTCGAGCCAATCGAGGCGAGGCGAAAGAGACGGCGAGCTCTCCTCTGACGCTCTCCCCCTCCACCACCGAGCGTCGCCGGCTGCGACGAGCCTGGGCCCAGATGATCCGGCGGATCTATGACGTCGAGCCGCTGACCTGTAGGTGTGGGGCCAAGATGAGAATCCTCGCTTTCATCCTCGATCCTAAAGTGGTCACCAAGATCCTCCGACACATCGCAAACAGGGCCTCGACTCGCGAGCGGGCCCCTCCGTCTTCGGCACTCGCCTGGTGAGGATCTCGGTCACCCGCGGAACCGATCTCCGGTCCCCTGCGCAGGGGCGGAGCTGCGGTCGAGCTGGCTGAAATCTGCGATCGTGGCGACCTCGCACCGGCTCCGCCCTCAATCTACGCCGGATCTCACTGTGGCGCCAGCGCTCGGCCGGCTCGCCCTGCCAACAGCACACTCCTCTTGCAGCTCGAGAGAGCGGTAGCAGCGATGACGACCAATAGAAAACCCTACCCCTCTACCCCTTTGGCCGGATTGGTCGACGTCAGCTGACGCACGGCACCGTCATTCATGTCGACGGCAATGAGG
>CAXMNF010000151.1:0-7514 GCA_964194645.1 uncultured Gammaproteobacteria bacterium
GAGAGCGAGAGCGTCTTGTTGAGCGGTCCGATCGAGCCCGCCACGAAGCGCGGCTGCTCCGGGGTGCGCCCGGTCCAGGCGTCGGCCACGCGGCGCGCCGTTGCGGCGGCCTCGCGGTTCATCTCGTAGGCGTACGCCTGCAGGCCGTATTCCGACTGCGAGATCGAGGTAGCCGTGAAGGTGACGGTCAGGCAGATGTCGGCGCCCGCCTCGTAGTAGCGCTCGTGGATCTCGCCGACCACGTCGGGCCGCACCAGGTTCAGCACCGGGTCGTTGCCCTTCAGGTCCTGCGGGTGCTCGCGGAAGCGCTCGCCGCGGTGATCGGCCTCGTCGAGGCCAAAGCCCTGGATCAGGCTGCCCGTGGCGCCGTCCAGCACCAGGATCCGCTCCTCGCAGAGCGCCTCGAGCCGCTCGCGGGCACTAGACATGGACTGCTCCCTCCGGCCGGGTCGCCTGGACCGTGATGACCTCGTAGTTCGGTGCGCGGCGCTCGCGCGAGGTGACCTCGCAGAGCGAGACGTCGAGCCCGCACCGCTCGAGCTCTCCCCGCAGCTTCGCCGGGTCGAAGCCGGGCTGCAAGTGCCCATAGCGCTGTGCGGCTTCCGTGTGGGGATGCTCGCGCAGGGTGACCGCGGCCAGCGCGCCGCCGGGCCGCAGCACCCGGACCGCCTCGCGCAGCGCCAGCGGCGGCCGCTCGGCATAGGACAGCGCGTTCATCAGCAGCACCTGGTCGAAGCGGGCGTCGGCAAAGGGCAGCGCGTGCATGTCGCCCTGGACGAAGCGCACCCCACCCAGATGGCCCAGGCGTCGGCGGCCCGCGGCGACCACCCGGCCCGACCGGTCCAGGCAGTCGACACGCCGGGCGCGCGGCGCCAGCAGCTCTGCCAACGCGCCGTCCCCGGAGGCCACATCGAGCACGCGTCCCAGCCGCACCAAGCCGAGCAGCGCGCGCAGACTCGCTTCCCAGGTGCGGCCCGGCGAGTAGTGGCGCTCCATCTGGCCCGCCACGCTGTCGGCCCAGCTCGCGCCACGCGCTCGAAGCAGCTCGCGGCTGCGGACCCGGTCCTGCTGGAGCAGCGGGTCGTCCGTGCCCTCGCGGATCAGCGCCCAGAGGCGCGCCGCCTCTCCGGGCATATCGGCCCGATTCAGCGTGTAGAAGCAGGCCGCCCCGGCCCGCCGGTCGCGCACCAGGCGGGCTTCCCGGAGCCGCGCCAGGTGCGTGGAGATACGCGACTGCGCCAGCTGCGTGGCCCGCGTGAGCTCGGCCACGGTCAGCTCCTCGTCCTGCAGCAGGTGCAGCAAGCGCACCCGGGTCGGGTCGCCGAGCACGCGCAGCAGGTCGGCGCCGTGGTCGAGATCGAGCATATTGGATTCTCCGGTCCTGAACATCTGATGATCCGGATCAACGGATCATATACTATCGGCCCGATTCGTCAAAGCCTCGAGCCACAGAGACCGAGGGCCCGGAGCTGCGCGCGGGCCTGCGGCTCCCAGCCCCGGTTTGCCGCCGGGCTCGCGGGGCTCGGGTGGAGAATCTGACCGATCGGAAAGGCTTGCTCCCCGAGCGCCTCGCATGCCCTCTTGTGGGCGAAGCCGCCGATTCCCACGACGCAGGCGGGCTCGAGCGCACGGGCCACGCTGCGCAGGTGCCGGTCGCAGGCCTCGTATAGAGCACGCCGCTCCGCGGGCTGCAGCTTGTCGGGTGTGCGGTTGCGCCCGCTCGCCTCGAGAAACAGCAGCGGGCAGTACGAGAGCACGAAGGCGCGCGCAAAGAAGCGCCGGGCCGTGCCGTAGTGCGCGCGCACCGCTCCCCAGACCCGGGCGCCGCTCACCTCGCTGCGCGCGCAAGCGAAGCCCTCGACCGGACGCTTGGGGTGCTCGCGCTCGGGGCGGCCAACCGGCGCTTCGATGCCCAGGAAGTCGCGCACCAGCCGCGGCTCTCCGAACGGGACGCCGGTCTGCGCCATGCCGAACGGTCCCGGGTTCATGCCCACGAACAGCACCCGGCCGCGTTTGTCGCCGTAGGCCTTCAGATAGGCTGCGTGCGGACGCCAGGCATAGTCGAGCGGGTGGTACACGTGCGTGACCGGCGCGGCGAAACGCAGCTCGCGCAAGTCGCGAGAGAGCCGGCGCGCGGCGGCGCGCAAGCGCGCCTCCACCGGCTGCGCCACTAGGAGGACGCGAGGAACTGCACGCTGAACAGGGTCCGGGAATCCGTCCAGACCCGCTCCACCTCGAGATCCGCTTCGGCCGCGAGCTGCCGGAAGTCCTCGAGCGTGTACTTGTAGGAGTGCTCGGTGCGGATCCGCTCGCCCTCCTCCAGCTCGATCTCCTGGCCAGCGAGCCGCACCACCTGGTCCTCGAGGCTCTCGAGCGCCATCACGATGCGGCGCTCGACCTCGTCGTAGCAGGAGTAGTACGCGAAGCGCTTCAGGTCGAAGTCGGCGCCGAGCTCGCGGTTCATACGCTCGAGCAGGTTCAGCGCGAAGGCCGCGGAGATGCCCTGCTGGTCGTCGTAGGCTGCCTCGAGCGTCGGGGTGTCCTTGTGCAGGTCCACGCCGATCAGCACGCCGCCGCCCCGCCCGCAGGTGCGCGCGATGTGCTTCAGGAAGGCGCGCGCCTCGGCGCGCTCCAGGTTGCCGATCGTGGAGCCGGGAAAGAACACGACCCGGCGGGCAGCGGCTCCCTCGGGCGCGGGCAGGTCGTACTCCCCGGTGTAGTCCGCGCAGACCGGTAGGACCAGCAGATCCGGGTAGCGCTCCTGCAAGGCCGTAGCCGACTGCAGCAGGTGCTCGCGCGAGATGTCGATCGGCACGTAGCCGACCAGATCGCGCTTGTGGTCCAGCAGCACGCGCGTCTTCATGCTGCTGCCGCTGCCGTACTCGATCAGCAGGCAGCGATCGCCCAGCACCTGGCCGATCTCGTCCACGCGATCGCGCAGGATGCCGAGCTCCGTACGCGTCAGGTAGTACCCGTCGAGCGCGCAGATGCGGTCGAAGAGCTGCGAGCCGCGCTCGTCGTACAGGAACTTGCAGGGCAGCACCTTGGGAGAGCGCCGCAGGCCGGCGAGGGCTTCGTCGAGGAACATCTGTGTGGCCGGCTCGAAATCGGCGAGTTCGAGATCGTCGTGCGGATGGGAAGAGATACCTAGACTCCTCTCACCAGCCGCAAGCCCCGGGGCACGAGCACGCGTTCTGCGAGCTCGAAGCCCGCCTGCACGGCCAACGCCAGGGCAGCAGCCGGGACAGCACCCTGCAAGATCAACCCTACGTCGTCAAGCCGGATACCCGTGAGGATCGGCTGACCGTAGCCACCCGCGCCGATCAGTGCGCCCAAGGTGGCCGTGCCCACATTGATCACCGCGGAAGTCTTCACGCCCGCGAGGATGGAACGCGACGCCATCGGCAATTCGATCAGGCGCAGGCGCGCAGCCGGCGGCAGACCCAACGCTTCGGCCGACTCGCGCAGCGAGTCGGAGATGTCGTGCAGGCCCGTGTAGGTGTTGCGCACGATCGGCAGCAGGCTGTACAGGAACAGCGCGGCGATCGCAGGCGCGGCCCCGATTCCGAGCAGCGGGATCATGAACACGAGCAGGGCCAGCGAAGGGATCGTCTGGATCACACCGGTGGTCGCCAGGACCACCTGGCCGATGCGCGGCTGACGCGCGCTCCAGATGCCGAGCGGCACGGCGACGAGGATCGCGCCGCCGAGCGAGATGGCCACCAGCGACAGGTGGTCACGGGTGTGGCGCACGAGCTCCGCCAGCGGGCTGCGCTCGCTGACCTCGGCCGCCACGCCCAATGCCTCGGCCGCGAAGTCGGCGGCGACCCGGCCCTCGGCCACGCGCTCGAGCTTGGCGCGCGCGTTCATCGCGACCATGCGCTGCGCCGGGATCAGGCCCTCCAGGCGCAGCAGCGAGGCGACCGCCGCGGGCGCGCGTTCCGGGAGGTCCGTGCGGTACAGCAGTACCGCCTCATAGACCGGGAAGTGACGCTCGTCGTCCTCGAGCACCTGCAGGTCGTAGTACCGGATGTCGGCGTCGGTCGAGTAGAGGTCGACCAAGTCGAGATCGTCTGCCTCCAGGCCCCGGTAGGCCAGGTCGTGATCCAGGCCGCGCACATCCTGCTGGGGCAGCCGGTAGTGGCGGCGCAGGCCCGGCCAGCCGTCCGGCCGGTCCATGAACTCGTTGGTAAAGCCGAAGCGCAGCGCCGGATGGGCACGCAGCTCCGAGATGCGGGTCAGGCCCAGCTTCTCGGCCAGGGCCTTCTTCATGCCAAGCGCGTAGGTGTTGTTGAAGCCGAGGGGCCGGCTCATCACCACGCCCCGGGTGAGCATCTCCGCCCGCAGGCCGGCCTCGTCCAGATCGCGCGCCCCGCCCAGCAGCTCCTCGCGGATCGTCCCGGTATACTCGGGGTACACATCGATTTCGCCGCGGCGCAGGGCCTTCCACAGCACCTGCGTGCCGCCGAGGTCGCGCCGGTGCTCCACCCGGGCGCCGGAATCGCGCAGCAGGTGCGCGATCAGTTCGCCCAGCACGACCGACTCGGTGAACTTCTTCGAGCCGGCCACGAGCGTCTCGCCGAAGGCGGGCGCTGCGCAGCACAACCAGGCCAACAGCCCGAGCGCGAGCCCGGGTCTCACGCGCCGTTCTCCAGCACGCTGCGCTGAGCGTTGATGAAGCGTGTCACGAACGGGTCGGCAGGCGCGCGCAGCAGCTCGGAGAAGGGACCGTCCTGGAGGATCGCGCCCTCGTTCAGCAGTGTGACGCGATCGCCAAAGAACGCCGCCTCGCCGATGTCGTGCGTGACCAGCACGACCGTCTTGCCCAGTGCTCGGAAAATTTCTCGCAGGTCGGTCTGCAGCTCGGCCCGGATCATCGGATCGAGCGCGCCGAGCGGCTCGTCGAGCAGCAGCACGGCGGGGTCGAGCATCAGCGCGCGCATCAGGCTGACGCGCTGGCGCTGTCCCCCTGAAAGCTGTGCCGGGAAGCGGTCGAGGGCGTCCTCGGGAAAGTGCGTGAGCGCGCACAGCTCGCGCAGGCGCGGCTCGCTGCGCGCCAGATCCCAGCCCAGGTAGCCGGCCAGCAGGCTGGCGTTGTGGCGCGCGTCCAGGTGCGGGAAGAGCCCGCCGTCCTGGATCACGTAGCCCATGCGCCGGCGCAGCTCGAGCAGGTTCTCGGGCTGCATGCGCACCCCGTCGAACTCGACCTCGCCCGTGTCCGGTTCGATCAGGCCCAGGATGATGCGCAGCAGCGTCGACTTGCCCGAACCGCTCGAGCCGATCAGCACCGCGGTGCGGCCCGCCTCGAACTCGAGGTCTGTCGGGGCGAGCGCCTGCGTCGCGCCGTAGCGCTTCGAGACCTGACGCAGGCAGATCACGCGATGGGCGCCGTCTCGCGCTCCAGCCAGCTCCGTGCGGCCCGCGACAGCTGCGGCCCGAGGGTGGCCCGGACCCGCTCGTGATAGGCGTCGAGCGCCTCGGCCTGGCTGCGCTCGAGCAACGCGCGGTCGATCAGCTTGCGGCAGTACGGCACCAGGGTCAGGTCCTCGAAGCCGTAGAACGGCACGGTCCCGGTCTGCTCGGCCGAGCGCACCTCGACCACCAGCACCAGGTTCTCGATGCGGATGCCGTAGCGATTCGCCAGGTACAGCCCCGGCTCGTTCGATACAACCATGCCGGGCTCGAGCGCCACCTGGGTCGAGCGCGAGCTGATGCCCTGCGGTCCCTCGTGCACGTTCAGGTAGTGGCCCACGCCGTGACCGGTGCCGTGACCGTAGTCGAGACCGTCCTGCCAGAGTGCGGCGCGCGCGAGTGCGTCCAGCTGCGCACCGGTCGTGCCCTTCGGGAAGAGGGCCGCGCGCAGCGCCAGGTGTCCCTTCAAGACGAGCGTGTAGTGGCGGCGCTCCTCGGGCGTGGGCGTGCCCAGGTGCACGGTGCGCGTCACGTCTGTGGTCCCGTCCAGGTACTGCGCGCCGGAGTCCACCAGGTAGATCGCCGAGTCGTCGAGCTTCGAGCTCGTCTCGCTGGTTGCGCCGTAATGAACGATCGCGCCGTGAGCCGCGAAGCCGCTGATCGTGGGGAACGAAAGTCCCTGGAAGCGCTCGCCCTCGCTGCGCAGCTGCTCCAGGCGGTCCGCCGCGCCGATCTCGTCCAGGCCCTCGCCCCAGGCACCCTCGAGCCAGTGCAGGAAGCGCACCAGGGCCACGCCGTCGCGCTCGTGCGCGTCGCGCATGCCCTGCTGTTCGACCGGGTTCTTGCGCGCCTTCGGCAGCAGCACCGGATCCTGCGCCTCGTGAAGCTCCACGCCAGCGGCTTCGAGCCGTTCCGCGGCCCAGAGACTGGCGGTCTTCGGGTCGAGCCACACGCGTCCCGCGAGTCCGTCCAACGCTGCGCCGAAATCGTCGTACGGCTGGTGCACCACGCCGCAGCGGGCCAGGTGCGCGGCGACCTCGTCGGTCACCTTGGCCGGGTCCACGAAGAGCCGCGCGCCCTCGCGGCCGAGCAGCGCGTAGCTGATCACCAGCGGATTGAAGGCGACGTCGCGACCGCGCAGGTTGAAGGTCCAGGCGATCGCGTCGAGCGTGGTGAGCAGCAGCCAGTCGCAGTCGGCCGCAGCCAGCGTCTCGCGCAGCTCAGCGAGCTTGTCTTCGACGGCCTGCCCCGCATAGTCCGTGGAGAGCACCAGCGCAGGGCCCTGTGGCAGCCCGGGCGCGTCGCTCCAGACCGCATCGACGTAGTTCGCCTCGCTCCCGCGAAGCTCCGCGTCGACCGCCTCGAGCTTCGTGCGAAGCTCGCGCGCCTGCGCGAGCGACACCACCCGCGGATCCAGCCCGAGCACACCGCCCTTGGCGTTTGCGGCTAGCCACTTCGCAAGCGTGGGGACGTCCTCCGCCCCGCCCTTCATCAACTGGTACAGGCTCGCGTCGAGCTGGTGCTCGGCCTGCAGCCAGTAGCGCGAGTCGGTCCAGAGCCGCGCCTCACTGCGCCCGATCAGGGCATCGCCCGCGGAGCCGGTGAACCCCGAGATGAAGGCGCGCCGCTGCCAGCAGGCCGGCACGTACTCGTTCTGGTGCGCATCCGAAGACGGCACCAGGTAGAAGTCCACCCCGTCCGTCTCCATGCGTTCCCGCACGCCCGCCAGGCGCTCCGCCAGTGCTGCCAGAGCCATCGCCGGCGGAGTATCGCCCTCCCAGCGGAGTCCCCGCCACCCGGTGCGGCGCTTGACTTGGCCGCGGGCCGCTCCGGGGCTCCGGACAAACAAGCAGGAGCAGTGCGCCACAGACCTCGGAGACTGCGACTTCAGTGCCGAATTGTTGCATCGCAATGTGGATTTGTTGGAGTGCGATGCGGGCATGCCGCTGCGTTCAGGCGTTCTAGGGCGCCGGCGTGCCCTCGAGGCGTGCCGGACACTTCAGCGAATACGCCGGCGCCGGGAACCCCGCCCCCGGGACCGCGCTGAACGTCAGACCCACGTCCGCCGCGCTGTAGAAGCCGTCGCCGTCCCCCTCGCCCTT
>CAXMNF010000152.1:0-6407 GCA_964194645.1 uncultured Gammaproteobacteria bacterium
AGAGCGCCTCAAGCGCTACGCCGAGGAGCGCGGCGCGAACCTGGACGGCTGGTCGTTCCTGACCGGCGAACCCGAGGCCGTGGCCGCGGTACTGCGCGACTACCACGTGGGCACCGTGATCCAGGAGGGCGACGCACCCGACCACGTGGTGGTCACCTACCTGATCGACCCAGCCGGCCGCATCGCGCGCCGCTACCTGGGCCTGTCCCACGCCGAAGCGGATCTGCTTCGCGACCTCCGCAAGGCGTTGTTTTAGCGGCCTAACGGCGAGCGAGGCTCGCCTTGCCGCGACGGAGAGCGACTCTCAGAAGAGTCGCTCTCCTACGGGAACGGGGGGAACGCGAGCGGCCTAACGGCGAGCGAGGCTCGCCTTGCCGCGACGGAGAGCGACTCCGGGAGGAGTCGCTCTCCTGCGGGAACGGGGGAAACGGCGGGGCCGCTAGGACGCCGCTTCGAACTCCTGCAGGATTTGCTCGCCGTCGGGGTGCGCCAGGATCCGCTCGTGCAGCAGCTTGCGCTGCTCCTCCGCCACCATGCGCGGCTGCTCGACCGTGGCCCAGTGCACCAGCCGCTCCCAGGCGGGGTCGATGATCTCGCTCCCCTGGATCGTCTTGCCCTGACCCGTGCGCAATCGGAGATGGCGCAGCTCGCCCAGGTAGAGCCGCAGCGAGGTCACGTGGATCTCCTCGTCCGTGCGGATCCGTTCCACGACCTCGGCCGCCTCGAGCGCTGCCTCGCGCCGCTCCGGGAAGAGCTCGGGATCGCGCAGCATCTCCTGGCTGAAGGCAAAACCGATCTCGGCCCGGAACTCGATCATCAGCAGGTTCAACAGGAAGCGGATCGTCTCTTCGAAGCGCGCCGGAAGCTCCGGCGCCTCGCGGGCCTCCGGGTCCCGGCCGATGCGCTCCGGCGGCTGGACGTCGGGATACGCGTCCGGCCCGAAGGCAAGGTCGCGCAGCGCGAACCACATCACGTCGTGCCCGCCGATGCCCTTTTCCGGCTCGCCACCCTCGTCCAGTCCGTGTGCCTTCAGCAGGCCCTTGCTCAGGTGCCCGACCGCCAGGTCGGAGATGTCCTGGTCCGCGATCTCCTGGAAGTCCGGGAAGCTCAGCTCGGCCAGGACCCGGCCGCGCGCCTCGATCTTCCCGGTAATCGTCAAGTTGTTCCAGAAGGTCTGGCCCAGCCCCCGGCGCAGCATCAGCTTCTGCTGCTCGCTGGTGGGCGAGCGCAGGCCGCGGAGCAGCGACGCGTCGGCGAGCAGGGGCGCGCCTCCGCGCTCGCGCAGCGCCTGCTCCCAGTGTTCGATCGCCGTTGGCCGGTAGAGCGAGCGCGGCGGCAGGTAGCGACCCTGCGCGTCGAAGCCGCCGTGCAGGCGCTGCCCGGCCACCTCGTGCGGCTTCGCGTAGTCGTGCTCCGCAAGCAGCTCCTCCTCGGTCCAGATGCGCTTCGTCATGTGAAACTCACCACGCTGCGAATCGCGTCGCCGCTGTGCATCAGCTCGAACGCCTGGTTGATGTTCTCGAGCGAAAGGGTCGCCGTCACCATGGCGTCGAGTTCGATCTTGCCGGCCATGTAGCGGTCTACGTACCCGGGAAGCTGCGTGCGGCCTCGCGTGCCGCCGAACGCCGTGCCGCGCCAGGAGCGCCCCGTCACCAGCAGGAAGGGCCTGGCGTGGATCTCCTCGCCAGCGCCCGCCACCCCGATGATGATCGACTGGCCCCAGCCCTTGTGCGTCGAACGCAGCGCCACGCCCATGACTTCGGGGTTGCCGATGCATTCGAAGGAGTAGTCCACGCCCCCGTCAGTGCGCTCGACGATCGCCTCGGCCAGGTCGTCGATGGCGGATGGGTCGATGCACTCGGTCGCGCCGAGTTGCTCGGCGAGCTCGAACTTCTTCGGGTTCATGTCGATGCCGATGATGCGATCGGCTCCCGCCATGACGGCGCCCTGTAGCACTGAAAGCCCGATCCCGCCCAGCCCGAAGACCGCGACACTCGCGCCCGGCTCGACGCGAGCGGTGTTCAGCACCGCGCCAATGCCCGTGGTGACGCCACAGCCGAGCAGGCAGATCTTGTCGAGCGGCGCGTCGCTGCGCACCTTCGCCAGGGCGATCTCTGGCACGACCGTGTACTCCGCGAAGGTGGACGTGCCCATGTAGTGATGGATCATGCGCCCAGCGGACGAGAGGCGGCTGGTGCCATCGGGCAGCACGCCGCGCCCCTGGGTCTCGCGGATGCGCCCGCACAGGTTCGTCTTGCCGGACACGCAGAACTTGCACTCGCGGCACTCCGGGATGTAGAGCGGGATTACGTGGTCGCCGACCGCGAGTCCCCGCACGCCTGGCCCCAGCTCCTCGACCACGCCGGCCCCCTCGTGGCCCAGCACCGCCGGGAACAGGCCCTCGGGGTCGCGCCCGGACAGGGTGTAGGCGTCGGTGTGGCACACACCAGTGGCCGCCAGGCGCACCAGGCACTCGCCCTCCTTGGGGCCCTCGAGGTCCAGCTCGCCGATCTCGAGCTCCTTGCCGGGCTCCCAGGCGATCGCCGCGCGCACTCTCATGTCCGACGAAATCTCACGTGAATCCGCGGCATTCTAGCAGGCACGGGGGCTTTGACCGAACTTTCACACTGTGTTCGATCAGGCGCGCTACCCTGCCGCGAGTGCCGACGACGCTTGCCGAAGTAGTGCGGGTGATCCCCGCCGCGTGCTACGAGAATCCGACCTGGAAGGGAGTTGCCTGGCTGGCGCGTGATCTCGCCGTCTACGCCGCCCTGGTCACTGCCCTGATCCTCGTCGACTCGTTCTGGCTGCTGGTCCCGCTGTGGATCCTGACCGGGCTCGCGATCAGCGGGCTCTTCATCCTGGGCCACGACGCCGCGCACGGCGCACTCTTCAAGAGCGGGCGGCTCAATTACCTGCTGGGCCAGTTCGGCATGCTGCCGTCGCTGCACTTGTACGAGGCCTGGGTCTTCGGCCACAACCGCATCCACCACGGCCACACCACGCGCGAGATCATGGACTACGTGTGGCACCCGCTCTCGCCCGAGCAATACGCGGCGCTCTCCACGACTGGCAAGCTTCTGCACCGCCTCAAGTGGTCCTCGCTGGGTGGCGGCATCTACTACATGCACGAGATCTGGTGGCAGAAGATGGTCTGGAACTTCCAGCCGCCCGAGCGCGTGCGCGGGGCGGTGCGCCGAGATCAACTCGTGGTGGGCGGCTACGCCGCGCTGGTGAGCGGCGCCCTGCTGGTCGGCGGCTACCTCGGCGGAGGTGGGCTTTCCGGCGCGCTCTGGATGTGGTTCAAGGTGTTCGCCATGCCGTTCCTACTGTGGAACTACTCGATCGGGATCGCTGTCTACGTGCACCATATCTGCCAGGACATTCCCTGGCACAAGCGCCGGGACTGGGACAAATTCACCGGCCAGGTGAAGGGCACCACCGTGATCTACATGCCGGCCTGGCTGAACTTCTTCTACCACAACATCTTCCTGCACGTGGCGCACCATGTTGACATGCGCATCCCGTTCTACGGGCTGCCGGCCGCCACCGAAGCGCTGCGCGAGCGCTACGGGGACGAGATCGTGGTGCGCGGCTACGGCCTGCGCGACTACCTCGAGACCACGAAGAACTGCAAGCTCTTCGACTTCGAGCAGGGCCTCTGGCTGCGCTATGACGGCGCACCCGGCCACGCCCTGGTCGACGCCGCCTGAGCTGTCCTAGCGGCCCGCCTCCGAGCGGGCCGCGCTCCGCGTCTCGTTGTCGAGCTCGATCGGAATCTGCAGGAGCTGCTTGGGATAGATGCGCGACGGATCGGTGATCTGGTCCCTGTTGAACTTGTAGATCACCGGCCACAGGTACGGATCGGCGTACACGTCGCGCTTTGCAGCGATCGAGGAGAGTGTGTCGCCCGGCTCGACCACGTACTCGATGGTGCGGACCCGCGCCTCGGCGGCCGGGGCAAGCGCCGGCTCGGCGAGCAGCAGGACAAGCAGCGCGACACGGCTCATGTCGCGTCCCCGGCGGGCTTGCGGCGCAGCTGCAGGCCCACCTCCTCGAGCTGCTCACGGTCCGCGGGGCTGGGTGACTCCATGAAGATATCCTGGAAGCGGGCAGTCTTCGGGAACGCGATCACATCGCGCAGACTGTCGCCGCCCGCCATCAGCAACGCCATCCGGTCGAGGCCGAACGCGAAGCCGCCGTGCGGCGGCGCGCCGGCGTCCAGCGCGTCGAGCAGGAAGCCGAAGCGCTCCCGGGCGGCCGCCTCGTCGTAGCCGAGCACCGCCAGGATCTCGAGCTGCACGTCGCTGCGGTGATTGCGCAGGCTGCCCGAACCGAGCTCGACGCCGTTCAGCACCAGGTCGTAGTGCGTGGCGCGCACCGATAGCGGGTCGCTCGCGATGTTCGGAACGTCCTCCTCGAGCGGCGCCACGAAGGGCATGTGCATGTAGCTGATGGCGCCGCGCTCATCGCTCTCGAAGAGCGGCCAGTCGACTACGAAAATGGGATCCCAGGGCCGCGGGTCCACGCGCCCCAGGCGCTGCCCGAGCTCCACGCGCAGGGTGGAGAGTACCTCGCAAACCAGCTTCTGGCGGTCGGCCGCGAACAGGATCAGGTGTCCAGGCTCGAGCCCGGCACGCTCGCTGATTACCTCGCGCTCCGCCTCGGACAGGAACTTCGCGATCGGCGACTGCCAGCTCCCGTCGGCGCCGATCCGCACCCAGGCCAGGCCCTTGGCGCCGAGTTCCTGCGCGCGCGCGCCGAGCCGGTCCAGCTCGCCGCGCGTGATCTCGTCGGCGGCCGCGATCGGCAAGGCGCGCACGACGCCGCCGCTCTTCACGGCGCTGGCGAACACCTTGAAGTCGCTCCGCGCGAGCGCGTCGGTCAGATCGACCAGCTCGAGCGCGATGCGCGTGTCGGGCCGGTCGATGCCGTAGCGACGCATGGCCTCGGCGTAGCTGATGCGCGGGAAGGGGCGCGAGAGCTCGACGCCGAGCACCTCGCGAAACGCGCAGGCGGTGATCTCCTCGAGCACCTCGAGTACGTCGTCCACCCCGACGAAGGAGAGCTCCAGGTCGAGCTGGGTGAACTCCGGCTGACGGTCGGAGCGGGGATCCTCGTCGCGCAGGCAGCGGGCGATCTGGAAGTAGCGGTCGAAGCCCGCGACCATCAGCAGCTGCTTCATGATCTGAGGCGACTGAGGCAGGGCGTAGACCTCACCCGGATGCATGCGGCTCGGCACCAGGAAGTCCCGGGCGCCCTCGGGCGTGGCGCGCGCCAGCATGGGCGTCTCGATCTCGGTCATGCCGAGGCGTGTACACGTCTGGCGCAAGGATTGGTTCAGACGCGAGCGCGCCTCGAGCCGTCGCTGCACCAGCGGCCGGCGCAGGTCGTGGATGCGGTAGCGCAGGCGCGTCACCTCTTCGACGTCCAGCTCGTCCTCGATCGCGAAGGGCGCGGGCGTGGCCCGGTTCAGGATGTGCAGTTCGGTCGCGATCAGCTCCACCTCGCCGCTGGGCAGCCGCGGGTTCACGGCCTCGGGGTCGCGCGGCTGGAGCACGCCGCGCACGGCTAGCACGAACTCGGCGCGGATCGCCTGTGCGTGTGCGTGCGCCTCGGGCGACGAGTCGGGCTTGAACACCGCCTGTCCAAGGCCCGTGCGGTCACGCAGGTCGGCGAAGATCACGCCCCCGTGGTCACGGCGCCGGTGCACCCAGCCGCACAGGACCACCTCCTGGCCCACGTGCTCGGAGCGCAGCTCCCCGCAACCGTGAGTGCGGCGCAGCTTGCCCAGGGGATCGAGTTCCACCAGCCGGTCTCCGTCGTTCAGACAGGAGCGCGCAGAGTACCTGGCAGCCGGGGCCGGGTCAAAGCCGGGGAAAGCCCCCTGTCTGCGTCAGCTCGTCCCTGGAACAGACTTGGTTTCGCCCCTGGGCCTTGCCCAGATACATGGCCTTGTCGGCGGCGTCGAGCAGCGATTCGCGGTCACGACCGTGCTGCGGGAAGGTCGACACGCCAATGCTGACCGTCACGTCGATGCGCAGGCCGCGGTCCGCGTCGAAGGTGGTGTTCTCAACGGTTTCGCGGATCCGGTCGGCCACCTGCATCGCGCCCCGGTGGTCCGTATCGACCAGCAGGATCGTGAACTCGTCGCCGCCATAGCGACCCACCGTGTCGATCGTGCGGATCGAATGGTGCAGAAGCTGACCAAATTCCCGGAGCACACGTGAGCCCACCAGGTGGCCGTGCTGGTCGTTCACGCACTTGAAGCGGTCCAGGTCCAGGAACAGGACCGAGAGCTTCAGGCTAGAGCGCGCCGCGCGGCTGGCTTCGCGGTCCAGGGCCGAAAGCAGGTAGCGGGCGTTGTACAGGTCGGTCACGTCGTCGATGAAGGCCTTCTCGCGGGC
>CAXMNF010000153.1:0-4241 GCA_964194645.1 uncultured Gammaproteobacteria bacterium
CCAGCAGCGCGTCGAGTGCGCGCCGCGCGCCGGCCTCGTCCTGGCGTTCGTCAACGTGTGCTTCGAGCTCGAAGCAGTCGCCGAGTCCGGCGACGCGGTCGAGGTGGATGCGCACCTCGCCGTGCAGGTACAGGCGGCGCCGCTTCTCGACCACCGCACGCACACCGAACGAGCCCAGCGGGTGGCGCCGCGCGGCCTCGCGCGGGTCGAGTAGCAGGTAGTCGCTCGCGCGAACTCGCGTCTCGTCGGGCCGGAAGTACTCGATCCACTCGGTCGGCCGGCCGGCGCACTCGCGCCGCTTCAGGCGCCCGCTCGGCACGTCGTAGTAGGTGTCGCGCTGTTCCAGCTCGGCAACGAAGCGCGCGCCGAGCTCGCCGCACACGCGCTCGGCGCCGGCCGGATCGAGCAGGCGTCCCTTCCACTCGAGGTTGCGCATCAGTGGGACAGGCTGGCGATGGTCACACCGTTGCCGCCCTCGTGTTCGTCGCCCGGTGAAAAGCTCGCCACGCCAGGCGCTCTCTGCAGCCAGACGCGGATCGCATTGCGCAGCGCTCCGGTGCCGTGGCCGTGGATGAAGCGCACGCGATCGATGCCGCGGCCCAGCACGCCGTGCAGGTGCGCCTCGGCGCGGTCGAGCGCCTCGTCGACGCGCAGGCCGCGCAGGTCGCACTCGGGCAAGAGCTCCTCGGGGTCCGGCGTTCGCTCGACCTCCGGCGCGGGGGTGCGGGGCCGCTGGGCGGGCAGCTGCTCGAGCACGCGCAGCACACGGCGCGACGGCAGCTCGGTGCGCGCTCCGCCGACCCGCACGACCACGCGGCCGCGCCGGTCCGGCGCCTCGAGCAACAGCGCCTCGCCGCGGATGCCCTCGAGCTCGAGGCGCGCGCCCGGCTCGACATGCTTCCAGTCGACGATCTGGCGCACCGGTTCGGGCGGCATGTGCTCACTCTCGACCTCCGCGGTGCGCTCCTCGATGGCGCGCAGCTCGTCGTAGGCGAGGTTTGCCGCACGGCCCGCGCCGCCCTCACCGCGTTGCTCCTTCCCGGACTGCACCGCGCGCATCACTGCGCCCAGCTCCTCGCGCGCGCCGCGAAAGGCATCCTCCAGGTCTGACTTCATGGCAGCCAGCGCCTGCTCCCGCGCGCCGCGCAGCTGCTCCAGGCGCGCCTCGTAGGCAGCCCGCGCCGACTCGCTGCGCTCGTGGCCCTCCTGGGCCTGACGCTGCTCCGTCTCCAGCTGCTGGCGCAGTTCGGAGAGGTTGCGCGTGAGCGCTTCGAGCTTGCGGTCCTCGCTATCGAGCAGCGCCTGGGCGCGCTGGATCACAAGGGGAGACAAGCCCATGCGCGCTGCCACCCACGTGGCGCCGCTCGAGCCCGGCGCGCCCATGGTGATGCGGTAGGTGGGCTGCAAGGTCTCGGCGTCGAACTCGGCGCTGGCGTTCTCGAAGCGCGGATCGCTGCCGGCCAGCTCCTTCAGCCGATTGAAGTGCGTGGTGGCCACGACCGTCGCCCCGCGCTCGACCAGCGCCTCCAGGATCGCCTCCGCAAGCGCCGCACCCTCGCTCGGCTCGGTGCCCTCCCCGACCTCGTCCACGATCACGAGCGTGGCGGGATCGGCGGCCTCGACGATCCGCGCCAGGTTCGCCATGCGCGCCGAGAAGGTCGACAGACCGGCGCGCAGGTCCTGCTCGTCGCCGATGTCGGCCCAGACCGAGTCGAAAATCGGCAGGCGCCCACCCGTACACGGCACCTGCAGACCGGCGCGCACGGCCAGGGCAGCCAGACCAATCGCCTTGGCCACCACTGTCTTGCCTCCCGCGTTCGGGCCCGAGATCACCAGCCCGCGCACGCCGGGCGCCAGGCACACGTCGTTCGCGACCACCTGGTCGGGCTGCATTCCGGTCTCGAGCAGCAACAGGGGATGGCGCAGGGCTCTGAGCTCCAACGGCCCGTCCTGTTCGATCTCGGGCGCCGCCGCCTCCAGGCGACTGGCCAGCCGGGCCCGTGCCCAGGCCAGGTCGAGCGTCTCCAAGGTCGCGCCGCTGGCGGCGATGGCGCTACTCTCGGCGTTGGCGCGTGCGCCCAGCTCGCGCAGCAGGCGCTCGACCTCGCGCGCAAGCTCCGTGGTGGCCATGCGCAGCTGATTGCCGAACTCGACCACGGCTTCGGGCTCAACGAAGACGGTGGTTCCGCTCGATGAGACATCGTGAACGATGCCGTTCACTCGCGAGCGGGAGTCGGCGCGCACCGGCAGGACCGGACGGCCCTCGCGCGTGGTGACGTAGTCGTCCTGGAGGCAGGGTTGCAGAGACGGGTTTCGCAGACAGGCATTCATGCGGCGCTCGATCTCCGCCTCGAGTTCGCGCACGCGCCTGCGCAGCTTGGCCAGCGCGGGACTGGCGTTGGCGCGCACCTCGCCCCGCTCGTCGATCACCTCCTCGATGCGCGCCACCAGCGGCGCGAGGGGCGGCAAGGTGTCGGCCAGGTCCGCGAGCCGCGGCGCGCGCTCCTGGCGCTCCCGCAGGAAGGCCCTGAGCCGAGCGGCCGCGGACAGGGTCGCCGCCACGGCAGCCAGCTCGGAACCGGACGCGAGGCGCCCACGCTCGAGCGCCTCGAGCGTGGCGCGCAGGTCCGCCACGCCGCCGAAGCCGAGCGGCTCACCGCTCTCGAGCAGGCCGCGCGCCTCCGCGGTCTCCTCCAGCCGCTCCAGCACCGAGGCACGGGTGGCCTGGAACAGTGGGCCGCGGCAGGCCTCCATGCCCCGCGCGGTGGCCGCGCAGCCGGCCAGGCACTCGGCCAGCCGGTTCCACTCCAGGCGGGCGACCGTCGCCGGATCGCAGGTAAAGCTCATCGGGGGGGATTGTAGATGCCCCGCGACCCGCGCCGCATCACCGAGCAGCAGAATCCTCGTACCCGCGACATCGACTCGCTCGGTCCGGCCGAGATCCTGGAGCGCATTCTCGACGAGGACGCCAGCGTGGCCGCCGCGGTCCGCGGCGCGCTCCCGCAGCTCAGCGAGGCCTGCGAGCGGCTGATCGAGACGCTGCGTGCCGGGGGACGCTGGTTCAACCTGGGGGCGGGCACCAGCGGGCGGATCGGCGCACTCGACGCCGCCGAGATTACGCCCACCTTCGGGGTGGCCGCGGATCGCGTGCAGGGCGTGATCGCCGGCGGCGAGCTCGCCATGACGCGCGCGGTCGAGGGCGCCGAGGACGATGCGGACGCCGCGCGCCGCGACCTCGAGGCGCGCCAGCTCTGCTCGGCTGACGCGCTGCTGGCGCTCTCGGCGAGCGGCGGAACACGCTACGTGCTCGCGGGTGTAGCGCACGCGCGGCGCGTGGGCGCCGTGAGCATCGGTGTGACCTGCGTGCCGGATTCCGCCCTGGCGCGCACGGTGGATGTGCCGATCGTAGTGGTCGTCGGTCCCGAAGTGATCGCCGGATCGACCCGCATGAAGGGTGGACTCGCGCAGAAGATGATTCTGCACGCGCTCTCGACGGCCGTGATGATCCGCCTGGGGCGCGTGCGCGGCAACCTGATGACGGGCCTCTCGCCGGTGAACGCAAAGCTGCGCGAACGAGCGGTGCTGATCGTGAGCGAGCTGTCGGGCGCGAGCCCCGCCGAGGCGCAGGCCATCCTGGAAGCTGCGGGCGGCAGCATTGAGATCGCCCTGGAACGGCTCGCAGCGGGGCAGAACTAGTGATGAGTGCGCGCAATCGCGCGTCGGCACTCCTGGCGGGGGCGCTGCTCGTCGGAACCGCCGCGGCACAGGACGACCCGCCGGTCGTCGAGGGACCGGCCCTGGGTGGCATCGAGATCCGGGGGACGCGCGTGCGGCTCGACATGCCGCTCGGCTTCGAGGTGGCCAAGCACTTCGCCGGGCTTGTGCACTACCTGACGGGCACCACCGTAGTCGTACGCGAGCTCGACGTCGGTCCTCTGGAGCTCCGCGGCTGGCTCAAGAAGGACGCGCTCGAGGCGCGCGGCCTGCGCCGCAGCGGTGCCGAGAGGCTCGAAGCGAACGGGCGCGAGGGGCTGGTGGTGCACGCGACCGAGGACCTCGACTACATCGACTGGCGTTACTGGCTCGGCGTGCTCGGCGAAGGCGAGCGCTCCGTGCTGATCGTTGCGAGAGCACAGGATGCATTCGACTCGCACCTGCACGACACCTTGATGCGTGTGCTCGCGTCGACGCTCTGGAATCCTTCGCAGCCGCTGGAGCCGCTGGAGGAGCTGCCGTTCCGC
>CAXMNF010000154.1:0-5008 GCA_964194645.1 uncultured Gammaproteobacteria bacterium
GCTCGCGCTGGTGCTGGCCGGCAACGGCGTGCGCTCCCTCCAGGAAGCAGGCGCCGTGCCGATCCACGCACTCGGCCGGCTGCGCATCGACTGGCTGGGCGTGTACCCGACCGTGGAGACGCTCGGTGCGCAGGCGCTCGCCCTGGCCACGTTCGTGGCGATCGGCGGGATCGCCTGGCTGCGCGCGCGCTCCAGCGCAGGGCAGTCGCAGCCCGCCCCCGACCGGGCGACCGCGTAGCGCGCGACGCGCTACCCTTCGAACCTCCAGAAGGGGTGAAGATGAACCGTTGCGCAGTGCATCTGATCTGGTTCGCGATCGCGGCCGTGACCGGTCTGGCGCCCGCCGCAGCCGCGCAGGAGCGCCCGGTGATCGGACGGCGCGGCTTTCAAGCAATGTACGTGCTGAACTTCAACCGGGGTGGCGAACTCGTGAACCCGGCCGAGCGCGAGCTCGCGATCGCTGAGCTCTCCGAATTCAAGGCGGGCATCGACCGCATCGTCATCTTCAGCTACGGCTGGGCGAACGACGGCGAGTCCTCGTATGCCACCTATCGGAATACACTCGAGGAAATGGTTCGGCACATCGACCCGAGCCGCAGGACGGTCGGGAGGACCGGAGAGACGGCCGTGATCGCCGTAGGCTGGGACTCGTCGACCTCGGGCTTCCGCAAGTTGTTCAACGACCTGATGCCGCTGCCCGTCCTGGCGGACACCTTGGCATGGCTGCCAGACAGGCTGATCTTCCCGATTTCGTTCTGGTCGAAGGCAAGCCAGGCGGACCGGATTGGCTACGGCGGCCTGCGCACCGCGCTGAACAGCATCCTGACCGAGGCCTACCCAGCCCCCGAGCGGCCGCCCGAGATCTACCTGGTCGGACACAGTTTCGGCACGCGCATCGTGTCGGGCCTGATGCGAAACGAGCTGGCGGGGCTCGATGTGCAAGCGGAGCCGTTCGTGGGGGCGGACCGGGTGAAGGGCGCCGTGCTGCTGCAGCCCGCGCTGGTGCCCGCGAACCTGCACCGCGACGCCGACTACCCGATCATGGTCACCCAGAGCTCGCACGATCACGCCAACGGCTTCCTCTATCCGCTCGCGAACGCGCTGCTCAACTCGTACAGCTACACCACCTTCGAGGCCTTCGTGGACAGCGCCTTCCTGAGCCCGATCCAGAGCGGCATCGAGTCGACCGTGGGCACCGTGTCCGGCGCCGTCAGCCAGCTCCCGTTGCCCAGGCGCGACGAGCAGGAGGCGGAGGACGAGGAGGACGAGCCCCCCGGCCTGGCGCGGCGCGGGCTCGCGCGCCTGCGGCGCGGCACCGGCGAGCTGCTCAGCATTCCCGCGACGCTGGTCTTCACGCTAGTCACCCTGCCGATCAACTACGTCTATACGCAGGGGCGCGGCCTGCTCAGGCGCCCGATCAACCACGTGATGGACACGCTGGCGCAGCTTCCGGTGGTCGAGGTGCCGGTCTGGGCGCTGGACCGCGCGCTGGACCGCGAGGTGCCCTGGGGGAGGCTTGGCAAGGGCTTCTTCAGCTTCGGCTCACTGGTCGAGGCCTCGGGCCGCGCGGGCACCCCGGGCCCACTGGCCCGGGAGATGTACCCGGTCTTCACACTCGCTGAACTGAACGGAGAAACGCTCGACCGCTCCTGCCTGCTTCCGGTGTGCAAGGGCGTCTTCGCGGTCGACGCCACATCGATCGTTCGCCAGGGCGGCTTCGGACAGAATCTCCAAAACCCCTGGTTTGACTTCACGATCGGCTGGCTGGATCTCATCGGGGCGCACGGCGACTACCGCAACCCGGAGATGATGCGCCTGATGGGCCTGATGCTGCAGCGGCCGGACTCGGCGACCAGCGACTAGCCGCTCGCCACGCAGGAATAGTTCGTGGTCATCGGCACGACGATGCCGATCGTCAGGATTCCCACCGCTACGCCCCAGAGCGGCACGAACGTGAAGCTGTGCTGCAGGCCGCCCGTGCACGGCGTCTGGATCTTGGTCGGCGAGGCCAATATGTGCGCGCGGGTGGTCGAGAAGATCTGGCCCTGGCTTGGAGGCCTGCCGACCAGGGTGCCCAGGCAGCCGCTCGTCACGAGGCCCAGCGCGAGCACAAGGATTCCCTTCGAAAACGATCGCATCTTCTGTCCCTTCCTCTGTTTTTTCGACTAGCTTTCGGGCCGGCGCTCGGGCCGGGCCGCGTCTTGAGTTCCGTTGCCACGCCCGATGTTCGTGGCGAGCGCAATCATAGACGAAATGTCCGCGAGGTTGGCCGGGACGATCAGCGTGTTGCCGGCCTTCGCGATCTGTCCGAACTCGGTCAGGTATTCCTCGGCAATGCGCAGCTGCATCGCCTCGGGTCCGCCCGGCTCGCGCAACGCCGAAGCGACCTGCCGCAGCCCCTCGGCCGTGGCGATCGCCACCGCCTCGATGGCGGCGGCCTGCCCCTCGGCCTCGTTGATCTGTTGCTGCCTGCGCGCCTCGGAGTCCTTGATCACGCGCTGCTTGTCGCCCTCGGCCTGGTTGATCTTGGCGTCGCGCTCGCCCTCGGAGGTGAGCACGACTGCGCGCTTCTCCCGCTCCGCGCGCATCTGCTTCTCCATGGCCTGCAGCACATCAGCCGGCGGGTTGATGTTGCGGATCTCGTAGCGCAGCACCTTCACGCCCCAGGGTTCCGACGCCTTGTCCAGCTCGCTCACCACGTTCGCGTTGATCACGGCGCGCTCCACGAAGGTGCGGTCCAGGTCGATCTTTCCGATCTCGCTGCGCAAGGTCGTCTGGGCGAGCTGTGAAATCGCGAACCCGTAGTCGCTGATCCCGTAGGACGCCCGCCGCGGATCGAGCACCTGCAGATAGAGCACACCGTCTACGCCCACCTGCACGTTGTCCCGGGTGATGCAGATCTGCTCCTGGATGTCGTGGGCCTGCTCCTTCAATGTGTGCTTGTAGGCCGAACGCTCCAGGAAGGGGATCAGGACATGGAAGCCCGCGCGCAGCGTACGGCTGTACTTGCCGAGGCTCTCCACGACGTTGGCGGTCTGCTGGGGAACGATGACGGCGGTCTTCGCGATCACCACGACGACCACCGCAACCAGCGCCATCACCGCGATGACGATCGATGTTTCCATGTCTCCTCCTAGTCTCTTAGTGAGGCGGCCGCAGGTACAGGATCAGCCCCTCTGTGCGCTCCACGCGCGCCCGGCTACCCGCCTCGAGCGGCCGGTCGCCCGTGTTGACCGCGGTCCAGGTGGTGCCGCGCAGCTCTGCGCGGCCCTCGGCGCCCGGCTCGATCGCCTGCGGCACGAGTGCCTGCTCGCCGACGACCCCCTCGGGGATGTCCGCCCCGCCGCCGCGCAGCTTGCTGTAGATCCGCCGGCGGAATCCGACCATCGCGATCAACGAGACTGCCGCGAAGCCCGCCCACTCCTGCCAGATCCCGCCGCCGAAACCCGCCAGGTCGACCAGGCCCACGATCAGCGCGGAGACCCCGAGGAACACCAGGTAGAACTCCGCGTCGACCAGCAGGAGCTCCGAGCCGAGCAGCATCGCGGCCACGATCACCCAACCCCACCAGGGCATGCGCCAACTCCCCTCTGAGCGGAGACTAGCACCGCGACCGGCACGCGCCTGCAGCCTCGGGGCTGCACCTGCACCCGGCACGCGGCTGCGCAGCGGCCTGGGAGCGCAGCGCTAGTCCGGGTAGCTGCGCTCCGGGAACCAGTCGCCGCGGCCCTGGGGCACGAGGTCCAGGAAGTTCCAGACCGGTGAGAGCAGATCCATGCCCCGGAACTGCCCTTCCGCCTGGAGCGCGCCGCCGCTGTAGAAGTGCCGTGGACAGCCGTCGCCACCCAGCGTGAAAACGCTGACACCGGGCATCTGCCCGCCGTCGTCGGCTTCGAAGCCGAGCTCGCGCTTGAAGCCGTCCCGGCTCTGGACCACACGCAGATGCCTCCAGCCGCGTTCGCGCGCGTAGGCGCGGAACGGCGCCAGCTCGCCCGCGATGCACACGGCGAAGTTCACGTGCTGCTGCAGATGCAGCAGCGCGCCGTCGTACCCGTCGGCCCACATGGTGCACATGGGACACGGCTCGCTCTGCTTCTTGCCGTACATGAAGTGCACCAGCACCAGCGGCTTGGTTGGATCGCTGAACAGCCCGGCGAGATCCAGGTCGCGCAGCGGGGCATCGCCGGCCGCCAGGTCCTCGGGGCCCTCGCGGAAGCGGTATTCGGTCTCGACCCGCGTGTCGAGCGGCAGCCGCCGGCGCAGCGCTGCCACGGCCTCGCGTTGCTGCTTCAGGGCGACCTCGGCCTCGCGCAGCTCCTCGCGAAGCTTTCGGTAGGCATCGCTCTCGTTGCCCAGCAGATTCATCCAGATCCTCCTCGAGCGGCTTGCGGCCACTCCTCGACTCGCCCGTAGCGCACCCGCTTCAGCAGGCTCGAACTGTTCATGCCGGGCTTCGTGTCGAACGCGAAGAGCGCCACGTAGCGCGGGACTGCGCCCTCGACCGGGCTCACGCGGTGCAGCGAGTGGCGCCCCTGGAAGATCATCAAGGTGCCGGGGACCATAGGCAACACCTGGACGCGCTCCCCGCCCTGCCCGGCCAGCACGCGCGCCACCTCTGGGTAGGCCTCGTCCTGCTCGCTGCGAATCCGCGACGCGCACTCGAAGAGACCTCCCCCCTCGCTCTTCTGGATGGCGAGCGACACCACGAAGTCGGTGCTGTCGTAGTGCCAGCCCTGGCAATCTCCGGCCGACATCGAGGTCAGGTTGAGCGCGCCGAGCGGATCCCCGAAGCGGTACAGCGGCCGGCGCTCCAGCGCCTCGCCCACGAAATGCATGAACGGCTCCCACTCGTAGAGAGCACGCACGGCCGCGTCCTCGGGGATCAGGTCGTAGGCGATCACCGAGGTGCGGCTCGCGATCGAGCTACGGCGCGGATGGCCCTCCGGGTACGACTCATCGGGCAATTCCAGGTAGGCCGTGCCGACTGCGACGTCCTCCAGATAGGACT
>CAXMNF010000155.1:0-1746 GCA_964194645.1 uncultured Gammaproteobacteria bacterium
CACGGCGAGCCCGCCGATCGCCACCGTGGAGATTGCCGCGCGCGTGCCGCCCCACAGCACCTCGCCGGCCGCCAGCTCGGCGACCGTGGTCGGCGTGGTGAGCATGGTCTCCATCACGTGCTGCTGAATGCGCTGGAAGGCCCCCCAGGCGCACTCGAAGATCGCGTGGAACATGCCCATGCCCACCACCAGTCCGGGCGTCACGAAGGCGGAGTAGCTGCCGTACTCCGGGAGCGTTCCTATCAGGTGACCGACGCCCAGCCCCATGGCCAGCAGCACGAAGGCCGGCTCGATGAAGAACCAGGTGAAGGCCACCTTCCAGACGCGGGCCAGGGCTATGGCGTGACGCCACCAGATGCCGGTGATACTGCGCAGCCGCACGGCCGGGGCGAGAGTCGCGCTGCTCATTCGTCCACCAGCTCCTTGCCTGTGAGCCTCATGAAGACGTCTTCGAGCGTCGCGGAGCGAACGTCCACACGCACGCCCGAAAGGCCTTCGAGCTTCGGCACGTTGGCGCCGTCGCCGGCGAGCCGGAACAGCGCGCCCACCTCACGCCACTCGACGCCCGCCTCGCTGAGCGCCTTGCGCACGCTCTCGCGCGACGCCCCGTCGAGTCGCAGCTCCGCGACCGAGCGGCCGGCGTGCCGCTCCACCAACACGGGTGGCGGCGCGAGTGCCAGGATGCGACCGCGATCCATCAGTGCCACGCGATCGCAGAGCGTGGCCGCTTCGTCCATATAGTGCGTGGACATCAGGATGGTGACGCCACGGGACTTCAATTGCGCCAGCTCCTCCCACACGCGGGTTCGGCTGTGCGGGTCGAGTCCAGTCGTGGGCTCGTCCAGCACCGCGACGGGCGGGCGGCAGACCATGGCGCGCGCGATCGCGAGGCGCCGGCGCATGCCCCCGGAGAGTTCGTCTGTCGGGTCTTTGGCTCGCTCCGCGAGCCCGAAGAAGTCCAGCACCTCGTCCGTGCGAGTCGCCGCGTCGCGTCGCGAGAGCCCCGCCAGGAAGCCGTAGACCTCCAGGTTCTGGCGCACGTTCAGGTCCCCGTCGAGCCCGTCGTCCTGGGTCACCACGCCGAGCAGGCGGCGCACCGCGCGGCCCTCGCGCAGGGCGTCGATGCCGGCCACGCGCACCGTCCCCTGGTCCACCGGCGAGAGCCCCGAGAGCACGCGCATGGTGGTCGTCTTCCCCGCCCCGTTCGGGCCGAGCAGGCCCAGCGTCTCGCCGCGCTCGACCTCGAAGGAAATCCCGTCCACGGCCCGCAGGGCCCCGTAGGACTTCACGAGGTCGCGTACCTCGATCACGGCTGCCGCGCCCGCCCCGACCCTGTCCACCGCCTGCTCCACGCCGCCTCCGAGTGGGCAGCAGCATAGGGGGCTCGGGGATTCTGTACCATGGTCCCAGCGCAGGGAGGGCTCGTCCATGGCCGACATCACGGTTCGCAAGATCCGCTTCGCATTCGACCAGCCGTTCGACTTGGACGGCTCCGACGAGATGCTGGCGACGTTGCTGCCGATGCTCGGCCTGTCGATGACGATGCCGTATCTGGAGCCCTACCTGATCCGCACCATGCGCGCGGCGCTGCCGCAGATCTCGGACCCGGAACTCGCCGAGGACACGCGGCGCTTCTCGCAGCAGGAAGGCCACCACTACCGGAACCACGCGCTCTTCAACGAGCAGATCCGCACGTCCTTCGACGCCGCGACGGGCGAGCGGCTGCGCGCGATCGAACACGCCATG
>CAXMNF010000156.1:0-19753 GCA_964194645.1 uncultured Gammaproteobacteria bacterium
ACGAGGCGCCCTACACCGAGGACGACTTCTTCGGTGTGCGAATGTTCTGGACGAACTTCTCGCGCGACGGCTACGAGACGGCATTCCGCCAGGCCGGCTTCCGGTTGCTCGAGACCCTCGAAGCCGGGCACGGCTATACGCGCGCGGTCCGGCCCGAAAGCCATCCCTTGCTGCTGGCGGAGCGTCCGGCCTGATCCGCGAGCTGCGCGAAGAGGATGCCGAGGCGTACGTAGTCCTGCGGCGCGCGGCGCTGCTCGACGCGCCACTCGCATTCGCATCGTCGCCCGAGGACGACGTCGCGTCGTCGATCGAGGCGGTCCGCGAGCAGCTGCGCCGCGGCCCGGACTCCGTGATCTTCGAGGCGTTCCAGCCGGAGCTGGTGGGCACCGTAGGGGTCGCCCGCGACCGCCACCTGAAGGCCGGCCACAGGATGAACATCTGGGGCATGTACGTAGTGCCCGAGCAGCGCCGCAAAGGAATCGCCGTGACCCTGCTCGACACAGCAGTGCGCCACGCCCGCGCACTGCCCGGCGTGTCGTGGCTGCAGCTCGGCGTGAGTTCCGCGGCACCCGAAGCGCGGCGGCTCTACGAGCGGGCCGGCTTCCAGGTCTGGGGGAGCGAAGAAGACGCGCTGCGCCACGAGGGACGGGCAGTGGTCGAGTACCACATGGCCCTGCGCCTCGACTAGCAGCCATTCCTGAAGGAGCCCAGTTGATCGTTCGAATCGCCGTGACCACAGTCGCGCTGGCGCTGGTCGTCTTCGTGGGCACCACATGGTGGGCGCTCGAGTCCTTCGGCGTCGCCACGGTCGAGACGCTCACGGAGGACGGCTCGCTGCGCTCGACGCACGTCTGGTACGTCGAGCCCGACGGCGAGCTGTGGCTCGAAGCCGGCTCGCCCGAAAACGGTTGGTTCCGCGACGCGCTCGAGAACCCGGCCCTGTCCTTCCGCGCCGAGCAGCGCTCGGGTCGCTACCGCGCACAGCCCTTGGACGGCGACGACGCGCACCACAGAATCCGCTCGCTGATCCGCGCCAAGTACGGTCTCCGCGAACGCTGGGTCGGCCTGCTCGTCGACACGTCCCGCTCGGTTGCCGTGCAACTCGTGCCCGAACGGCCGAACTAGGGAGGAGCCGCGAAGGGCCCCATGCTAGGCTTCCTCCCATCATGGAGCTGGCAGTCCTCGCGAAGGCTCGCGATTGAGTGCGCCGGAGCCCTGCTTCGTCTGTGAGAAGCACCTCGGCCGGGGCGGGCTTCCGGGCAGTGAACTCTACCGGGACGACCTGGTCTACGCGAGCCACGGGTTCATCCCGGAGGGCAAGCGGCGCACCTACCTGGGCACCTTGTTCGTGGAGCCGCTGCGCCACGTCTCCGGAGTGGCGGAACTGTCCGACGCGGAGGCCGAGCGGATCGGCCTGGTCTCGACGCGCCTCGCGCGCGTGCTCAAGCAGAGCGAGAAGGCCGAGCACGTCTACGTGTTCGTTCTCGGCCACCACGTAGACCACCTGCACGTGTGGCTGGTCCCGCGCTACCCGGGAACGCCGCCCGAGTACTGGGCGATGCGCCTCGCCGAGTGGCCGGCCGCGCCACTGGGCGGACCGGACGAGATCGCCGCTCTCTGCCAGCGAATCCGCGCGCAGCTCGCCTAGCCGTCCTCGTAGCAGCGGATCTCGAGCAGGTGGTCCAGGAGTGCGGCCATGCCCGCAAGATACGCCTCTTCCGCGCGTCGGGCCTGCGGTATCCTGACAGGCCGTGTCGGGATCCGGACAAGCCGAAGCGATACTCGCCGCGGCGGGTAGCTAGCGCAGATGCAGCCGTTCGCCGTCTTCGCTGTGCAGTTCCTGTGGTTCCTCTGTGCCTGGAGCGCGATCGCACTGCTCCTGGTCGCGCCCAGGTTGCGCCGACTCGAGCCCGAGCTGGAGCTGTCCATCTGGCTGGCGCCGCAGCTGTTCCGCGTGCTCGGCCTCGGCCTGCTCGTGCCCGTGCTCGCCCCGGGCATGCCCGGATCGTTCGCAATCCCCACCGCGATCGGCGACTCGTTGACCGCGTTGCTGGCGTTGACGGCCCTGGGGGCGCTGGCGCGACGCGCGCCCGGGGCTCGAGCGCTGGCCTGGACGTGCACGGGGTTCGGGAGTGCCGATCTGCTGGTGGCCATGGTGGGCGCGGCCCGCGCCGGCGCAGCCGGCCACCTGACGGTGCAGTGGTACGTTGCGGCGCTCGGGGTTCCGTTGATGGTCGTTGCGCACGCCATGGCATTCGCCACCTTGCTGCGCACCCGCTCCGGTCGGCCCCGGGCGCGAGCATGACAGAAGCGATCGCGCGCGAACTCACGCGCCTCCCGGTGCTGCGCTACTTCGAGTGCCGCAGCCGTGGCCAGGCGCTGCGCTTCGCCTTCGGAGCGTTCGACGTGGCGTTCGAAGACCTGCGCGTGCCGCTCGGGGAGCTGGCGTCGTTCCGCACCGATGCGGGACGGCCCGGGGCGGCCACACCATTCGGAGCGCTGCCGGTGCTGGACTGGGACGGACAGCGCGTGGCGCAGGTGCTGGCGATCGCAGGCTACCTGGCCGCGCGCATCGATCCGCAGCAGGGCAAACGCTCCGCCGAGCAACGGGCCTTCCTGGACATGATCGCGTCGGCGGCCCATCTCGATATGCAGGCACCCTACACACACCTCATGTGGCTGCCGGCCGACTGCCCGGACGCGCAGCTCGAGGGCGTTGCTCAACAGCTTTTCGCGCTGCTCACAGCGAAGCTCGATCAGCTGCAGGTGCTGCTCGCACCGCACACCGGGCCGTTCTGCGCGGGCGCCGAGCCGAGCGTCGCAGACTGCTTCGTATACGAGTCGCTGCTGCGCGCGAGCGACGTGTTCGGCGCACAGTTCCACGATCGGCTCGACGCAGCGCCGCGCATGCGCGAGCTGAGCCGCGAACTCGGCGCCCGCCCCGGCGTCGTTGCGGAGCGCGAGCGAATGCCCTTCCAAGTGACCGCGAGTCCCAGCGAGCCTGCGCTGCGCGAGCGGCTCGCGACGCTTCAGCCGCGATAGAACGAGTACTCGACGCCGTCCGAGATCGAGAGCGTCGCCGAGTCGAAGCCGTTGGCAGCGGACTGCACGTACCCGACGTAGGGCCGCAGCGCCTTGCGAAAGGTGTAGATGTTGTCGGCGAGCACGACCGATCCCGGGCGCAGGCGCGGCACCAGCAGCCGGAGCACCGGCAGATACAGATCCTTCCAGCCGTCCAGAAAGACCAGGTCCACGGGCTCGGACAGCTCGGCCAGGGTCTGCAGGGCGTCGCCGAGCCGCACATCGGCTTCGCCGTCGAGTCCGGCTTCCTTCAGGTGCGCGACCGCGCGCTCGTGCTTGGACGGCTCGATCTCGCTCGAGATCACGAGCCCGCCGCCATTGTCGCGCACGGCGGCCGCCAGGTAGATCGTGGAGATCCCGAACGAGCTGCCGAATTCGACGATTCGCCGCGCGCCGAGCATCCGGGCCGTCAGGTACAGGAACTCGCCCTCCTCACGCGGCACCGCGATGTAGGCGTGCTTCAGCGCCGCCGGCGTGATCACCTGGTCGAAGCGCCGGCCGCGCAGCCAGCCGCCGATCAGGCGCGGCAGGAGCGCCGGGAAGCGCCTCCAGTCAGCGCGCGCCTCGCCATGTAGACGGTCGAGGACGCGTCGCACCCGTTCGTCGTGCAGAGAACTCACGGCGGGCAGGGTATCGCGCCCGAGGCGGCCGTGGGAGGGCCGGTGAGGTTGCGAGTGGCGGGGAGGCAGACCGTGAAGCCGCTCTTGCCTGCGAAGCTGGATCCGATCGTCTCCGAACCGATCCAGACAGGGGAACACCGACCCGTGTCATCCGCAACGTCGCGATGGGTGACACACCGCCTCGACGCCGCACGGAGCCGTACGCGCGTCCCCTGCCACTTCGGCGTTGTTTGGACGCCTCCGGTGACTCCCCGGAGCACTCGCTCGCCCACCCCGTCAGCGTGACTGGATCGAAAGCGCCGACGGCTGCTCGATTACCGTCGGAGCGGACACCTCATGCCTCCTCGGCCGACGGCGCTACTCGCTCGATCCTCTACCAATTTAGTGCGGCGTTGCGGGTGCTGTCAATGGAAATTCCACATCGGTCTGGACGGCGACGGCGCAGAGCGGCGTGCAATACTCCGCGGGGGGTGTCGACCGTTCTGATCGCGCATGGACCGCGGGCCGTCGAAGAACGCCTGCTCGAAGAGGTTGCCGCGGCGGCGGCCGCGACTTCTGCGCGGCCCGCAGAGCTTGCGCGACCGCTGCGCGTAGTCGTTCCGTCGACGAGCTTGCTCTGGCACGTATCGGCGCGCCTGGCGCAGCGTTGCGGCGCGCTGCTCGGCGTGCGCGTGCAGACGCTCTCGGGCGTGGCACACGAGATCCTGGAGCGTGCGGGCGCGGAGCGGCGCAGCGGCGACGCTCTGTTTCCGATCGTGGTGCGCCACGAAGCCCGCGCCGAGCCGCTGCTGCGCAACGCCTTCGAGCGACTCGACGACGGCTACGCGATCGTGGCGGTGACGGTCGCGGACCTGCTCGATGCCGGCCTGGAGCCGGAGCAGATCCAGCCGCTGGAGCGCCGACTCTCCGGGCTGCGCGATGCGGAGCGTGGGCGCGCGGTACTGCGCGTCGCCGGGCGCGTGGCGGCTCGCTTGCGCGAGCACGGGATCGAGCGCGACGCGGACCGGCTGACGCGCGCGGCTCGTCTGCTCGCAGAGGGCGCGGCCGCCCGACTGCCCGCGCGGGCCGTCTGGATCCACGGCTACGCGGAGGCGACCGGCCGCGCGGCACAGCTGCTCGAGCAGCTGGTGGCCGTGCACGGTGCGCGCGTGCTGATCGACCGGCCGCCGAGCCCGTTGTCGGCCGGAACACTCGACCCGGCAGGCTCGTTCACCAGCCGGCTCGAGGCGCGGCTCGGCGGGCTTGCGGAGCGAAGCGCCGAGCTGCCGGCCGCGGCCGAGCTGTCGCTGCTGTGCGGCCCCGGCGCGGATGCAGAGCTGCGCGAGGTGGCGCAGCGCATCCGTTCGTTGCTCGATGCGGGAACCCGTCCCGAGGAGATCGCCGTCGTGTCGCGCGCGCTCGACGTCTGTGCAGTTCCCCTGCGCCTGCACTTCGGCCGCCTGGGAATCCCCTTCTCGGGGCACGACCGGCACGGACCGCCCGGGCCGGCCGGACGGCGCCTCGCCGCACTCGTTGAGCTGCTGCGCCGCGGCGAACGCACTCCGGCGGATCGCTGGCTCGACGCCCTCGGCTTCCTGCCAGAGCTCGGCTCGCAGCAGAGGCCCGAGCCGCGTCGCAACCGCGTGCGCGCCGACCTGTCGCTCGCACTCCACGCGCTCGGGGCGGGCCGCCTGCGCGACGTGGCGGAACTCGATCTGGGCGCGCGACTCGGCGAGCGCAAGTCACTCGCCCTCCCGGTGCGCCGCGGGCTGGCCGGCAGCAGCACGGAGGACGACGCACTGCGCGCGCCGCGCCGGCACCTGGGCCGCGAGCACCTGGAAGCCGCGGTCGAGCGGGCCGGCCGGCTGTGCCGCTGGCTAGAGTCAGCGCAGCGTCCGCACGAATCGGCGCGGCGCATCGCGGCGCTTCGCGCACTCGCGGCCGACGAGCTCGGTTGGTCGGATGCGGTCCCGGGTAGCACCGAGCTGGAGGTGGCGATCGCCTCGCTCGCGCAGCAGCTCGGCGAGCACACGCCACTCGAACACGCGGATCTCGTGCTGCTACTCGAACGGGCGCTCGCCGATCGCGGCTGCGAGCTACTTGGCGGCAACGGCGCGGGCGTCCAGGTGCTCGACGTGACCCAGGCGCGCGCGCGCAGCTTCGAGCAGCTTTTCCTGATCGGTCTCAACCGCGACGTGTTTCCGCGCACGATCCGCGAAGATCCATTGCTCTCCGACACCCTGCGCCTGGCGCTCGAAGAGGCGCTGCCCGGAATCCCGGTGAAGCGGCGCGGCCACCAGGAGGAGGCGTACCTGTACGCGCAGCTGCTCGCGTCGAGCGCGCACGTGACGCTGTCCTGGCAGACCATGGATGAAGACGGCGTGGCCCGAAGCCCCTCGAGCCTGATCGTCCGCCAGCAGCTCGCGCAGCCCGACCGGCCCGTCCACCACGCAGCCCCGCTCTGGACTCCCGCCGGCACCTCCGGACCACGCCCCGCCCACGAGCACGCGGTGCTGGCTGGACTGTACGGATCCGTGTCGGACGCGAGTGCGGCGCTCGAGGCGAGCCTGCGCCACGAGCAGGCGCACACCGTGGACCCGGCGCAGCTCGCGCGCGTGCGTGCGAACACGCGCCGCGAGTTCGACGGGACCTTCGCGCAGCGCGGCGAACTCGGCCCCTGGTTCGGCTTCGTCGGCCCGATGCGCGAGCCTGGAGATCCGCGTCGCGACGAGCTGTACGTAACCACGCTCGAGGGCGTCGGCCGCTGCCCCTGGCAGGCCTTCCTGCGCCGCTTCCTGCGCGTGGAGGCGACCCCGGACGCGCTCGACGCGCTGCCAGAGCTGAGCGCCCTGGTGCTGGGCAAGACGGTGCACCGGGCGCTCGAAGAGATCGTGCTCGCCGCGACAGGTGAGCGGCGCGAAGGGCTGGACGCCCTGCGCGGGAAGTCGTCCGTCGCCGTTCCCTGGCCGGACGCCGGCGCGCTCGAAGCGCTGCTCCAGGCAGCGGCGCGCGAGGCGCTGCTCGAGGAAGGCGTCGAGCTGCCGGGCTTCGCGAGCGCGCTGGCGAGCCAGGCGCGCCCCTACCTGGAGCGGGCACGCGAACTGGTCTGGGGAGCCGCGGGCGGCAACGCGGCGGTGCTCGGGGCCGAGGTGCAGGGAACGCTGGAGATCGCCAGCGCGGCCGGAGCGGTTCGCCCGCTCCACTTCCGGGCCGACCTGGTGGACCGCGCGCCCGCCGGCTTGCGCCTGACCGACTACAAGACCGGCCGACCGCTCTCCCAAGCGGTGCAGGCCAAGACCCGCCGCCGCCACCTGCGCGACCATGTGCGCCACGGGACCAGCCTGCAGGCGCTGGCCTATCGGATCGGTTCAGGGGAGGCCGGCGCCACGGGCCGCTACCTTTTCCTGCGCCCGGACCTGCCGGACGAACTCGCGAACGTCGAGCTGGGCAGCGACGACGAGCTGGAGCGCGACTTCCGCGAGACCGCCGCCACCCTGCTTGCTGGCGTCGAGGCGGGAAGCTTCCTACCGCGCCTGCTCGACGACGGCGCCGAGAACGAGCCGCGCACTTGCGAATACTGCGAAGTCGCCGAGGCCTGCGTGCGCGGCGACTCGACGGCGCGCCGCCGGCTGGGTGAATGGGCCGGCCGCGAAGACGGCGCCAACCCGGAAGCGCGCGCGCTGTTCCGGCTCGGCGCGGAGACCGCCGAGTGAACCACAGTGGACTGCGCGAGCGCGACGCGGCCGCGCGCGAGCGGGCGCAGAGCGACTTCCGCACGCCGATCGTGCTGGAGGCGGGCGCGGGCACCGGCAAGACCGCGACGCTCGTCGCGCGCGTACTCGCCTGGACGCTCGGCCCGGGCTGGGAGAAGCACGCGCACGATGCTGCGAATGCGGACGACGAGGTGGCCGTCCGCGTCCTCGAACGCATCACCGCGATCACGTTCACCGAGGCGGCCGCCGCCGAGATGGCCGAGCGGATCGCGCTCGGGCTGGCCAGCGTCGCCGGCGGCGATCGGCCTGTCGGCCTGCACGCCGCTGCGCTTCCGGCGCCGGAGCTCTGCGCCCCGCGGGCGCGCGCGCTGCTCGGCCAGATCGACCGCCTGATCGTACGCACCATCCACGCCTATTGCCGGCGGCTGCTGGCCGCCTTTCCGATCGAGGCCGGCGTGCACCCATCCTTCGAGGTCGATGCCGACGGCTCGCGTACGGCGCAGGTCGTGCGCGAGCTGCTCGAGGCGCGGCTGCGCGAGGCCTACGCGCATCCCGGCGACCCGCGCTTCCTCGAGCTGGCGGCGCACGGCTGCGGGCCGGGTGCGCTCGAAGATCTGCTGCTGCGCGCCCTCGCAGCCGGACTGCCGGCCGAGGCGCTGGACCGCGATCCACTCGGGCCGGAGTGGATCGCGGGGTTCCTGAGCGAAGGCGCCGGGGCACTACAGGCGCTGCATACCGCCGCCGCCGGGCGGCTAAGCGCGGTGTCGCGGCGCTCGCCTCGCACGTTCGCCGCCGACGCGGAGCTGGACCTGCTCGCCGCGCAGCTCGACCGGGCCCCGGCCACGCGCGAAGGCCTCGATGCACTCGCGGACTGGCTGCGCGACGAACTCGGCGCGGTACTCGCGGACAAGCTGGCCGAGTGGTCGCGCGGCACGTTCAACAAGAGTGAAGCAGAGGCGCTCGGCGAGGCAGTCGATGTCCTGCCCGCCGCGGCCAGCGGTCTGGGTGGCTGGCTCGATCAGGCCAGCGAGCTGCGCCCGCTGCGCCTCGAGGCCGCACGCCGGGTGGTAGGCCCCCTGCTCCGCGAGCTGCACGCGGAGCTCCAGGCGCGCGGCATCGCCACGTTCGAGTCGCTGCTCCGCGATGCGCGCCGCCTGGTGCTCGAACATCCCGCGCTGCGTGCGCGCATCCAGGCCGACACGGAGCAGCTGCTGGTCGACGAATTCCAGGACACCGACGCCGTCCAGTGCGACCTGGTGCGTGCGCTCGGTCTCGACGGGGAACCCGGGCGGCGGCCCGGACTGTTCGTGGTGGGCGATCCAAAGCAGTCGATCTACGGCTGGCGACAGGCCGACCTGGCGGCCTACGAGCAGTTCGTCGCCGACCTGCGCGCCGCCGGCGGCGCGCTCGAGCACCTGCACCTGAACTTCCGCTCGCGGCCCGCGGTGCTGTCCGAGGTGCACCAGCTGATCGCGCCGGTGATGCTCGAAGTCCCGGGGCTGCAGCCCGGCTACCAGGAACTGCTGCCGCACCGCGACTCGGCGCCCGGGACGGGGGTAGAGCATTGGGTGAGCTGGCAAGCCGACCCCGACGGCGGCGGCTTCGTGCGGCCGCGCGCTTCCGAGGCGGCTGCGCTCGAAGCGCGGGCCGTGGCGGCCGACCTGCGCGAGCGGCACCGCGGGGGGGTCGCCTGGCAGGAGATGGCGATCCTGATGCGCTCGCGCGGCGACCTGGAGATCTACTTGGAGGCGCTTCGCGGCGCGGGCGTGCCGTTCGACGTAGAGGGAGACCGAAGCTACTACAAGCGCCGCGAAATCATCGACGCAGGAGCCTTGGTGCGCTGCGTGGTCGATCCAAACGACCACTTGTCTCTCGTCACCTGGCTGCGCTCACCGGCCGTCGGCCTGCCCGACGCAGCCCTGGTTCCGCTCTGGCTGCGCGAGCTGCCGCAGCGCGTCACTGGGCTGCGCGGACGCGACGCGCCCGCGCTCGCAGAGCTGCGCGCAGTGCTCCACGAGGTAGCGGCCGCGCTCCCCGCCGACCTGCCCGGGCTGGAACGGATCGCCGGCTGGGAGCACGGCGTGGTGGCCGGCCTGGAAGTGCTCGCGGCGCTGCGCGAGTCGTTCGAGGGCGATCCGCCCGACGTCTTCGTGGAACGGCTGCGCACCTGGAGCCTGCTCGAGGCGGGCGAGGCCGCGCGCTACCTGGGCCGCTATCGCGTGGCGAACCTGGAGCGTTTCCTGCGCCGCCTGACAGACGACCTGTGTGGCACGGCAGGCGACGCCGCCGCGCTCCTGAGCGCGCTGCGCCGGCGCGTCCGCGAGGCCGAGGACGAGGAGGAAGCGCGGCCCAAGGACGCGAGCGACGACGCCGTCCAAGTGCGCACGATCCACCAGGCGAAGGGGCTCGATTGGGACCACGTCTACCTGGTGCAGGCGCACAAGAAGAGCCCGAACCTGGAGGACCAGCGCCTGTGCGGCAAACTGGACGGTGTCTGGGAGTACCGGCTGTTCGACGCACCCACGCCCGGACATCCACGGGTGCTGGCGCGCTTCCGCGCGATCGCGCGCGCCGAGCAGGTGCGCACCCTCTACGTGGCGCTCACGCGCGCGCGCGAGCGCCTGGTCGTGGCGGCGAACTGGCTGACCTCGCCGCCGCGCGCCCCGCTCGAGGCCAACAGCCACGAGGAACTGATGCGCCGCCGGGAGGACGGTGTGCCCGACCTCGCGACGCTCTGGCAGGCGGAGGGCGAAGCCGCTCCCGAGGGCTCGCCGCGTTGGCGCTTCCCTGCGCGCGAGCCCGCTGCGCCTGCGGCGGCTACGCGCGAGCACCCGTTGGCCGAGTGGCTGCGCTCGCCTGCCGCCATCGAGGACGATGCCCGCCAGCTCGCGCAGCTCCGCGAGGCCGCGCTCCAGCACATGGTGCGACCCTATCGCGGCGGGGCGTCGAGCGAGGAACTCGACGCACACCGCACCCGGCGTGCGGGCACGGCGGGCCCCGGGCGTTCAGTCGCGGCCGCGGTCGGCAGCGCGATCCACCAGCTGCTCGAGCACTTCGACCCGGCCGCCGAGCCCGAGGCGCAGCGCACGCGGCAGCTCGAACAGCTCGGCGAACTGCTCGAACCGTTGGTCGAGCCCGCCGACTTCGACGCCGCCCGGAAGCGCGGGCGCGAGCTGCTCGAGCGCCTGCACGAGGGGCCGCTGCTCGAGCGGCTGCGCGCCCTCGGCCCCGACGTGGCGCGGGAGCTGCCACTGCTGGCGGCACCCGGCACGGGCGCGCACGGCCCGGCCGGCTGCTGGGCGGGCGTGATCGACCTCTTGTACCGCGACCCCGAGAGCGGCGACTGGGTGGTTGCCGACTACAAGACCGACCGCGCGCGCAGCGACCTGGAGATCCGCGAGCTGCTGGCGCGCTATGCCCCGCAGGGAGCGGTCTACACGGCAGCCGT
The DNA here is from genome assembly GCA_964194645.1 of uncultured Gammaproteobacteria bacterium. GTDB lineage: Bacteria > Myxococcota_A > UBA9160 > SZUA-336 > SZUA-336 > CAXMNF01. Next base: position 10,842 of record CAXMNF010000156.1, read on the forward strand.
GCAGCGGGCACTCGGTCTGCCCAAGGCGCCCCGCTTTGAGCTGTGGCTGGTGGACGCCGGTCGCGTCGAGCCGGTGGCGCCGGTACAATCGCCCGCGCGATGAACTTCGACGATCTCGAGCTCCGCAGCCTGCGCGCACGCCGTGGCGAGAAGTGGCAGCAGTACCCCGGCGACGACGTGTTGTCCGCCTGGGTTGCCGACATGGACTTCCCCGCCGCCGAGCCGATCCGGCGCGTGCTGGGCGAAATGCTCGAGGTCGCGGATCTGGGCTACCCGCTGAACCCGACGCCGCTCGGGCTGCCGACCCTGCTCGCCGAGCGCTCGGCGCGGCTCTTCGACTGGCACTTCGATCCGGCGCGCGTCGAGGTGCTGACCGACGTGGTCCAGGGGCTCTACCTGGGCCTGCTGGTCTACAGCGACGAGGGCCAGCGCACCCTGTTCCAGCCGCCGATCTACCCCCCCTTCCTGGAGGCAGCACGAAAGACACGGCGCCCGGCGGTGCTCTGCGAGCTGGTCGCCGGAGCGAACGGCTACGAGATCGACTTCGACGCCTTCGAGGCGGCGCTCACGCCCGACGTGCGCACGCTCTTGCTGTGCAACCCGCACAACCCAACGGGTCGCGTACTCACGCGCGCTGAACTGGAGCGCATTGCCGAGCTCGCGGTGGCGCACGACCTGGTCGTGCTGTCCGACGAGATCCACAGCGAGCTGGTCTACCCCGGCCAGCGCCACCTGGCGATCGCCACGCTCGGCCCCGAGATCGAGCGGCGCACGGTCACGTTCACCTCGGCCACCAAGGCCTTCAACATCGCCGGACTGCGCTGCGCCTTCGCCGTGTTCGGCAGCCGCGAACTGCAGGAGCGCTTCAACTCGATCCCGCCTCACGTGCGCGGCGGTGTCGGCACGATGGGCCTGGAGGCCACACGCGCGGCCTGGGAGAGCTGCGACGCTTGGCTGGCCGCGGTAATCGAGTACCTGTGCGCGAACCGCGACTTCCTGGCCGACTTCGTGAAGCGCGAGCTACCGGGCGTGCGCCACGCGCCGCCACAGGCGACCTACCTGGCCTGGCTGGATTGCCGCGAGCTTGCGCTGGACGGCGACCCGTTCCGCTTCTTCCTGGAACGCGCGCGCGTCGCCTTGTCGAGCGGCAAGCGCTTTGGCCTCGGCGGCGAGGGCTTCGTGCGCATCAATTTCGCGACCTCGCGCGCCATCCTGACCGAGATTCTGGAGCGGATGGCAAAGGCCGTTAAGGCCTAGTCCAGCTCCCCGTCCGATCCCCGATCGGCGCGTGCGAGCAGCGCGCGGCCGCGGCGCGAGAGCTGGTAGCCGACCTCGAGGCTCACGGTCAGGCCCAGGGCCTTGAGCTTGCGCACGTCCGCCTTGAAAGCCTGCGTCTCGCGGCTGAGCCGCGGGGCGAGCCGCGAGGCGGCCGTGCCCGGCTGGGCGGCGATCAGAGCCAGCACGCGGCGCGTCCACGGTCCGCGCCCCGAGCGGCGGTCGATGGCGTCGAGTCGGGTACCGAGCTCCGCCAGCGCGTCCGGCGAGACGTCGACGCGCAGCGCCTCGCGCGGATCGGCGGCCGGACCCAGGTAGTGGAAGCGCACCTGGAAGACCGGCGTCCGCGCGTCGATCCGGCGCGAACTGCCGGCCCGCAGGGCGTCGCGCAGGGCCGCCCGGTCGCCAAACCCGGCGCGCCGCGCGTCCGCGTCCCGCACCCGCCCGAGCGCGATTCGGTCGACCGCACGAACCTCGATCTCGCCGTCGGCGACCCGGTAGCGCCGACCGGGCGCGACCCGGGCGCTCTGCCAGGCGCGGTAGGTCTCGGTCAGCGACCCGTTCCGGATCCCTTCGTGGAAGCTCGTCTTGAACAGCACGCCGGCCTGCCTTTCGTCGCGGGAAGGTGACTCGCGCTATAGAGGGCACGGCGCGGTTGTGGTAGTCAAACCCGAATGTCGGACGTGACGATCCGCAGCGCGTGCCCCGACGATCTGGAGGCGACGACCGAGCTCTACAACCACTACGTCCGCGAGACGCCGATCACCTTCGACATCGAGCCCGACACGCCCGTGCGTCGCAAGGCCTGGTTCGAGCAGTTCGCGGAGACCGGCCGTTACCGGCTGCTGATCGCGGAGAGCGGCGGCCGCCTGCTCGGCTACGCAGGAACCACCAGCCTTCGGCCCAAGGCCGCCTACGAGACCTCGGTCGAGAGCAGCGTCTACCTGGCGCCCGGGGCGCTCGGCCGCGGCATCGGCAGTCGCTTGTACGAGGCGCTCTTCGACGCGCTCACGGGCGAGGACGTGCACCGCGCCTACGCCGGGATCACCCTGCCGAACCCGGAGTCGGTAGCCCTCCACGAGAAGTTCGACTTCCAGTCAATTGGCATCTACCACGAGGTCGGGCGCAAGTTCGGGCGTTACTGGGACGTGGAGTGGTTCGAGCGGGAACTCACTTGAAGATCTTGTCCTGGAACGTAAACGGCATCCGCGCCTGCCAGCAGCACGGCTTCCTCGACTGGTTCGCGAAACAGGACGCCGACATCGTGTGCATCCAGGAGACCAAGGCGCAGCTCGAGCAACTCGAGGACGAGCTGGCGCGTCCGCTCGGCTATCACGCGCACTGGCACGCGGCAGCGAAGCGCGGCTATAGCGGCGTGGCCACGTTCTCGAGGCGCAGGCCGCGGCGGGTCGAGCCCGGCATCGGCATCGCGAGCTTCGACCGCGAGGGCCGCGTACTGGCCGTCGAGTTCCCGGGCTTCGTGCTGCTGAACGCGTACTTTCCGAATACCCAGCACAACCACGCGCGGCTGTCGTACAAGCTGCGTTTCCTGCGCGCCATGCGCAGGCGCATGGACCAGATCCGCGCCTCGGGACGCAACGTAATCGTGTGCGGCGATTACAACATCGCGCACCGCGAGATCGACCTGGCCAACCCGAAGAGCAACCGGGACAACGCCGGCTTCCTGCCGCAGGAGCGCAGTTGGCTGGAGCGCACCACGCGCGCTGGCTACATCGACTGCTTCCGGCACTTCTGCTCCGAGCCGGGCCACTACACCTGGTGGAGCTACCGGGCCGGGGTGCGCGAACGGAACGTGGGCTGGCGCATCGATCACTTCCTGGTGAACCCCGAACTGCGCCGCCGGCTGCGCAGCGCGACCCACCAGATCGATGTGCTCGGCTCCGACCACTGCCCGATCGAGCTGCAGCTCCGCTAGCCCGCGGCTCGTTGCACGGGGCGAAGTGTATAGTTCGTCGCGATGGGCATGACGATGGCCGAGCAGGTGGCCCGCCTGGACTGGAAGGCCCTCGAGGCGTCGCTCGAGGAGCGCGGCTTCGCGCACGCGCCGGCGCTTCTCTCGGCGGCGGAGTGCGCCGAACTGGTCGACCTGTACGGCGACGATCGGCGCTTCCGCAAGCGCATCGACATGGAGGGCCACGCCTTCGGCCGGGGCGACTACGCGTACTTCGCGCGGCCCCTGCCGGCACTCGTGCAGACGCTGCGCACCCATCTGTACCGGCGCCTGGTGCCGCTCGCGAACCGCTGGAGCCGCGCACTCGGACGGCCGGCCCACCCGCCGAGCCTGCGCAGCTTCTTGGCGCGCTGCCACCGAGCCGGCCAGGAGCGCCCCACCCCGCTCATGCTGCGCTACGAGCGCGACGGCTACAACCGACTGCACCAGGACCTGTACGGGGAGGTCGCTTTCCCGCTTCAGGCGACCATCTTCCTGAGTCGGCGCGACCGCGACTACCGCGGCGGTGAGTTGCTGCTCGTCGAGCAACGGCCGCGCACGCAGTCACGCGGCCAGGCGCTGGCGCCCGAGCAGGGCGAACTGGTGATCTTCGCCTCCGCAGAGTGGCCCGCGCCCGGCAAACGCGGCCCGGTGCGCGCCAACCTGCGGCACGGCATCTCGACGGTGACAGCCGGGCACCGCTACGCCCTCGGCATCATCTTCCACGACGCGCGCTAGGCCGACCGCGCGACGATCCCGGCCAGGTAGCGCTCGACTCGCTCGCCGACCCCCCGCCAGTCGAGATCCTCGACCAGCTCGCGGGCGCGTGCCGCGCCTCCCGGGGGCGCCTCCGCCAGGGCCTGCGTCATCTGCTCGTGCGTCGAGACGAAACGCACGTAGGGCGTGGCCGGGAACAGACGCGGCAGGCCCTCGAAGCGCGTACTCACCACGGGCAAGCCGCAGGCCAGCGCCTCCAGCACCGAAAGCGGCACGCCTATGCTGCTGCGCTGGTCGCGCGTCGGGAACAGGTACACGTCGGCGGCGCCGTACACGCGCTCGATGTTGGGCAGGAACTCCGAAACCACCTCACAGCCGGCGTCGACGAGGTCGCGCACCAGGCTCGGATCCTGGGGCGTCGAGGCGCTGCCCACCACCATGACCCGGTAGCCCGCCAGGCGGGCGATGCGGGCCACCTCCTCGGCATCGATGCGCCTCCGGTTCAGGTGGCCAACGTGCAGCACGAAGCGCTCGTGGGGCCCGATACCGAGCTCCTCGCGCTGCTTCTCCCGCTCCTCCGGCCGGGGCAGGCGGAAGCGCTCGAGGTCGACGCCAGCGGGCACGAACTCCGTCTCGGCGCCCAGCTGGGCGAGCTGCCGCACCACGTTGTCGCTCATCGCCACGACCAGCTCGGGCAGCAGCCGCCGCGCGACCAGCTTCTGCCAGCCGGGCAGCTCGTAGGGCTGCGACAGATAGATCGCGACAGGCCGCCGCGTCGCCAGGCGCAGCATGCGCGCGCGGAAGAACGTGGGTGGCGTGCCGGAGGTCCACGGCACGTACAGGGTCACGTCCGGCGCGAACTCGCGCGCCGCACGCAGCAATCTGCGGTTGATGAAGAAGCGGTTCATCGGGAGCCGCTCCACGTCCTCGCGGCCGGGCCACTGGCCTCGCGTGAAGGCCCGGACCTCGTGCCGGACCGAGAGCTCTGCCAGCAGCGCGCGCGCGAGGTTCTTGATGCCCTCGTCGTCGCGTTCGCCAAGGCGCTCGCAGACCAGCAGAATCTTCATCGCCCCGTCTTCCTTCCGGCGGCGGGCCCTCGGGAGCCCGCGGGGGGCCGTGGACGGGCCGCCCCGATCTCGTAATCTACCGGGTTCATGCGGTTTTTTCTCGCGGTCCGGATGGCGCAGTGAGACCGGGCGAGCGCGCCCGGCTCGCCGGCGAACTGCTCTCGGGCAAGCGCAGCGCCGCGGACCTGCCGGAGCCGGACCAGCACGCCTTGCTCGACGAGCTGATCCGGGGCAAGTGCCTGCTGTTCACGGCGGACCCCGAGCACCCTGGAGGGCCGTCGCGCCTGTGCCTTCCGGGCCTTGCGAGCGAGCCGCTGGCCGAGCGCCTCGAGGCGGAGCGCCGCCGCTGCGACAGCCAGCGAGCCGCCCTGCTCCAAGCTCAGGCCTGCCTCGAGCAGGTCGGCATCCCGCTGCTGCTCTTCAAGACGACCGGGGCCTATCCCTATACGTCGAGCAACGTCGATGCTCTGGTGCCGGAGGGCACCCTGCGCCGCGCGGTACAGGCGCTCGAAATCGAGGGCTTCCGCGAGATGACGCATTACTGGGAGCCGAACAAGCGGCTGCTGCGCCGCTTCCACGGGCGCACCTGCGAGCTGGAGCTACACCTGCACGAGCAGGTGAGCTGGATGGTGCTCACCTTCCTGGAGCCCGCCACCCTGTGGAGCGGCGCGCGAGCGAGCGCGGACCCGAGCGTCCGCCACCCGGCGCCCGAGCACGTGGTCGCGGCGCTCCTCGCGCACTCGGTCTACGAATCGAACCGCGTCAGCCTGGGCGACGCAGCGAAGATCCGCTGCGCGGTCGAGCAGCCCGACTTCGACTGGACCGAAGTCGTGCGCTGCGCCGAACGGCGCTCCTGGCTGCCCGGTCTGGCCCTGGCCCGCTACTGGTACGCGGCCGCCGAGCGCGCGGCGTTCGGAGACGCACGCCTCGACGAGCCGCGCTGCGTCGAGGGGCTGCCGGAGCCGCCGGCGCGCGCGCGCGGCGCGGTGGGCGCGGCCGTGAAGCTCGGGGCCTGGCCGCTCGAGCTGTCGAAGTGGCGCACCAAGCCCTACTTCTTCCGCAAGCTGCTGCGCGACAACCCGCGCAGCGCGCGCCAGAAGCTCTGGGACCTGGTGGGCCTCTTTCTACAGATCGTCCCCGGACGGCTCGGTCTGCGCCCCCGGCCGGCGTCCCTGCTGTGCGTGTGCGGAATCGACGGCAGCGGCAAGTCGAGCCACGCCGAGGCGCTGCGCACAGCGCTCGAGTGCTGCGAGGTCCCGGTGCGCGTGGTCTGGATGCGCGGCGGCTACTCGGCGCTGAGCGAGGGAGTGAAGCGCCTGGCGCGCCGCTCCTCGTCGCGCGTGCCGCGCAGCGGCGACGCGAGCGCCAAGACCCGCGTGTATCGGGGCGGCGCGTTGCGCTGGGTCTGGGCCTGGTGGGTCGCGCTCGAGCAGGTCTCCCTCGCGGTGCTGCGCGTGCGGCTGGCGCGTGGCCTGGGCCGCACCGTCGTGACGCAGCGCTACGTGCCCGACACGTTGGTGGACCTGGCCCAGCGCTTCGGCGTGCGCTTCGCCGAGCGCGCGCCGGGGCGCTTCCTGCGGCGCTTCACACCGGAGCCCGACCTGATCCTGCTGCTCGACCTGGATGGTGCGACAGCCTTCGCGCGCAAGCCCGACGACTGGAGCAGCGAGATCCTGGAGGTGCGCAGGGCGCTCTACCGCGGGGTGCTGGAGGGGCGGCCGCGCGTGGTGTCCCTGGACGCGCGCCGGCCGCGCCAGCAACTGGAGCACGAGGTGGTCGACCGGGGGCTCCAGTTCACCTTCCGCCGCATCGAGCACGACAGCCGCCTGGCGCGCCAGCGGCGCGACAGCTGGGAGTGAACGCGGCCTCTACAGGTCGTAGTCCGTGTCCAGCTCGTTGATGTCGCCCTGGCTGAGCTGCAGCCGGGGCGGCTCGATGGTGACGCGCGTGTAGGGCGGCACCGAGCGGGTCAGCCAGGCGTTGCCTCCGACCACCGAACCCTGGCCGACCACGGTGGCCCCGCCCAGGATCGTCGCGTTCGGGTAGATCGTGACGTCGTCCTCGATCGTGGGGTGGCGCTTCTTGCCGATGTCCTCGCGGCCCTTGCGGTTCGAGAAGGCTCCGAGCGTTACCCCGTGGTAGAGCTTCACGCGGTTGCCGATCACGCAGGTCTCGCCGATCACCACGCCCGTGCCGTGATCGATGAAGAAGTGGCAGCCGATCTGCGCACCGGGGTGGATGTCGATGCCCGTGCGGCTGTGGGCCTCCTCGGCCATCATGCGCGCCACCACGGGCTCGTCGATCTGGTAGAACGCGTGCGCGATGCGGTGCGTCGAGACAGCGCGCGCCGAGGGGTAGGACTCGATGATCTCGCCGTAGCTGTGGGCGGCCGGATCGCCATCGAAGGCGGCCTGCACGTCCATCTCGACGCAGTCCCGGACGTCCGGAAGCTGCTCGATCAGGCGGGTGGCCTTGTCCATGCCCACCAGACCGGCCACTTGCCCATGGACCACGTGCAGGTCGGAGGCAAGCTGGCTGTCCTGGGTCTGATCGAAGAGCAGCGCCCGCAGCCGATCCAGCGTGCCGTGGACCTTGTAGACATCGAAACCCGTCTCGCGGCGGGCGGTGCTGATCGGGTCGCTCTTTTCCCTTTGCGCTTCCAGATGCTGCGCCACACGATCGATCGAGCTGCTCATCAGGGCGTCTCCTATCCCCCTCCCCAAACCAGCTCACCCGAGTTTCGCCTGCCCGGCCGGGCAGATGCAAGCCCGCCTGAAAACCTGCGATGACGCGGCCCCAGGGGCGGTTACGGAGCCCGCGCGCGGTTGACGCACCCCGTAGCAGGCCCCCATACTGGCGGGGCCCCGCGGGTGAGCCTCCTCCAAGTCTCGTCCGGACGTTCGATTCGTTGCAGTACAGCCATTCGAGGCTCAGCTCGTTCGAGAACTGCCCGCGCCAGTTCCGCTACCGCTACATCGAGAACATCAAGTCGGAGCGGGAGGGCGTGGAGGCCTTCGTGGGCAGGCGTGTTCACGAGATCCTGGAGCGCCTCTACCACCACCTGGAACGGCACGGCCGCCCGCCGAGCCTGGCGCAGGTCCAGGAGCGCTTCCGCAAGGACTGGGCGGTCCAGTGGCACCCCCACATCGAGATCGTGCGCGTCGAGTACGATCCAGAGTGGTACCTGGCGCTCGGCCTGCGCTGCCTCGAGAACTACTACCGCGGCCACTACCCGTTCGACGACGGCGAGACCGTCGGAATCGAGCAGCACCTCTCGCTCACGCTCGACCCCGAAGGGCGCTACCGGATGCGCGGCATCGTGGACCGGATCGTGCGCCGTCCCGAGGGCCGCTACGAGATCCACGACTACAAGACCGGCAGCATGCCGCCGAAGAGCCGGCTGGAGAAGGACCGTCAGCTGGCCCTGTACCAGATCGGGCTCGAGCAGACCTACGATGACGTGCAGTCAGTCGGCCTGGTGTGGCACTACCTGGCCTTCGCCAAGACGCTCTCCTCGGCGCGCACGCCCGAGCAGCTGAGCGCGCTGCGCCGCGATACGATCGAGCTGATCGAGCGGATCCAGGCCACCACGGAGTACCCGGCGAAGCCCAGCGCGTTGTGCCGCTGGTGCGACTACCGGGGCGTGTGCCCGGACGCGCGCGCCGACGCCAAGGCGCTCGAGGGCCCGCCGCCCGGTCTCGAGCCGCCGCCGCACGGAGAGGCGCCGCACGGCGCAGACGGCCGGAACGCCTCTGCCGAGCCGATCCAGCTGCCGCTCCTGTAGAATCGCCCGATGCGCGTCGAACGGATCCCGACCCTGGGCGACAACTACACCTACCTGATCATCTGCGACGAGACCGGCGAGGCGGCCATCGTGGATGCGCCCGAGGCCGCGCCCGTGG
>CAXMNF010000157.1:0-6237 GCA_964194645.1 uncultured Gammaproteobacteria bacterium
AGCGCGCCACCGCCAGCCCGGTGGGAGACAGGGTCAGCAGGACGGCACTGTGCTGCGCGGGCGCAATCACGTCGGCTGCGATTGTACGGGCCTAGCCCGCGCTTGTCGGGAGCTGCGCGAGATTGCGGGCGTGCTCGAGCATCGCGCGCGGCCGCGGGAAGATCAGCAGGTTGGCCACGATGGCGAGCGCCGCGAAGGGCAGGATGCGGGCCGGGTCGACAGTCAGGAAAGCGAGCACGAAGCCGAACAGTGCGATCGACTCGTGCAGGGCCAGACCCACCACGTCCACCACCTGCAGGTGACCGAGCACCCGGTAGAGGCGTCCCTCGGTGCGGTCCACGCCGGGTAGCTCGGGCCCGTCGAGCCGGTCCATGGTGCGGCGCAGGCGCGCCTCGGAGAGCGCCCAGTGCCGGTACGCGAGCGACACCCCGGCGACCAGCAGCGACTGGAGGTAGGCGCTCAGAACCAGGACCTGTGCTGCGGCATCGGACTCCGGGGGACCCTGCCGAATCAGGTACAGCACGCCCACGTAGAGCAGCACGCTGCCGCAGAGCGCCGCCCAGATCACCCGCATGCGCTGGGCGGCCGCATCGGTCGCGTCGACGAGGGCCGGCGAGAGCATGCCGTTCCATCGACCGGGCCGCGCGGCACCTGAAGCGTCGCCCAGGAGCCCGACCAGGATCGCCCGGCCCCAGGGAGAGCGACGCGAGAGCTGCCCTTCTAGGTCCCCTTGCGACGGGTGATGCGCACCCCCGCGTGGCGCAGGTCGCCCGCGACTGGAGAGCGCTTGCGCACCGTCACGGTGCACGCCTCGAGCGGGTAGCGGGCCAGGAGCGTTGCCGCGATCTGCTCGGCCAGGGCCTCGACCAGGCGGTACTCGCGCGCCTGGGCGGTCTCCTCCACGAGCCGGAAGATCTCGCCGTAGTCGGTCGTGTGCGCCAGGCGGTCGCTGTGTCCCGCCCGGGCCAGGTCCGTGCGCAGCTCGAGGTCGATGTCGACCGGGCGCCGCCTGGCCCGCTCGGCCTTCGACACGCCGAGCGCCGCAGGCACCACGATCCCCTCCAGAAGAATGGCGTCCATCCCACCGGCGAGTTTGACACCGGCGCGCGCGCGGGTCTATTCTCCGCGCCCTCATGCCTTCCACGACGCGAGCCGCGCGCCCCTGCCTGCGAAGGCCTTCGCGCATCCGTAGCTGGTCCCGTCGGCTCGGGTAGGCTTGCTGCCCGGTCTCCGGGACCCGTTCGCGCACTCCCTGGTCCTGATCGCGAACCGCGCGCCGAGGCGCGCAGCAGCGGGCCGCAGGCCGCGGCCCCGGAGCACAAGGCATGACGCTACCTCACCAGTGGCACGGAGAGGGCGAGACGCTCGTCCTCCTGGCAGGGCTCGGCGCCAAGGGCACGAGCTGGCGACCCTTCCTGGAACGGGCGGCGCGTCACTACCGCGTGTTGACCTTCGACCTGCCCGGCGCGGGCTGTGCGCCCGCCCTCGACGGGCCGACCTCGATCCGCCAGCTGGCGAGCGCAGCGCTCGAGCTGCTGGACGAGCTGGGCGTCGAGCGCGCGCGCCTGGTGGGCAGAAGCATGGGCGGCATGGTCGCGCAGGAGCTGGCGCTGGCCGCGCCGGAGCGCATTCGCCGGCTCGGCCTGGTCTGCACCACGGGGCGCTGCGACGCGCACCTGTCCAGCGTGTTCGAGCTCTGGGCGCGCATGGCCGAGGCGGGCGTCCCCGCCGGCCTGCGCCAGCAGAGTTCGCTGCTCTGGTGCCTGGGGCACGAGGCGCTCGCCTGCCAGGAGCAGGCGCGCGCCTACCTGGAGGCGCGCTCGAGCAACGATCGCCCGGCCGACTACGCGCTGCAGGCGCGCGCCTGCGCGGCGCACGACGCGCTGGACCGGCTCGCCGCGCTGCGCATGCCCACGCTCGTGCTGGCGGGTGGCGACGACCGGCTCACGCCTCCACACCACGCCGAGGCGCTGGTGAAGGCGATTCCCGGCGCCGAGCTCGCGCACGTTTCGGGGTCGGGACACCTCGCGTATCTTGAACAGCCCGAGCGCTTCGCAGACGAAGTGCTGGGCTTTCTCGCGGAGGAGGCGGCATGAGCGAGCGCCATGACGGGGTCGTGAAGCGCGAGCAGCAGTTCTTCGCGCCGGGTGTGCGCCGCTGGCCGCTCGCCCTGGTGCGCGGCGAGGGCTCCCGCGTGTGGGACGCGAACGGGACCGAGTACGTCGACCTGATGGCCGGCTGGGGTGTCAACGCGATCGGCCACAGCCATCCGGCGCTGGTCGAGGCGCTCACAGACCAGGCGCGCACGCTCATCCAGACGACGAACGCGGTCTACTCGGAGCCGCAACTCGACCTGGCCGAACGCCTGGCCAAGGTCGCCCCGGGCGAGATCCACCGCTCCTTCTTCATGTCGAGCGGAGCGGAAGCGAACGAGGGCGCGTTGAAGCTCGCGCACCGCGCCACCGAGCGCAGCGAGTTCGTGGCCACCACGAACAGCTTTCACGGCCGCACCCTGGGGGCGATGGGCGTGCTCGGCCAGGAAAAGTATCGGGAGCGCTGGCGGGGGATGATCCGCGAGGCGCGCTTCGTGCCGCACGGCGACCTGGCGGCAGCCAAGTCCGCCCTGGGGCCCGACGTGGCCGCGATGATCGTGGAGCCGGTGCAAGGCGAGGGGGGCGTGGTCGTGCCGCCAGACGACTACCTGCCGGGGCTCGCCAAGGCCTGCCACGCCGTCGGTGCGCTGCTGATCGCGGACGAGGTGCAGACCGGCATCGGCCGTACCGGCCGCTGGCTCGCCTGCGACCACACCGGAACCCGGCCCGACATCCTGACGCTGGGCAAGGGCCTGGGTGGCGGCGTGCCGATCGCCGCGTTCATGGCGACCGACGAGGTCATGAACAAGATCGAGCCGGGCGACCACGGGGGCACTTACGCGGGCAATCTACTGTCCTGCCGCGCGGCAGCCACCGTCCTGCGCGTGATCGAAGAGGACGGCCTCGTCGAGCGCTCCGCGCGGCTCGGAGAACACGTGAAGGCGCGCTTCGAATCGCTCGCCAAGCGCGCGCCCGAGCGGGTCGAGACGGTAAGGGGCCTGGGCCTGCTGGTCGGACTCGTGCTGCACGACCCCGCCTTCGCGGCCGAGATCCACCCGCGCACCCGCGAGCAGGGCGTGATCGTGAACCTGACAGCGGAGCGCGTGATCCGCGTGTTCCCGGCCCTGAACATTCCCGAGGACGACCTCGATCGGGGACTCGACGTGATCGAGTCGCTGGTCGCGGACGACTAGAAGGAGCGAAACGTGCCGCGACGACTCTCTCTTCCAATCCTTCTCGCCGCCCTGGTCCTGCTGCCGCACTGCTCGCTGCCGATCGGCGGCGGGCACAGCGACGTCGACAACTTCCAGCTGGTCGGCTCCGAGTCGCGCATCTGGTTCGTGGGCATCAAGAACAACGCCGTGGCGGTGCCGGGTGTGTTCCTCGAACTGGCGGGCATGATCGACGTGACCGGCCATCGCGGCTGGATCGAGGTGCGGATCGCAGCGCTATCCACAGGCGATGCGGAGCGCGACCAGAACATCGCCACGCATCTCTTCGCGGCCGAGGACCACCCGGTGGCGCGCTTCGCGATCAAGGACACGCGCGGCGCGGACGCCCTGCCGCCGCCCGGCGGCAGCGTCGAGATCGAGGTGACGGGGCTGCTGACCCTGAGCGGCGTCGAGACCCCGCTCTCGGTTCCGGCGCGCCTCACCCGCCAGACGCTCGGGCGCGTCCGCGTGCAGACCCTCTCGCCCGTGGTGCTGACCAAGGAGCAGCTGCAGCTCGAGAAGGCCTTCCAGGTGCTCCAAGCCGTGTGCGGCCACGACGCGCTATCCGGCGCCGTTCCGATCCAGTTCGACCTGGTCTTCGAGGCCGATCGCTAGCGGGCCGTCCGCCCGTCCTCGACCGGAGTGCCGTCCCAGGGACAGAAGCGCCAGCTCGCCTCGGCGAGCTCGCCACTCTTGCAGCGCCGCTTGCCCGCAACGGAGGTGAGCGGAGCGTGCCACCAGAACTCGACCTCCTCGCCCCCGCTGCCCGCGCGGTAGCGCAGCCGGATGTGACCTCGCTTCGAGGCCGACAGGATCGGCTCCCCGTCCTTGTCCAGATTTGGCAGGGGCAGCACGCGCAGGCTGCTGCCCAGTCCCGAGAGCGAGGAACGCAGCAGGTACGCCAGATCCGGCGCCAACTGCTGGATGCGGGGGTCCACCTGCTGCAGCACCTCGAAGGTCTGTCCGTTCACATCGATCTCGAGACGTCGCACGATCTCGGCAGTGGAGAGCGCGTCGAAGCTCGAATCAGGGCGCACCTCCACGTCGAGCACGGCGATCATCGTGTAGCTGCGGAACAGGCTGCGGATCTCGGTGGTCTGCGCCGGCGTCTTGCCGAGTTCGCCCGCAACGGCCATCCAGTACTCGAAGGGAAGCCACCAGAAGCTGACGACGTGCTGGCCGGAGCGATGCGTGTGCGAGGTCTCCTGCGCGATCACGCTGCTCGACGCGGTCGGCGTGTCCGCCGCCGCCGCGGGGCCCGCCGCCAGGCAGAGGCCCAGACACAGACAGGGCAGAAGGCCCGTGAATCCCCTCACGCGGCGAATGTAGCAGGTCACCGGGAGGCTTCGACTCGATAGGCGCGCATGCTATTCGCGCGCTCACCGAGCCGCTCGCGCCAACTCCGCGCAGTGCCGCGCAACTCCTCCTCGACCGAGCCCCGCCAGGCGCGCACCAGGGCGGCGGGCTCCTCGCCCTCCTCTGGCGCGGCGTAGGCGAAGGACAGCGTGCGCCGCTCACCGGGGGGCAGGAGCACGCGCAGCTCGAGAGCAAGTCCGGCGCGCAGCAGGGGGTCGGGGGCCCGCCCGCGGATCGCGAGGCTCGCGTCCGCCAGCGCGCGCGCGCCGTCCGCCGTGTCGCACAGGCAGCTGCCTTCGGCCACCCGGACGTTCGTTCCCGGCAGGTCCCAGAGTTCCGTATAGGCGATATGCAGGAGCTCCTGGCTGCGGCTCTCCAGGCGCACCAGGCCGAGCAGCAGCGGACGCGGCCGGTCGGGCGCAAAGACCACGTGCACGACGCGCAGCGCAGGCGAGTCCAGCAGGCGCCGCACCTGGCCGAGCCCGTAACGCGTGCGCTGCGGACGAGAGGTGCGCAGCAGCTCGGCACCGCAGACCAGCAGCGCGTTGATGGCGCCGCCGGCGAAGAGCACGCCCTCGGGACCGGCCATCCCCGCGCAGGCCGGGTTCACCAACGGGTGTTCCGCGCCGTCCCAGTCCTCGGCCGGTCCCCAGGCGGGGTCTTCCAGGGGGACGGCGCTAGACGTACGTGCTGCCCTTCATGCCGGTCGCGACGTCCTTGCGGATCACCACGTTCACGAGCGCCGGCTTGCCGGACGCGAAGGCGCGTTCGAGCGCGGGGCCGATCTCCTCGGGCCGCTCCACGTGCTCACCGTGTCCGCCGAGCGCCTCGACCACCTTGTCGTAACGCGTCGGGTTCAGGTGCGTGGCTACCGTGCGGTCCACTCCGTAGAGGGCGACCTGCGGGCGCAGCATCTGGCCCCACGCGGCGTCATTGCCCACGATCCCGACGATCGGGAGGCCGAAGCGCACGGCGGTGTCGAACTCCATGCCGTTGAAGCCGAACGAGCCATCTCCATAGATGATCAGCACGCGCTTGTCGGGTTTTGCGATCTGCGCCGCCAGCGCAAAGGGCATACCGACGCCGAGCGTCCCGAGCGGACCCGGATCCATCCACGCGCCTTCCGCGATCACCGGCACCACCTTCGAGGACTGTGCAACGATGTCGCCGCCGTCGCCGATCATGATGGTGTTCTCGTCGACGAAGTTCGCGATTTCCTTGGCCATGCGCAGCGGGTCGATCGGCACCTCGTCCGAGTTGAGCTCCTTCTGGAACTGGCTCTCGATCTCGCTCTCGCGCTCGCGCAGCTCGTCGCGCCACTTCGTGAAGTCGAGCTGTATCGATTCCTCCTTCATCACCTGGAGCAGCAGCTCGAAGCTGGCGCCGAGGTTTCCGACCAGGGCGGCGTCCGCGGAGCGATTGTGGCCGATCAGGGAGTCGTCGAGCTCGAGCTGCACGATCTTGGCGTCCGCCGGGATCGACTGTCCGAAGCGCAGCCGGAAGTCGAGCACCGAGCCAGCCAGCACGAACACGTCGCACTGCTTCATGGCGTCCTTGCGCACCCGGTTGAAGAGCTG
>CAXMNF010000158.1:0-10184 GCA_964194645.1 uncultured Gammaproteobacteria bacterium
GCGCGCGAGGCCATGCTCGCGCTGCCGATCGTCGAATCGCCGCTCGGCGGCGACGTCGTCCTGGAGGCGGTCGATCTCTACCGCACAGTACGGCGAGGCGGAAGGACGGTACGGTCCTCCGTGGATTGCCTCATCGCGGCCTGCGCGATTCGCCACGACCTCGAAGTGCTGCATCGGGACCGCGACTTCACAGCGATCTCGGAAATCTCGGCCCTCCGCCAGCGAACCCCCGCCTGGTAGCGCCGACGACCATGCGATAGGGCGGGGCTCTACAGAAACTCAGCCGGGATCAGAACGTGGCTTTGCCGGACATGGCCTCGCGGCCTCGCGCCCAGCTCACGTCCGAGGTGGTTCCCGGTTCCGTCAAGGCGAGCACCGTCCAGAGCTGCTGGGTGTCGTGCAGGCGAATGCCGCGCAAAGTGAGCAGCAAGTCGCCGGCGCAGAGTCCCGCAGTGTCCGCGAAGCCCCCGGTGTCGACGCCGACGATCTCGAGTCCGACGGGCATGTGCCTGGTGCGAGCACCCAGATTTGCGCCCCACACCGTCCCGGGAACCGTGAGTCCGCGCTCGATGTAGAGCCGGAAGTCGGCCATGATCTGATGGCCGTGGCCGAAGACCGTGTCGCGTCCCACGACGTCGAGGAACGGCCCGAAGCCGGATTGCACGACGCTCACGCGCGTGCCGGTTTCGGCCTGCTCGAGCCGCACCGCGATCTCGGTCCCGGCGCATGGCTCGTGGTCCTTCCTTACTCGCAGAAGGCGGCCGACCTGCATCTCGATCAGCGTGCAGCTCGCACCCTTGAGCGGCAACGGGGCGAACGAGGGGAAGCCCGGCAGCACGTAGTGCACCTCTGCCTCGCTGCCGGGCTCTGCCTGGAGCGTGCGCCTGGTCAATGTTTCCCAGACTTCATCCGGCGCCAGATCCACCACGAACGTCGCTTCGAAGTCGTCCTTCATCGTTCTTTCTCCAGCTCGGGGTAAGCGGCCAACGCGACCCGGAAATGCTGACCTTCCTTCTGGCCATGCTTCGCGAGCAGCGACTTCAAGGTGTCGACGAGTTCTGCCATGAACGCTGCGCGAGCCGCCTCGTCGGGCAGGCGCAGCTCCGCTTCCACGCTGGCGCTCGGGACCTTCCGGCCCTCGAATGCGGCGAGATCGACCAGCTCGGCGGCGTCGCGTTGCAGTCGCTCGCCCAGATCCGATAGCTGCGAGAGCGACACCTGGTCGCGAAACACGGAGGCGAGCCGGCCAGGGTCGGTCGCGAAGCGCGAGGAGACGACGAAGCGCCTGGCGGTCGCCTCGTAGAGCTGTTCGAGGAAGTTCCCTTTGCGGCGCTCCCCCGCTCGGCAGACCAGACCGAGGCGCTCCAGCTCCTTCAGGTGGTAGCTCACGTACTGCCGCGAGCGGCCGAAGGCGCGCGCCACGCTCGCGGCGGTGTCGGGCGTGCGCAGCGCCTCCAGGATCCGCGCGCGGACCGGATGGGCCACCGCGGCGACCTGCTCGGGATTGTCCAGGAGCTCGACCGGGGTCTGCATGGGCCGAGTTATAGGAGGATATTTCCTCCTAGTCAAGTTTTTTTTCCTACTCCACTGCCGGGCAGGGGGGCCCTTGCGGGCTCCTTCCGCGGGAACGAGGGTAGCCACGTGTCGATCGAGGGCGTTCCAGAGATCGTTCGCAAACAGGCCAGCGTCGCCGGTGCCACTACATGGCTCGAGGAGCTCCCAGCACTCGTCGCGGACCTGGAGCGCGACTGGTCGATCACGGTCGGGCGCCCGTACACCGGTGGTACCGAGGCGTTCGTTGCCGCGGCGACACTCGACGATGGCAGCGACGCGGTCCTGAAGCTGCTCATCCCACGCGCGGGTGGGGCGCCCGGCCACGAGATCACGGTTCTGCGCCTCACGAATGGCGAAGGCTGTGTGCAACTACTGAGGGCGGACGTGGCGCGCAGCGCGTTGCTCCTCGAGCGGCTCGGTCCTTCGATGTATGAGCTCGCCCTTCCGCTCGCGCAACGGCACGAGCTGCTCTGCTCGGCGGCGCAGCGGCTGTGGCGCCCTGCGCCCGATTGCGGCCTGCCGAGCGGCGCAGAGAAGGGCCGCTGGCTCGTCGACTTCATCACGAGCCTGTGGCAGGCGCTCGACCGCCCGTGCTCGGAACGGGCCGTCGACTACGCGCTGTCGTGCGCCGCCCGCCGCATTGCCGCGCACGACGACGAGCGGGCCGTGCTCGTTCACGGCGACATTCACCAGTGGAACGCGCTCCAGGCGAACGGTGGCTTCAAGCTCGTCGACCCCGATGGCCTGCTGGCCGAGGCCGAGTACGACATGGGCATCCTCATGCGCGAGGACCCCGTAGAGCTGCTCGACGGCGACGCACGCGCGCGAGCCCGACGGCTGGCGGAGCGCACCGGCCTCGACGCCACAGCAATCTGGGAATGGGGCGTCGTCGAACGGGTCTCGACCGGACTGCTGTCCACCGAGATCGACCTGCAGCCGGCCGCGCGAGAGATGCTCGCCGTCGCCGACCGGGTGAGCGCAACCTGAGTCTCAGCGGCGGGGTTCGGGGCGCTTATCGCATGCCTTAGAGCTGTCCGCGCTGGTAGCGCTGCCAGAGGTCGTGGCTGAAGCGGCTGGCGTCGCCTTGGATGCCGCGGCGCGCGAACCAGGCGCACAGGTTGCGGACGTCACGGCGCAGCAGGTCGTATGCGTGGGGACTCGTGCGGGCATCGATGGCCTGGGGGCAGTCGATCACGCAGGCGCGTTCGCCGTCCCAGAGCACGTTGTAGGCGGACAGGTCGCGGTGCACGCGACGAGAACGAGCCGCGGACTCACGCCGCCGACTCGCCCTGGCTCCGGTTCGACTACCGGGTCGGGGACCGCGGGAAGGCGTGCGTCTGGTCTGCTGGCGACCGGATCGTCATACAACGCCTCCTTTCCGCGATCGTTCCCTTGAAGCAGCCCATGCTAATGCAGCTCGATCGGAAGAGCCAGCAGCGAGCGGCCCAGGACCGAGGGCTGCCAGTCGCGCGCGCCCGGCTCCACGCGGAAGCCGGGGAAGCGCGTGAGCAAGGTGCGGAAGGCGATCTGCGCCTCGAGGCGGGCGAGCGGCGCGCCCAGGCAGAAGTGGATGCCGTGGCCGAAGGCCACGTGAGGGTTCGGGTCGCGGGCGAGGTCGAGCGCGTCCGGGTCGCGGAACGCGGCGGGATCGCGGTTCGCTGCACTCTGCACCAGGAACACACGGTCGCCCGCGCGGATCTCGCGACCGCGCAGGCTGCGCGGCTCGCGGGCCCAGCGCACCATCAGCTTCAGGGGACCGTCCCAGCGCAATAGCTCCTCGACGGCGGAGCGGTCGAGCGCCGGGTCGGCGGTGAGACGCGCGCGCTGCTCGGGATGGCGGTCGAGGGCCCACACGCCGGTCGAAAGCAGGTTGGTGGTGGTCTCGTGTCCGCCGAATAGCAGCAGCACGCAGCTGCCGACCAACTCGTCAGCCGAGAGCAGGTCGCCCTGTTCCTCGGCAGCGGCCAGCGCGGAGAGCAGGTCGTCGCCCGGCGTGCGGCGCGCGCGTTCGAGCAGGCGCGCGAAGTAGTCGGCCAGGCTCTCGAAGCCGGAGCGCGCGCGCGCAAGCCGCGCAGGGCCGGGGCTGCCGAACACCAGGCCCTTGATGTCTTCGCTCCAGCCCTTGAACAGGTCGCGGTCCTCGGCCGGCACGCCCAGCAGCTCGGCGATCACGATCGCGGGCAGCGGGAACGCGAAGCTGCGCACGAAGTCGCCCCCGCCGTCGCGCGCCAGCTGGTCGAGCAGCCCGTGAACCAGCTCCTGGATGCGCGGCCGCAGCTTCTCGGCCACGCGCGGCGTGAAGGCCTTCTGCACCAGCTTGCGCAGGCGCGTGTGGTCGGGCGGGTCGCGAAAGCTCATCCAGCTCTCGAGCACGCGCGCGATCGGGCC
The DNA here is from genome assembly GCA_964194645.1 of uncultured Gammaproteobacteria bacterium. Classification (GTDB taxonomy): domain Bacteria; phylum Myxococcota_A; class UBA9160; order SZUA-336; family SZUA-336; genus CAXMNF01. The sequence goes on from CAXMNF010000158.1 coordinate 3,943, forward strand.
GCGCTCGCCCCGATCACCCGCCTCGGACACGAAGTCCGCCACGCGCTCCGATGAGAAGGCCGCCTCGCGGAAGCCCGCGAGCACGTCGTCGTGGCGCAGCAGCAACCAGGCGCGGTGTCGCTCGCTCCAGCAGACCGGGTCGCGCTCGCGCCACGCGTGGAAGTGCGGGTGCGGATCCGCGACCAGCTCGGGGGAGAGGAGGTCCACCCGTCGATGGTATCGTGTCTCGTCTAGTAGAGGAGCAGCCGATGGGCGCAGCGTTCTTTCCCGAGGTGGAGCGGATTCGCTACCGGGGCCCGGACACGGACGAGCCGCTGGCCTTCCGCTGGTATGACGCCGAGCGAGTGGTGGCGGGCCGGCGCATGGAGGACCAGTTGCGCTTCGCCGTGTGCTACTGGCACAGCTTCTGCTGGCCGGGCAGCGACGTGTTCGGGGACGCGACCTTCGAGCGCGACTGGTTCTCTGGCGGCGTGCCGCTCGCGCTGGCGGAGCGCAAGCTCGAGGTGGCCTTCGAGTTCTTCACAAAGCTCGGCGTGCCGTTCTTCACGTTCCACGACCGCGACCTGGCGCCCGAGGGAGACACGCCCGCGGAGACACGCGGTTTCCTGGAGCACATGGCGGGCCTCGCAGCCGACGCCATGCAGCGCACCGGTGTCCAGCTCTTGTGGGGGACCGCCAACCTGTTCGGGCACCCGCGCTACGCCGCTGGCGCCGCCACGAACCCCGATCCCGAGGTGTTCGCCTGCGCCGCGGCGCAGGTGCGCCAGGCGCTCGAGGTCACGCATCGCTTGCGCGGCGCGAACTACGTGCTGTGGGGCGGGCGCGAGGGCTACGAGACCCTGCTGAACACCGACCTGCGGCGAGAGGCCGACCAGCTGGGCCGCTTCCTCGCGCTGGTCGTGGAGCACAAGCACAAGATCGGCTTTCCAGGGACTCTGCTGATCGAGCCGAAGCCGATGGAGCCAACCAAGCACCAGTACGACTTCGACGCGGCCGCGGTGCACGCCTTCCTGCGCAAGTACGGGCTGGAGGGCGAGATCAAGCTGAACATCGAAGTGAACCACGCCACATTGGCGGGCCACAGCTTCTCGCACGAGATCGCCTATGCGCTCGCCAACGATCTCTTTGGCAGCGTCGACGCCAACCGCGGCGATCCGCAGCTCGGCTGGGACACCGACCAGTTCCCGAACGACCCGGGCGAGGCGCTGCTCGCGCTCTACCTGATCCTGCAGGCGGGCGGCTTCACGACCGGCGGCTTCAACTTCGACGCAAAGCTCCGGCGCCAGTCGCTCGCTCCGCTCGATCTCTTCCACGGCCACATCGGCGGCATGGACACGCTCGCGCGCGGCCTGCTCGGGGCGGTGCGCCTGCTCGAGGACGGGGCCCTCGCCCAGCAGGTCGAGGAGCGCTACGAGGGCTGGTCCGCTGAGCTCGGGCGCGAGATCCTGGCGGGACGCAGGTCGCTCGCCGACCTGGCGGATCTGGTCGAGAAGACCGGCCTCGATCCGCGTCCGGTGTCCGGCGGCCAGGAGCGGCTCGAGAACCTGGTCAGCCGCTACCTCTAGCTCGCTGCGCTCAGGTCCTGAAGGCCTCGACGCACAGGATCTTGGGCAAGGTGCAGGGCAGCTCGTAGCGCGCCGCGCTAGCGGACTTCGACCCGGGTCGGGACGATCTCGGCGGGCCGCAAGGTGCGCAGCTTGCCCGAGATCTCGAAGCTGCCCTCGCAGCGGATGTCGTCGCTGGCCGCGCCGACCTGCACGCTGAACGCGCCTGGCTCCACCACGAGCGCCAGCTGGGCGTCGTGGAAGGCGAGCAGGCTCGGGTCGAGGCGGAACACCACGCGCCGGGTCTGGCCTGCCTCGAGAGCGACGCGCACGAAGCCGACCAGTTGCTGCGCGGGCCGCGTGACGCTCGCCACGCGGTCGTGGATGTAGAGCTGCACGACCTCGTCCCCGGCTCGCGCGCCAGTATTCGCCACGTCGAGCGCAATCGAGATCGGCTGCTCGGGCTCTGCTGTGGCGGGTGTGATCTCGAGCGCGCCGTACGCGAAGCTCGTGTACGAGAGCCCGTGACCGAAGGCGAAGAGCGGCGTGGTCTGCAGGTCGACGTAGTCGCCGAGCATCTGGCTGCGGCCGCTGCCGGACTTGTGGCCGTAGTAGATCGGTACCTGGCCTGCGGAGCGCGGCAACGAGACCGGGAGCCGTCCCGCGGGGTTCACGGCGCCGAACAGTGCGTCGGCGATCGCCGCTCCGCCCTCCTCGCCGGGCAGCCAGGCCTGGACGAGCGCGGGTACGTGCTCCGCGATCCAGGGCAGCGCGTGCACGCGCCCGCTCACCAGCACCACCACGGTGGGTGTGCCGGTCGCGACGACCGCCTCGACGAGCTGCTGCTGCACGCCCGGCAGCGCCAGCTCGGCCGAGTCGCGGAACTCGCCGCTCGTACAATCGGGCATCAGACCGGACTTGCCGCCCACGAAGAGCAGCGCCACCTCACTGGCGCGCGCGGCTGCGACAGCCTCCGCGAAGCCGCTGGCGTCGGGGTCGGAGAGCGCGCAGCCTCGCGCCACGCGCAGCTCCGTCTGCTCCGACACGGCCGCGCGCAGACCCGCGAGCGGCGTCACCATCTCGACGTAGTAGGGGCCCGTCCGGAAGGCACTCGCTGCCCCGCGCGGCATGATGTCGTCCTCGACACCGAGCTCGCGCATCGTCTTGGCCAGCTCGTCCCTCCGGTACGTCATCTCGACGTGTGCCGGGTAGTGGTAGTCGCCGAGCAGCAGGCGCGGATCGTCGGCGCAGGGGCCGAGCACCGCGAGCGAGCCGATCGCGGGGTCGAGTGGCAGCAGCGCGCCTTCGTTCTTGAGCAGCACGAGCGACTTTGCGGCGATGCGCCGCGCGAGGCCGCGCTGCTCGGGTGTGTCGTAGACCTCCACGGCGCGTGCCTCGTCGACGTAGGGCTGCTCGAACAAGCCGAGTTGGAACTTCATGCGCAGGAGCAGTCGCAGCGAGCGGTCCACGAACGAGACGTCGAGCTGGCCGCGCTCGATGCGTTCCCGGAGCGGCTCGCCATAGCAGTCGAGCATGGGCAGCTCCACGTCCAGGCCCGCCTCGAGCGCGAGCTGGCCCGCCTCGCCGCGATCCGCGGCCACGCGGTGGTAGTCCATCAGCAGGCGCGTCGTGAAGTAGTCCGCCACGACCAGGCCGGTGAAGCCCAGCTCGCCGCGCAGCAGGTCGTCCAGGATCGCCGCCGATCCCCCGCAGGGCAGACCGTCGATCTCGTTGTAGGCGTTCATGATCGACGCGAGGCCCGCCTCGTGGATCGCTGCGGCGAACGGAGCGGCGTACACGTCGCGCAGCTCGCGCGGCCCGAGGTGCGCAGGAGCGTGGTTCATGCCGCCCTCGGAGAGCCCGTAGCCGAGGAAGTGCTTGCCGGTGCAGACGACCCCCGCGGCCAGCGCGTCGGTCTGCAGGCCGCGCACGTAGGCGACGCCCAGGCGCCCGGCCAGGTAGGGATCCTCGCCGTAGGTCTCCTCGCAGCGTCCCCAGCGCGGGTCGCGCGCTACGTCGAGCACGGGCGCGAGCGTGTGCCGAGCGCCGACCGCGAGCATCTGCTGGCGGATCACCGTGGCCATGGCCTCGACCAGCTCCGGCTCCCAGGTGCTGGCCAGGCCGATGGCCTGGGGGAATTGCGTGGCGTCGCGCGCTGTGAAGCCGGCCGTGCTCTCCTCGTGCACGATCGCCGGGATGCCGAGCCGCGTCTGCTCGATCAGGAAGCGCTGGATCGCGTTCATGAACGCAGCGCTCTGCTGCGGGCGGAGCGCGGTCGAGGAGCCGATGCGCGTGACGTGGCCGGTGCCGTGGGCGAGCTTCTCGCGCGCCTTGGCTTGCGAAAAGCCTTCGTCGTCGACCAGGCTCGTGCACCACACGCAGCCCAGTTGCGCGAGCTTCTCGTCGAGCGTCATGCGCGCGAGCAGGTCGCTCGTGCGTTCGTCGACGCCGCGCGACGGGTCGCGGTAGGGGGGCTGGGCTGGCTGGGTCATGCGGGCTGTTTCACCGGCGCGCGCCATTCTACGCGTCCCGGCAATGCGCCCGCTGTCTACAGGTGGTGCTGGTTCGAGGTCAGCCGGACCGGGGCCACGCGGGCCCAGGGGCGCACGCGCGTCAGCCACGGCGCCCGGGGCGAGGCCTTGATCAGATCGCAGCCGGTGTAGCGGTACGGGTCGCCCTGCTCGCCGCTGCCCACGCGGATCAGCTTGCGCTCGCTGCACATCTGGCCGAGGCAGCTGAAGATCGCGTCGGGGTTCGTCTCCTGCACGAACTCCGAGATCTCGCGCTGCGTGGCGAGGCGGCTGGAGAGGCGCAGGTACGACAGGATCTCGCGGCGCAGCCCGGGGTCCGGGAGCGGCGTGGCCGTGCTGCGCGGCCGCGGCTGCGCCTTTGGCGGTGCGGCCGGGCGCTCCGGGGTCTCGTGCCAGAGGCGCGTCTCGGGCCGGATCATCGGGTGCGAGGGCTGGGTCGGCGCCGTCACCGTCACCGGCCTGGGGGTCGGTGCGGGAGGCGAAGGCGGACTGGCACGGCGGGGCACGCTCGGCGGCGGCGGTTCGTGGTTCGGCACGCGGATCGGCGTGAGCACCGCCCGGCCCTGCTGTTGGATCGAGCGCAGCAGGCGTTCGTCGCGCACGCGACTCAGCATGAAGATCGTGTCGAGCGTGTTGCGGGTCGAGCCGAGCAGCTGTCCCATCTCATGGGCCAGCGGCCCTGCCAGGTCGTGCACGAGCAGCACGTGCGAGCGCGTCTCGTGCGACAGATCCAGAATGCGGTCGAGCGCCGAGCTCTGCGCCCCCGCATCGTTCAGCTCCTCGGCGTGCAGCAGCCGCAGCAGCCCGTCGATCACGATCAGCACGGGCTCGAGCGACTTGGCGCGCTCTCGGATGCGTTCGCGCAATTCGCTCATCTGCAGGCTGTGGACGAAGTGCAGGGCGTCCTGGGGCGCCAGGCCGAGCTTCGCGAATGCAGCGCGCAGGTTCAGGCGGTCGCCTTCAAGGTGCACGTACAGCACCGGACCCTGACGCGTGCGGAAGTCCAGCCAGGGCCGCCCGCGGGCGACGGCCAGCGCCAGGTCGCGAGCCAAGGCGGACTTGCCGGCGCCCGGCTCGCCTACCAGCATCGAGGTCCCGCCGCAGGGCAGGCGGCCCTCGACCAGCCATTCGGCCCACCCCTGGTCGAGCGTGACCGCGCCCGAGCGTGAACCGGTGCGGGGCAGGGGCACCGCGTGCTTCGCCTGCGTCTCCCAGGGAGCGGGCGCGGCGTCGCGGTCTTCGAAGCGGCTTCGGTGGCCCCTCATGCTTCCTCCCGGCGGACCCATGGCTGGGGCCTGCCTGCTGATTTCCGTTCGGACTCATTGGGAGCAAGCCACGTGCCACGCGCGGGCGCCTCTGCGGGCTCCATTCACCGGCAAGTTGACACCCGCACGACACACTTCCCGGCAGCGGGAAAACCGGCGCCCGTTGTTGCCGGAGAGCTGCCTGCGGCGTGCCTCGGCACAGCGTGCTGGCCGCGCGCCGCGCGCTTGTCGTACCCTGCGGGCATGAAGACGGTCTCCTTCACGCACATGGAAGACGGCACGTTCGAGGACTACCAGCTGCTGGCCGAGCAATCCGCCGAGCACAACAAGGGTCTGGTGGATCGGGTCCTCGCCTTGCTGAAGGGCTTGGAGCACGGGCCCTCCGGCTACCAGATCGACCGCTACCAGCACTCGCTCCAGACCGCCACGCGGGCGCTGCGCGATCGCGCGGACGAAGAGCTGGTGGTGTGCGCGCTGCTGCACGATATCGGCGACAACCTGGCGCCCGAGAACCACGCGACCTTCGCGGCCAGCGTGTTGCGTCCCTACGTGTCGGACGAGAACTGGTGGATCGTCGACAAGCACGGGATCTTCCAGGGCTACTACTTCTGGCACCACTACGGCCACGACCGCAACGCGCGTGAGAAGTTCCGGGGGCACCCGGCCTTCGAGAAGACCGCGCTGTTCTGCGAGCGCTGGGACCAGACCGCGTTCGACCCGGCCTACGACACCCTGCCGCTCGAAGCGTTCGAGCCCATGGCGCGCCGCATCTTCGCGCGTTCGCCCTACCAGAGTCCGGGCGTCTAGCTCTCGCTGATGCGCCGGTAGGGGCGGGAGCCGAAGCGGCCCTCCGGCCCCTCTCGTAGACACTCGCCGCTCGCGTAGTGAGCGGAGATGGCGCG
>CAXMNF010000159.1:0-1576 GCA_964194645.1 uncultured Gammaproteobacteria bacterium
CCCGCCGTGCTCCAGGAACAGGAGCTGGACGACGGCGCGGCCGGCCTCGGCCTCGACGCGCCACACGTCGATCCCGCGGATCTTGTCCGGCCGCGTGTTCAGGACGCGCAGATCCTTTTCCTTTTTCAGGAACTTCTCCGCAGACTCCTGCGGCGGACCGGGCGGCACGTCGGCGCTCAGGAAGACCACCGAACCGTCCCGTGCCTGGGCCCCGACCGCGGCCGCGGTGTTGCTCTTGCGCCAGCCCTTCGGGAAGCGCAGCTGGAAGTCCAGGTCCGGATGCAGGAAGCGATCGCCCTGGAACAGACCGTTCTTGGGCCGCTGCCCCACGGGAATGCCCTCGATCCTGTGCAGGTGCGCGGTGTGCGTATCGCCGAGCGACTTGTCGCGCTGCCAGCGCAGCTCGCTGGCGCGCATCGCGTTCACGGCGGCGCGCTCGGACGACGTCGGGTGCGTGTCGTACCAGCTCGCACTCCGCTTTCGGCCGGTGATGATCTGCTCCCAGTCGCCGAGCGCCTCCATGAACGTGGCCATGGCTCTCGGGTCGTAGCCGGCAGCGGCGGCGAGCTTCTGGCCCATCTCGTCGGCCTCGCGCTCCATGTTGCGGCCGTAGGAGCTGAGGCGCGCGTGGCGCATGTAGCCCATGATCATCCAGCTCGTGTTCTGCTGGATCGCCTGCTGCCGCACGGAGTGTCGCAGCGCCACGTGAGCGATCTCGTGCCCGATCACGTTGGCGAGCTCGTCCTCGGTCTTGGCCAGCGCGAGCAGTCCGCGCGAAATGAAGATGAAGCCGCCGGGCAGCGCGAAGGCGTTCGGCTCCTCCTGGTCCACCACGGCGAACTCGTAGTGGAACGAGCGCCGCGGCAGGCCCCGGAGCAGCTTGTCGCCGACCACCTGCACGTAGATCTTCAGCTCTTCGGAGTCGAGCACGCCGATCTGCGCCGCGACGGCCTTCGCGCCCTCCTGGCCGGCGCGCTCCTCGTCGCGCGCGGTGACGATCTGCCGCTGCTTGCGGGGCTTCTGCGGCTGCTCCTCGGGAACGGGATCGTCGCCGCCCATCAGGACGGTCTTCTTGCCTTGCGCGTGGGCCACGCCCGCGGGAGCAACGGTGAGGGCAAGCAAGCACGCAAGGAGCGGGAGCCAGGTGGGGAAGGGGGGCAACGACACGGCAGCGCTCAGGGAAGCTCGGCGAGCCAGTCGCCGTGCGAGAACCACTTCGCCTTGAACTGCGTCAGCAGGCCGGTCTGCTCGAGCGTTTCCATGTAATTGTCCACCAGGTTCACGAACAGCGGATCGTCCGGGGGCAGGGCGATCCCGAGCGGCTCGATCGTGAACGGGGTCGTGAGGGCTGTGAGCCCCGCCTCCGGGTAGCGCATCACGCTCAGCATGCAGATCGGAAAGTCCGCCACGAGAGCGTCCACCTCGTCGGCGATCACCATCGCGACGGCGCCGTCGTAATCAGGCGTCGTCACCAGCTTCGACTTCGGCAGCACGTTGCGCACGAAGTCCTCCCCCGTAGACCCCGCCAGCGCCGCATACGTGCGCCCCGCATCGTTCAGCGCCGCCGAGCTCTCCA
>CAXMNF010000160.1:0-1642 GCA_964194645.1 uncultured Gammaproteobacteria bacterium
GAGAGGAATTCACAGTTACGTTGCCGCGCGTTCACGGCTGCTCGCGCAGCCACCGCACCGCGTCCGCCACCTCGCCGACGGGGATCAACTCGACCGCGTCCGGCACGCGCGCCTCCGAGACCACCCGCTCGGGCAGGAGCAGTCGGCGAAACCCCAGCCGCGCGGCCTCCCGCACCCGCAGGTCGATGCGGCCGACGCGCCGCACCTCGCCGCCGAGCCCCACCTCGCCGCAGGCCGCCACGTCTGTCGGCAGCGGTTTGTCGAGACGGCTCGAAGCGAGCGCTAGCGCCAAGCCCAGATCGGCACCGGGCTCGCCGCTGCGCACACCGCCAGCCACGTTCACGTAGACGTCCCGCGAGAGCACGTCGACGTCGGTGCGCCGGTCGAGCACTGCGAGCAGCAACGCCAGCCGCGCGTCGTCGATACCGAGGCTGGTGCGCCGCGCCGTGCCGTAACCGGCCGGTGCCACCAGCGCCTGGATCTCGACGAGCATCGGGCGCGTGCCTTCGAGCAGCGGAACGATGCACGAGCCGGGTGCGCCAGCGCGACGCTCAGCAAGGAAGAGCTCTGAAGGGTTTTCGACGCCCTCGAGCCCCGCGCTCCCCATGCTGAACACGCCCACTTCCTGCGTCGAGCCGAAGCGATTCTTCGACGCGCGCAGCAAACGAAACGGATGATGGCGATCGCCTTCGAAGCCGAGTACCACGTCGACCAGATGCTCGAGCACGCGAGGCCCCGCGACGGCGCCATCCTTTGTGACGTGCCCCACGAGAATCAGCGCTGCGCCTTGACGCTTCGCCGCGACGGCCAGCAGCGCTGCCGACTCACGCACCTGGGCCACGGACCCCGGCGCTGACTCGACGCGCTCGCTGCGCATGGTCTGGATCGAGTCGACGATCACGAGCGCCGGTCCATGCTCACGCCACGGCGCGGCAAGCGCCTCGACCTGGGTCTCCGGCAGCACCAACAGATCCGCCGGGAAGCTCGGCAGGCGATCGGCGCGCAGCCGCAGCTGTTCGGCGCTCTCCTCGCCGGTCACATAGAGGATTGGCGCGTCGCTGCTCGTCGACCCCGCGATTTGCAGCGCAAGGGTGCTCTTCCCGACCCCCGGCTCCCCCGCGAGCAGCACCACCGAGCCGGGCACCAGCCCGCCGCCCAGCACCCGGTCGAGCTCCGGAATACCGGTCCCGAGCCGCGGTGCAGCGTCGGCCTGGATCTCTCCGAGCCTCTGGGGCTTGCCGGTTGCCACGCTGCTGACCTGAAGGCCCGGGGCGCTGGCCGCGGCGCCCGGCACGCGGACGGCTTCCTCGACCAGCGTGCTCCAGGCGCCGCACTCCGGGCAACGCCCCAGCCAGCGCGGCTGTTGGCCGCCGCATTCGGTGCAGGCGTAGACGGATCGCGCGCGCGCCACGGGCGCAACATAGCGCCCCCGGTCCTGTAAACCGTGAGCCCGTCGGCTGGTTGACAGCGCCGCCGCGCTCCCCCTAGGCTCGTCGGACCCGGAACGGGGACGCCCGTGGCTCTTGCCGCCGCCGAGATCGGAATCTGGAGCGGTGGCCTGAAAAGGCGGAAGCCAAGAGCGTCCCTGCCCGTCCCCGCTTGATCCCACCAGGAGATCCCGATGTCGGATGTCTACGCACAA
>CAXMNF010000161.1:0-3290 GCA_964194645.1 uncultured Gammaproteobacteria bacterium
CGATCCGCGGAACGAGGATCACCCGTACCACCACAAGGACATCTACGTCGACAAGGAGACGTACAACGCGGTCTACAGCTTCGCGTACGACCGCAAGCTGGAGCTGTGGAAGATCATCTGGCACAACCACCGCTACAGCGAGGATTGGGACGGCACGACGCCCGAGCGCACCGACACGCGCGCGGATGGCGGCGTCTGGTATCCGGGCTGGGAGGGCGTTGAAAAGGCCATGGACAGCCGGATCATCTCCGACATCATCGTGAACGTGCAGACGGGTACCGGGAATCGCATCGAGTTCTGGGACAGCAACGGCCTGCCGTTGGCGAGCAAGGGCAAGATCCGCCGCTACATCGACATCGGGCGGCTCAACAAGGGCCGCTAGGCGGATCCCTGGTTTGAATCGGGTCATGGGGGCCCGTCGGCTGCTGCCGGCGGGCCCCTTTCGATGTGGGGCCCGGCGGCTATCTTGGCCGCCATGGACTTCGGCGTCTGGGGGGTCGTCGCAGGGGCCCTGCTGTTCGCGAGTGGCGCGGCGCTCGGTGTGCTGGCGGCCGGGATGGGGCTCGGCAGTGGACGCGTGCGCCAGCTCGAGCGCCAGCTTCGCGAGGAGCGCGAGCGCGCCGCCGGCTACCGCGACAGTGTCGCGAAGCACTTCGGCGACACCTCCGACCGCTTCCGCGAGCTCACCAGGGAGTACACGGCTCTCTACGCGCACCTGGCCGAAGGAGCCCGGGAGCTGTGCGCGGAGAGCGTGCCCGAGCTGGGCCGCGGCTTCGCGGGCGCGGCGCCTCTGGAACTCGCCGAGCCTGAACCGAAAAATCCAACAGCGGAAGCAGGTTAGCGGTCCTGGTGGAGATGAGCGGGCTCGAACCGCCGACCTCCTCGTTGCGAACGAGGCGCTCTCCCAGCTGAGCTACATCCCCAGGCGGCCCCTACGTTAGATTCGGGCAGTTCCGCCGGCAAGTCCTGCCGTGTTCTGCCGATAAGCCACGACGTGGCAGGAGCAGTCGTCGGCATCGATCTGGGCACTGCGAACTCGTGTGTTGCGGTGGTGGACGAGGGGCGCGCCGTGGTTCTGGCCGACGGCTCGAGCCGTACCGTCCCCTCCGTGGTGACCTTCAGCGAGGGCAAGGAGATCGTGGGGCACGTCGCGCGCCGCCAGGCCGTGACCGATCCCCACAATACGGTCACCGCCGTGAAGCGCATGATCGGGCACCCCTTCGACTCGCGCGAGGTGAAGACCGCCTGCGAGCGCATGGCGTACAAGATCCACGAGGGCGAGGGCGGCAGCGTGGTGCTCGAGGCCGGCGGGCGCAAGCTCACGCCGGTCGACGTGTCGAGCCGCGTCCTACATCGCATCAAGGAAGTGGCGGAGACCGCGCTCGGCAAGCCGGTGACTCGCGCCGTGATCTCGGTGCCCGCGCACTTCAACGACGTGCAGCGCAAGGCCACCAAGCTCGCCGCGGAGCAGGCCGGGCTCGACGTGATCCGCCTGATCAACGAGCCGACCGCGGCGGCCTTCGCCTACGGCTACAAGAAGGGCGAAGACTTCACGCTGGCCGTCTACGACCTGGGCGGCGGCACGTTCGACATCACGATCATGAGCGCGCGCGGCGACTCGTTCGAGGTCATCGCGACCGACGGAAGTTCGTTCCTGGGGGGCGAGGACGTCGACTACTCGGTGGCCGAGTGGTTGCGCGCCGAGTTCGAGGCCGAGTCTGGCCACTCGCTCGAGAACGACGAGATCGCCCTGTTGCGCCTCAAGGAAGCTGGCGAGCGCGCCAAAGTTGAGCTCTCCGCGACCACCGAGTCGCGCATCGACCTGCCCTTCCTCAGCCAGCTTCCCGACGGCACGCGCCCCAGCTTCTCTCGTGTGATCTCGCGCGAGAAGCTCGTGGAGCTGGCCAAGCCGCACATCATGCGCACGCTCGAGATGTGCAAGCGCTGCATGGGCGAGGCAAAGGTCGGCGTGGCGGCGATCGACGAGGTGCTGCTGGTCGGCGGCCAGACGCGCATGCCCGCGGTGCGCGACGCCGTGAAGAGCTTCTTCAAGAAGGAGCCGCGCCGCGACATCAATCCCGACGAAGTCGTCGCGATGGGCGCCGCGCTCTACGCCTATTCGCTGTGTGCCGACGTACTGAGCGAAGAGGCGCAGGAGGCGGCCGGCGATGCCTTCGCGGTTGCCCTCAAGGGCACCGAGATCGCGCGCAAGGTAGTCGAGGAGATCGGCGACCTGGAGGGTGGAGCCCACGACCTGCCCGCGATGCGCGACCGGATCAACGCACTGCTGGCGGAGGCTGGCGACGACGACGCGCCCACGCCCAAGAGCTATGCGTTGCTCGAGCCGCCGGATCCGAGCAAGCCGCCGCCGCTGCTCACCGAGCAGGACGACACCACGGCCTCCAGCCTCCCGACGCGGCGCCGTGCCACCGAGGAGGATCTGCCCCAGGCGCTCTCGGAGCTGCGCGGCGAGCTGAGCGATCTGTCCGCCCAGGCCGAGGATGCGATCGGCCGCCTGGCCGCCGAAATCCAGGCCGAGGCGCCGGGCGAAGAGGATCTGCTCGCGCAGGGTCTGAAGGATCTGTCCGACCAGCTCTCGGTCGACCTGTCCGCGAAGCTCGAGGGCGCCCACAAGAAGTCCGAGGAGGCCGCCAGCCTGCTCGACCAGGCGGAAGAGCACAAGCAGGCGCGCCGCGTGAAGCTGGTCGACATCACCTCGCTGGCGCTCGGCATCGGCAGCGCAGCGGACCTGTTCACGATCTTGATCCAGCACAACACTCCGGTGCCGGCCGAGAAGGAGCGCGTGTTCACCACGAACCAGGACGGGCAGCGCGAGGTGAACATCAAGGTGCGCCAGGGCCGCGCGCTGAAGGCCTCGCAGAACCAGCTGCTCGGCGAGTTCGTGCTCGAAGGCATCCAGCCCGCGCCGCGCATGGAGCCGAAGATCGCGGTGTACTTCTCGATCGACGAGAATGGCATCCTGTCGGTCTCCGCGAAGGATCAGGAGACCGGCCAGGAGCAATCGATCCGGGTCGAGGACCCGCTCGGCCTCCAGCAGGCCAGCGCCCAGGACTTGGAGAAGCTGGCCCGGGAGGCCGAAGAGGCCGCGGCCCAGTCCTAGCGGCCTAACGGCGAGCACAGCTCGCCTTGCCGCACGGAGAGCGACTGGCGTCGCTCTCCTGCTGGAAGGCGCGCTGCGCGCGCCATCAAGCCGCTGGCAACGCCTTCTCCCCCCGTTCTCGTAGGAGAGCGACTCTTCCTGGAGTCGCTCTCCGTCGCGGCAAGGCGCG
>CAXMNF010000162.1:0-12092 GCA_964194645.1 uncultured Gammaproteobacteria bacterium
CGAGCCGATGAACGCCACGTCGATCGGCAGCCCGGCGATCGGCTGGCCGCCGCGCAGGTCCATATGCGCGAGCGCCTCGGCCGCCGTGCCGCGCTCCTGCGCTTCGAGTTGCTCGAGGCGCGGCACGCACTCGTCCACGGCTATCGCCTGCCCGGGGTTGATGCCCCAGGTGACGGTGGGCGCAATCTCGCCGCCCGCGAGCTCCACGTCGTCGGCATAGGAGGCGTCGAGATCGCTAGCGATGCCGCGCCACCAGGACACCGCGCGGTCGAAAGCCTCGCCCTCGGGCGCGTAGCGTCGCCCGCGCAGGTACTCGAAGGTCGTCTCGTCCGGGTTCACATAGCCGACCCGGGCACCGCCTTCGATCGCCATGTTGCATACCGTCATGCGCTCTTCCATGGTGAACGAGTCGAGCACGGGCCCCGCGAACTCGTAGGCGTAGCCCACGCCGCCGTTCACGCCGAGCCTGCGGATGATGTGCAGGATCACGTCCTTCGCGTAGACGCCCGGGCGCAGCGCACCGGTCACGCGGATGCGCCGCACCTTGGGGCGCGCCAGCGCGAGGCACTGCGTGGCCAATACGTCGCGCACCTGGGTGGTACCGATGCCGAACGCGATCGAGCCGAAGGCGCCGTGCGTCGACGTGTGACTGTCGCCGCAGGCGATCGTCATGCCCGGCTGCGTCAGCGCCAGCTCGGGACCGATCACGTGCACGATGCCCTGGTCCCCCGAGCCCATGTTGAAGAACGGGATGCCGCTCTGGCTGGTGTTCTGCTCCAGGGCCTGGAGCATCTCCTCGGCGCGCGCGTCGACCAGGGGTCGGTCGCGGCGGTCCGTCGGGATGATGTGGTCGGCGGTGGCGAAGGTGAGCTCCGGGTACAGGACCTCGAGGCCCTGGTCGCGCAGCATTTGGAAGCCCTGCGGGCTGGTCACCTCGTGGATCAGGTGCAGCCCGATGAACAGCTGTGTCTGCCCGGTCGGGAGCTCCTGCACCGCGTGCAGGTCCCAGACCTTGTCGAACAGGGTGGCACCCATGAGCCGTTCTCCGTCCGGCCCCGGGGACGCGGCAGTCGCTCGCGGGTGGGGGGCGCGGGCCGCTCAGTATAGCGGAGCGCTACAGCTCGCCGAGTACCAGGAACGGCCCGTCGGGCCGGGCGCCGTCGCTGATCGGCTCGGCCGTGGACAGGTCGTAGCCCCGCACCCACTGCACGTTGCCGAAGCCCGCCTCGCTCATCAGGCCGCCCGCGAGGCTCGGAGTGATGTAGCGCCGATGGGTCACGTAGCGGCCAGGCTTGCCGCCATCGGTCGAGAAGGTGCGCGTGCGCCGCTCGAGCAGCGGTGTGAGCATCTCGCGTTCGTCGAGCACGCGCAGCACGTGGCCGCCCACCTCACGCTCGACCTCGCGCGGCTGGTGGGCCTCGTCGGGCCGCGCCAGCGACAGCGGGCAGAACAGATCGAGCGCCACCACGCCGGGACTGTACATGGAGCGGCGCAGGTGGCGCAGGAAGAGCCGCTGCTCCTCTACGTCGATCAGGTCGTTGAAGGCGAACAGGGTCGCCAGCGCGACCGAATGGCGTTCGGGAGTCGGCTGGCGGCGCAGGTCGAAGTCGGCCACGCGAACCTTGTCGCCAGAGTCGCGCAGCTCTTCCACGGCCCGCTCGAGCATCGGCCGCGAGGTGTCGATCGCCAGCACCTCGTAGCCGGCCTGCGCGAGCTGGCGCGCAACTCGTCCGGTGCGGCAGCCGACTTCCAGCACCGCGCCCGGCCACTTCGCAGCCAGCTCCAGGTAGACGCGCAGATCCTGCCGGAAGTCCGACGCGTACAGCCGATAGAACTCCGCGTAGCGCCGCTCGTCCAGGTTCTGGTCCCGCATCGAGCAGCAATCTAGGGGGGTGCAAGTGCGCGCTGCAAACCGGGTCGCCGCGCGAGCAGACATGCGGCGACAGCGGCCCCCCGCGACGAAAAGCAGGGACGACGCTCGCTAGGCCTGCGCGCGAACCAGCCGGAGCGGGGTCCAAGCGCAGCCCGATGCACTATGCTCCGGGACCATGAGAGTGACCGACCACCACTCTACGCAGGCGCCGCCCCGCGCCGCTCTAGCAGAGCAGCTGACGCAGTTGCTGGCGGACTGGGGCGCCGACAGCGCCGACAGCCTGCGGGAGCCGGTGGCGGCGTTGCTCGCGCAGTTCGACGACGACGCCCTCGCCAGACTCGGCGAGCGGGCCGTGATCACCGGCGGAGACTGGGGCTATCACCCGCCCGACCCGGTGGCGCGCAGCATCTCGCGCGCCATGATGCGCCGCGTGCTCGAGCCGGGGTCCGGCCTCGAGAACGGCGCGGCACTCGAGGCGGCGCGCTCCAGCCGAGTCCTGCTGCTCGGCAACCACCTCTCGTTCGTGGACGTGAACGTGCTGGACCAGCTGATGGCCGAGGCGGGCTACGGCGATGTCGCCGAGCGGATCACGGCGCTGGTGGGCCCCAAGGTGTTCGCGTCTCCGATCCGGCGGCTGGCGAGCCTGTGCTTCGGCACGATCAAGCTGGCCCAGAGCGCCAGCCGCGCCTCGGGCGAGGCGCTGATGCGCCCGCGCGAGGTGGCCCGCCTGGCGATTGCGACGATCCGCACGACGCAGCAGCGCCAGAGCGAGGGCGATCACGTGCTGGTGTTTCCGGAGGGCTCGCGCAGCCGCAGCGCACGGCTCGAGCGCTGCCTGGCCGCGGTGGCGCGCTACCTCGAAACCCCCGATACGGTCGTGATCCCCTGGGGCCACACGGGTAGCGAGCGTCTCATGCCTCTCGGCGCGGACCGGGTGCAATCCGCGACCGTACGTGTGCGCATCGGCACCCCGCTGCCCGCGGCGCGCCTGCTCGAGGCGTGCTCCGGACACCGCCAGCTGGTGATGGACGTGGTGGGCTTCCTGATCGCGGAAGCCCTGCCCGAGGAGTACCGGGGGCTGTACGCCCGTGCGGAAGGGGAACTCGTGGAGGCACACGGGATTGCGCGCGGCCTGCTCGGCTAGCCTGCTGCTCGCGGGCCTGCTGGCCGCACCGGGCGTGCACGCCGAGCTCGACGCGGAACTCGGCGACAAGGCCCGCGCGTTTCGCGCGGCGCTCGTCGACCGGCACCTGTCGCGCGAGGGCGTCGTTCTGTACCGGATCGACCTGCGTACAGTACGCAGCGATCTCGAGCTCGGCACGTACCCGCCCAGCGCCGACGTGCCCACCTTCACGGGCCTGTTCGCAGCGGCGTCGTGCACACGCGCCGGCGTCGAGGCCGACCCGGCCGAAGCTCTCGACGACGCGCGACGCGCGCTCGACGGCCTGTCTCTGCTCATGTCAGTCACCGGCGAGCCCGGCTTCCTGGCCCGCTGTTTGCGGCGCGACGCGGGCCGCGACACCGCCGGCTTCTCGGGCAAGTGGCTGCCCGGCGCGGCGCCGCACACGCGCTACGTGTTCCGCGCCGACGTGTCGGCGGACCAGTACGCGAACGGCCTGCTGCCCGCGGTGGCGGCCTGCGCGCGCTGGTTCCCGGAGCGCGCGCGGGCGCTGGTCACGGCCAGCGCCGGCCACCTGCTGGCCAACGACATGAAGCTGATAGACCCGGAGGGCGAGCGCACCCGCTTCGGCGATCTCTCCTGGCGCTCTGGCCACGGCCTGAACTCGATCTTCCAGCTGACCGGCTACGCGGTGTTCGCGTGGGCGGAGCAGCTCGACCCAGACCCCCGCTGGGCGAAGCAGCGCCTGCGCCTGCGCGACCACTACCGGGTGCCGGCGCGCTCCCGCACCACGAATCTGCGGATCGGCGCGCTGACCAACCACTCGAACGACCTGATGGCCATGAACCTGTACCGAGTGCTGATCCCGCTGGCGCGCGACGCACGCGACCCGGCGCTCGCCGACCTGCGCCACGGCCTGCACAGGACCTGGCTGCGTGTGCGCGACGACGGCAACGCGTACTTCGCAGCGCTGCTCTGTTGGGTCGAGCCGGAGTCCTGCGACCGCGCGGCGCTGGAGCGCGGCCGGACCCTGCTGGCGCGCTTTCCGCTCGACAAGCGCAGGCGGGCCCCGGCGCCCGAGCTTCTCGAGTTGCCGCGCCGCTGGTTGCCGGGGCGCAAGGGCAAAGAGTTGGCGCGCGACCTGGTGCCCATCGAGCTGCGGCGGGTGAGCTCACTCGAGTGGAAGTCGAGCCCCTATCGAACCGATTGGACCGAGGCCAGCGAGACCGAGTACACCGGGATCGACTACCTGCTGGCGTACTGGCTGCTGCGCTCCGTGGATGCGCAAGCGCGGGGAGCGACCCCCACGGAATAAAGGCATTCCGGCGGCCGTCCGAAGATGGGGATGGAGGCACCCGGAGGAATCATGTCGGGTCCACAAGCCGAGCGACGCGCGCTGGATGCGTTCCTGTCCCGGCACCGGGCTTCTCTGGTGGTGCTGACCGGCCCGGCTACGGGCATGGAGTTCGCGCTGGACCAGCGCGCGATCCGGCTGGGCCGGGGTCCGGGGGTCGACCTCGCGATCGACGACCCGAGTCTCGAGATCCGACACGCGCACCTCGAGTTCCGCGCCGGCAGCTACTGGCTGTGCAACGTGGCGCGCGAGGCCGCGACCGAGCTCAACGGCGCGGCGATCTCGCAGCAGGAACTCAAGTGCGACGATCGCATCCAGCTCGGCGAGGTCGCCTTCGAGTACAGCGTCGTGCTGCGCGCGCCGCTAGGCCGCTAGGGACGAGGCGATTCGCTCGGCTGCGGCCGCCATGTCGAGCTGCTCGGCCTTGGCCAGCTCGAGCACGGCGTCGAGGTTCTCCGGGATCACGCCCAGCTGCTGCAGCGTCCCGGACTCGTCGCCGCCTTCGACAGCGACCGCCAGGTGGATCAGCCCGCCCGCGTTCGCCACGAAGTCCGGCACGTAAAGGATGTGGCGCCGCTCGAGCTCAGCTGCGACCTCCGGGTCGGCCAGCGGGTTGTTCGCGCCGCCACAGACGATGCGGCACTCGATTGAGCGGGCCAGCTCGCGGCCAAGCAGCGCCCCCGGCCCGCACGGCGCGAACACGTCACAGGGCGACGCGAGTAGCGCATCACACGCCACGCGCTCGGCCGCCTCCGGCAGGGAGGCCAGCACGTCGGGATCGGGATCGCAGGCGCGTACGCGCGCGCCGCGTTCGAGCAGGTCACGAACGAGCGCGGCGCCGACGCTGCCCGCGCCCTGCACCGCCACACAGGCCGCTTCGAGCCGCAGGTCCAGGTGCGCGCAGGCGCGCTCCAGGGCCATGCGCACGCCGATCGCCGTGTAGGGGCCCGGGTCGCCGCAGCCACCCAGCCGGCGCGGCAGCCCCGTCACGTGCTCGGTCCCCTCGCGGATGCTGACCATGTCCTCCTGGCCGGTGCCCATGTCCGCGCCGGTGACGTAGCGCCCGCCCAGCGAGTCGACGAAGTGACCGAAGGCTACGAGCTGCTCGTGGGTTCGCGTGCGGGGGTCGCCCATCACCACTGCCTTGCCGCCGCCGAGCGACAGCCGTGCCATGGCGGCCTTGCGCGTCATGGCGCGCGCCAGACCTTCGGCCTCGAGCCGGGCGGTGGTGCGATCCGGGTAGGGCCGCCAACGGCAGCCGCCCAGCGCCGGACCGCGCCGCGTGGAGTCGATGGCAATGATCATCTCGACGCCGGCCGCACGTTGGACGTGGAGGGACTCGCCGCTCATGTCCCTACCGTCGTGGCGAGCGAAGCTGAGCTTTAGGAAATTCCGACTCCTAGCGGAGCACCAGGTCCAGGCCGCTCTCGCCGGGCTGGACCGGAGTGTCCAGCTCCGCCGCCAGGTCACCGGGGCCCCGCGACAGCGGGTCGCCGTCCAGGTCGACGCGGGCGGACAGGCGAATCGGCCCGCTCCACTTCCGGCCCGGGATCATCACGTCCGACGGGCCGAGCACGAACTCCATGGGGAACGGGCCGGGCGACAGGCGCTTCACGGCCAGGGGCGGGCCGGCTGCCCCGGTTCGAGCGATCAGGAACAGGGCCCCCTCGCCGCTGCTCTCCACGCCCTCGGCCAGGCGGATCTGGCCGCGCAGCTCGAGCGAGCGCTGCGCACCCAGCGGGGCGACGGCTGAATCCGGCCGGGACAGCCCCGGAATACGCACCGGGCGCTCGGGGGGCGGCGGCTCCTGCTCCACCGGCACCCACGGTTCGACGCGCCGGTCGCAGCCCGCGAGCCCCAGCAGCAGGGCCGTGGCGACGGCGGCAAGACTGCAGGACACGGCGGCAGGGTACCGCAATGCGGCGCGCCCCTCAGGCGCAATACTCTGGGCGTGACGCTCGACGACCAGAACCTGGCGGAGTATCTGCTGGCCTGCGGCCAGGCGTCTCCCGGAGAGCGCGTCCGCGTGCTCGCCGCCGGCGACGGCAATATCAACTTCGTTCGACGCCTGCAGGTCGGCGAGCGCAGCCTGGTCGTGAAACAGGCACGGCCCGCGCTGGAACGCTTCCCCGAGTACCGCGTGACCACCGAGCGCATAGTGTTCGAGCAGCGCTACGGCGAAGTGACCGCCGAGCTGGCGCCGCGCGCGCCCGCGCTGCTGCCCCGGCTGCTCCACTTCGACGCGCAAGGCCGCGTCCTGGTGATGGAGGACCTGGGCGACTGCGCGCGCCTCGACGAACGGATTCGCGCCGGACACGTGCCGCTCCAGGGGCTGGGCCAGCTCGGCTCGTTCCTGGGCGCGGTCCACGCGGCCAGCCGGCCGCAGGCGGCCCTGCTCCGGGAGCGCTTCGCGAACCACGAGATGCAGCGTCTGCACGGCGAGCACATCTTCACGCTCCCGTACCAGGACAACGACTTCCCTGTTTCAGCGGAGCTGCGCGCCGAGGCCGGTCGAGTGCTGCAGCGCCCTGGGCTCCGCAAGCGGATTCGCGAGCTCGGGGACCGCTACTACGCAGCCGGCGAGGCCCTGGTCCACGCCGACGTCCAGGCCGGGAATCTGCTGGTGCAGGGCGAGGGGCTCCGCCTGCTCGACGCGGAGATCGCCCATGTGGGCGACCCGGCCTTCGACCTGGGGACCGCGCTGGCACACCTGTGGGTGCATATTCCGGCCGGCGGGAGCGCCGTTGACCCACGGCCCGGTGCCGCGGCCCTCCGGGACGCCTACCTGGCGGCCGGGGGCCGGCCCGAGGATCTGGACCGCGCGCCGGCCTATGCGGGTGTCGAGATCATGCGCCGCTCGATCGGAGCCGCCCGGCTCGGGTTCCTGGCCGGGGATCGCGAGGCGACCGCAGCGCTCTCGTTCGGAGCGGAGCTCGTCGCAAGCGGCGCGGCCAGCCATCTGTGGTGAAAACATCCCACATAGACCAAAACCTTTGCGGCACAAGGGTTTTGCAGCGAATTTTTTTATATGGCGCTCCGTCTCCCGATCGTTACACTCCCGCCTCCCCGGATCTCGGGAGGAGCTTGGAGGCCCCATGGCGATCGACATCACTGTTCAGATCAAGATGTCCCTCGAGGAGACGGCCCTGGAGGACGCGCTCGAGGAGTACGACGAGCTGACGGTCTCCGAGATGATCAAGCAGGTCCTGGACAAGGCGGTCGCGCTCGAGGACGTGGACGTGAACATCGTCGAGGGCCCGAACAGCCTCGAGGACTACGACAAGGTCAAGGACCTCTAGACCGAGCCCCCGCCCGGCGGAAACAGCTCTAGCTGGACCGCCCCGCTCGGACGCAACGGTCTGGGAGTCGCCCCGAGCAACGCTGCAGGCGGTTCCTCTGCACGGCGTAACGGCTCCGGCGGACGGCGTTGGGGCGCCTCCTGCACGCGCCGCGATGGCTTGTAGATGCCCTGGCGCCGCGCGTACTCCAGCATGCGCCGGTAGAACCCCTGGAAACGCACGCCGTGATCGAAGTACTTCAGGTGCGCAAGCTCGTGGCACAGCGTGTCGACGAGGGCCGAGTACTTGAGCAGCTCGCCACTGCGCAAGTTGTGCAGCCGGACCCTGATGCTGCCGTCCTCGTAGCAGATGCCGTGGCGCCGCTTGACGCGCGGCCCCTCCGCGTCGAGCGCGCGCAGAGGCAGTTTGAAGCGCTCCGCCAGGAACGCGGCATCCCGCCGCAGCCGCTCCAGCGCGACCTCGTACTCTGCCCGTAGCGTCCTGTTCACCGCAACTGGCTCCGGGGGATGGGGAGAGTATACCTTCACAACGTGAGCGAGCCCGCCTTCTCGGAGCGCCTGGCGCTGTTTCCGTTGCCCAACGTGGTCCTGTTCCCCGACGCCCGGCTGCCGCTGCACATGTTCGAGCCGCGCTACCGCCAGCTCGCGGCGGACGTGCTCGCGGGCGATCGGGTGATTGGCATGGTGCTGCTCCGGCCTGACGCCGACGCCGGCCAGACGCGCGCTCCGATCTTCGAGATCGGCTGCGCGGGCCGCATCGCCGAGGCGCAGGAGCTCCCCGACGGGCGTTACAACCTGGTGCTCGACGGTGCGCGCCGCTTCCGCATCCTGGCGGAGGAGCCGTCCGAGACGCCCTACCGCGTGGCGCACACCGAGCTGCTGCCCGATCCCGGCTTCGCCGCGCTCGACGCCCCGGCGCAGCGGGCCCTGCTCGAGCGCAGGCCGGCGCTCGAAGCCGTGGTGCTCGAGCTCGCGTTGCGCGCGGCCCCGCGCGGCACGGAGGCGCTGCGTGCGCGGCTCGCGGAGCTCGATGCGGTGCAGCTCGTGCACGCACTGGCCTTCGGCCTGGACTGCGGCTTCGTCGAGAAGCAGGGCCTGCTCGAGACGCCCGACCCGGTGGCCCGCTGCGAGCTTTTGCTGCGTCTGCTCGAGTTCCACAGAGCTGAAGCGGAACTCGGATACACGGCCAGAAACGTCAACTGATCTGCACACGACATTCGACGATTCGGACCGATAATCGTCGAAATCGCGAGATCGATACACACAGCTCTGTGCCCCCTTCGCTGTCGACGTTGCTGTGCAAGCGCATGTGGAGCCAGCTGTGCAACGCGCGGCCTGGGCGCCCGTCCGGCGTCCTTTCCCGCGTTCCTCGGCGCTTCGGCGCGACGCAGCGCAGCGCGTGGCTGGAATCCTAAAGCGAAAGTTCAAGGGTCGATTCCGGACGTTGCCTCGCGACCCGGCTCCGTGGGAGTCTCGCGCATCGCCGAAAAACGGCGCCAATTCGCTTCGTATCGGGGAATACAGCACGAATGAACACCTGTGGGGGGTGGGAGTCCGTACGGCATGCCGTGCGGCAAAGGGTTGGTCTGCGCGCGTTCGACACCTGGTTTAGCGCGCTGGATGGACAGGTCGAGGGCCGCACGCTCGTGGTGCGCTGTCCGGACGGCTTCGTGAAGAGCTTCGTCGAGGGCCGCTACGGTGCGGTGATCGCCGAGGCCGCGGGGCCGGATCGCGCCGTGGAGTACCGGCTGTCCGACGAGCCAGCTGCTCGGGCGGCCGTCGAACCGGCTTCGGCGCCGTCGCCGCCGCCGGTCCCGGCCGCGGCGACGGTGAACGCGCCCGAGCAGGTGGGCTTCGCGAGCTTCGTGGCCGGCCCCGCCAATGCGCTGGCGCTAGAGGCCGCACGCGCGCTGGTGCGCGGCGAGCTGGGACGCTGCAACCCCTTGCTGATCAGCGGACCGCCCGGCGTTGGCAAGACGCACCTGTGCCAGGCGATCCGGCGCGACGTTGCCGAGGGAGTCGTGTACCGCTCGAGCGAGGAGTTCACCTCCGAGGTCACCCAGGGGATCCGTCAGGATCGCATGGCCGCGGTGCGCCAGCGCTATCGCAAGAGCGCCAACCTGCTGATCCTGGAGGACCTGCAGTTCCTCCAGGGAAAGCGCGCGACCCAGGTCGAGCTGTTCCACACGCTCGACCACCTGCTGAAGCGCGGGAGGCCCGTCGTCGTGACCGCAAGCCGTCCGCCCGGAGAGCTGGATGGATTGGACGCGCAGCTCACCTCGCGGCTGGCGTCGGGACTGGTGACCTACATCGGTCCGCCCGAGGCCGAGACGCGTCGCGAGATCCTGCGCAGCAAGGCGGCGTCGGGTGGAGTCGCGCTGCCGGACGCGTGCCTCGACGCCCTTGCCGAGCGGCCGGTCGAGAGCGTGCGCGACCTGGTGGCGGGACTGAACCAGGTGGTGGCGCGCGCCACGCTGCTCAAGCGCCCGATCACGCCGGAGCTGCTGCGCGAAGCGCTCGCCACGGTCACGGTGCCGGGCCGCCGGCGCAGCATGGACGAAATCATCGGCCTGGTCGCGCAGACCTATGCCGTGAGCGTCGCGGAGCTGCACAGCCGCTCGCGCAAGCGCCGCGTGACGCGGCCCCGGCAGCTCGCCATGTACCTGTGCCGACGTTTCACGGACGCCTCGCTCAAGGAGATCGGCCGCAAACTGGGACGCGATCACACGAGCGTGATCTACGCGATCGACGTGGTGGAGCGCCGCGCCGCCGAACACCCGCCGCTGCGCTACCAGCTAGAGGCGCTCGCCGGCCGCCTCGGCGTCTAGTCGCCCGGGACTAGCGCCGTGCGCGCAGCGCGGCGCCGTAGTGCTGCTCGTAGAACGCGCGGTACTCGCCGGACTTGAGCGGCTCCCACCAGTCGCGGTGTTCCGCGTACCAGGTCACGGTGTCGGCCACACCCTGCTCGAGCGGGCGCTCGGGAGTCCAACCGAGTCCGCGGATCTTGGTTGTATCGACCGCGTAGCGCTCGTCGTGACCCGGGCGCAGCCCGGCGACTGGCTGGATCAGGTCCTCGGAGGCGCCGGTGCAGCGCAGGATCAGCTCGGTCAGGGCGCGGTTCGTCCACTCGGGATCCTGGCAGGCGCCCACGTTGTAGATCTCGCCCGAGCTTCCCTGGCGAAGCAGCAGGAGCAGCGCCCGGCAGTGGTCCTCTACGCGCAGCCAGTCGCGCACCTGGCCGCCCCCGTCGTAGAGCGGCAGCGGCTCCCCGTCGAGCGCGTTCGTGATGAACAGCGGCACCAGCTTCTCGGGGTACTGGTAGGGCCCGTAGTTGTTCGTGCAGCGCGAGACGATCACGTCGCAGCCGTGGGTGCGCCAGAACGCCAGGGCGAGCTGGTCGGCGCCCGCCTTCGAGGCCGCGTAGGGACTGGACGGCACCGGCAGCGTCGACTCGCTGGCTCCCCCGGACGGCAGGCTGCCATACACCTCGTCGGTTCCCACCTGGAGGAAGCGCGCGCCGCGGTCGGCCACGCGCAGCGCCTCGAGCAGGCACCACACCCCGTACACGTTGGTGTCCACGAAGGCGCCAGCCTTCTCGCCGAGCGAGCGGTCCACGTGCGATTCGGCTGCGAAGTTCACGACCCAGTCCGCGTCGGTCACCAGCTCCGCTGCCAGCGAGGGATCGCGCACATCGCCTTGCACGAAGCGGTAGCGCGGGGAGTCGACCAGGTCTTCCAGGTTGTGCAGGTTTCCCGCGTAGGTGAGCAGGTCCAGGTTGGTCACCAGGACATCCGGCTCCTCGCGCAACAGGTGCCGAACGAAGTTCGAGCCGATGAAGCCGCAGCCCCCGGTGACGAGCGCCCTAGTAGCCACTTGGAACGGCGGAAGGACGCGCGGCCGCGGCAGTCAGGGGAAGCTCGATCTCCGGCCGGCCAGCCGGGCGGCGCTCGCGGCGTCCGTACGTGGTGGTGCGCTCGTAGGGCGTGCGGCCCAGCTCGCGGATCATCCGCTCGATCTGCTCGACGCTCAGATTGTCACCGTGCTCCGAGCCGGCCGCCTTGCTGATCGACTCCTCCATCAGGGTCCCGCCGAAGTCGTTCGCGCCCGACATCAGGCCCATCTGGCCCAGCTTCAGCCCCATCTTGACCCACGACACCTGCACGTTCGGGATCCAAGGGCGCAGGAACAGGCGTCCGACCGCGACCAGCCGCAGGTCCTCGGGCATGCTCGCGCCGGCCCGCGCGCCCTGCTCCCGGTAGAGCCGCGTGTTGTGGTGGATGAAGCCGAGCGGCACGAACTCGGTGAAGCCGCCGGTCTGCTTCTGGATGTCGCGCAGCAGCTCCAGGTGCGCGGCGATGTGCTGGGGCGTCTCGATGTGCCCGTACATGATGGTGGAGCTGGAGCGCAGGCCCACCTTGTGCGCGGTGGTGATGATCTCGACCCAGCG
>CAXMNF010000163.1:0-2226 GCA_964194645.1 uncultured Gammaproteobacteria bacterium
GACATGTACGACGGCGGAATCGTCTACACCGATCACTTGCTGGGCCGGGTGATCGAGGCGCTGCGACGCAGGGGCCGACTCGACGACACCGTGCTGGTGGTGATGGCGGACCACGGCGAGCTTCTGGGCGAGCACGGGGCCTACGGTCACGGGGCAGCGCTGTACGAGCCCGGGATCCGCGTGCC
Source organism: uncultured Gammaproteobacteria bacterium (assembly GCA_964194645.1). Classification (GTDB taxonomy): domain Bacteria; phylum Myxococcota_A; class UBA9160; order SZUA-336; family SZUA-336; genus CAXMNF01. Next base: position 186 of record CAXMNF010000163.1, read on the forward strand.
CCTGCTGGTGCGCTATCCGGGCCGCGTTCCGGCCGGCGTCCGCTGCGAGGTCCCGGTTTCCACGGTCGGCGTCTACGCCACCCTGCTCGACCTGCTCGATCTCGAGCCAGCGGGACCGCTGCACGTGAGCTCGCTCCTACCTGCGCTCGACGGCGGCCCCCCGGGCGGCCCCGTTCTCTCGGAGCGGCACATGGCCCCACTCGGCATCGGCCCGGACGACGCCGATCCGATCGCCGACATGAATGCCCGGATTCGCACCTACCGCGCGGGCAGCCTGAAGCTGATCGAGACGTCGAAGTGGCAGACCTTCCTGTTCGACCTCGAGGCCGACCCCGGCGAAACCACGAACCTGGCCGAGTCCCGGCCCGAAGACGTCGCCCGTCTGCTCGACGAGCTCGACACCTGGCGCGCCGCCCTGGGACTCCCCGCCATCAACGAGACGGTCGAGTACGGCGAGGTGACCGAGCTCGACGCCGAGGCGCGTGAACGCCTGCGCGCGCTCGGCTACCTGGAGTAGGGACCGCTCCCTGGCTTCCCGCTTGGGGCCGATCGTTGGGGTGGGGTGAGTGAGGGGATTCGAACCCCCGACTTCCTGGACCACAACCAGGCGCTCTAACCAGCTGAGCTACACCCACCGTACGGCACCCAGGGGGCGCCAGAAGCCCATGGTAGACCATCGGCGGGCCTGCGCCATATCCGCCCCGCGCGTTGACAGGAGTGCGGCCGTGCCAAGCTTTCGCGGCATGATCGATCCGGGAAAACTCACCCAGAAGAGCCAGGAAGCGCTCCAGAACGCCCAGAGCCTGGCGGCCGAGTACGGCCACAACGAGGTGGACGGCGAGCACCTCTTGTTGGCCCTGCTGGCGCAGGAAGACGGCCTGGCCCCGCGGCTCTTCGCCAAGATGGACGTCCCGGTTGCCGGCTTCCGAAAGCGGCTGGAAGACGAGCTTGCCGCGCTGCCGAAGGTGTCCGGGCCGGGCACCGAGCTGGGCAAGGTGTTCATCACCCAGCGCCTGGAGCGCGTCCTCTCGGCGGCTGCCGAGTCGGCAAAACGCATGCAGGACGAGTACGTGTCGGTCGAGCACTTGCTCCTGGTGCTGCTAGAGGAGGGCGGGGCGACGACCTCGGGCAGGGTCTTCGCCGAGTTCCAGGTGAGCCCCGACCGCTTCCTGAAGGCGCTCGGAGACGTGCGCGGCACCCAGCGCGTTACCAGCGCCGACCCTGAGGCGACCTACGAGGCGCTCTCGAAATACGGCCGCGATCTCGTGGCCGCCGCGCGCGACGGCAAGCTCGACCCGGTGATCGGACGCGACGACGAGATCCTGCGCGTGATCCGCATCCTGTCGCGCAGGACCAAGAACAATCCGGTGCTGAGCGGCGAGCCGGGCGTGGGCAAGACCGCCATCGTGGAAGGCTTGGCGCAGCGGATCGTGCGCGGGGACGTGCCCGAGGGCCTGAAGGACCGGCTGGTTTTCGCGCTCGACATGGGCGCGCTGATCGCCGGTGCCAAGTACCGCGGCGAGTTCGAGGAGCGCCTGAAGGCGGTGCTGCACGAGGTGAAGGAGAGCGACGGCCGCATCCTGCTGTTCATCGACGAGATGCACACGATCGTCGGCGCCGGCGCGGCCGAAGGCGCCATGGACGCCGGCAACCTGCTGAAGCCCATGCTGGCACGCGGCGAGCTGCACTGCATCGGCGCGACCACGCTCGACGAGTACCGAAAGCACGTGGAGAAGGACGCGGCGCTGGAGCGGCGCTTCCAGCCGGTGCAGGTCGAGCCGCCCGACGTGGCCGATACCGTGTCGATCCTGCGCGGCCTGCGCGAGCGCTTCGAGGAACACCACGGCGTGCGCATCCAGGACGGCGCGTTGGTCGCCGCGGCCACGCTCTCGGACCGCTACATCACCGACCGCTTCCTGCCCGACAAGGCCATCGACCTGGTGGACGAGGCGTGCGCCACGATCCGCACCGAGATCGACTCGATGCCGACCGAGCTCGACCAGGTGACGCGGCGCGTGATGCAGCTCGAGATCGAGGACGC
>CAXMNF010000164.1:0-8980 GCA_964194645.1 uncultured Gammaproteobacteria bacterium
GGCTCGGCCGGCTGGTTCACGGCCATGACGGTGGAGCGGGCCACCTACGTGAAGGCACTCGGACAGATCGAGTTCCTGCTGGCGCTCGGCGTCTCGACCCTGTTCTTCCGCGAGCGAGCCACGCGCCCCGAGCTGGCGGGCATGCTGCTGGTCGGCGCCGGTATCCTGGTGCTGCTGCGCGCATCGTAAGCGCCGGCCGGGAGGAGGAAGGCGTGGCGTCGGAGCCCGCACGCCCGTCGAAGCAGCCCGGGCCCAAATATGGTTCACTGCCCGCCCATGAAACGCCTCTGGCTGCTACTCGTCTGGCCCGTCGTGTTCTTGTGCACTCTCTGGGCTTGTGCCGCGCTCTGGATCGACGGGCCGGCCAGCCGGCCGCTCGCGGGCGCGCTTGCGGGCGGCTTCGCGCTCGCGGGCCTGGGCGCCCTGCTCGGCTTGCGCCCGTTCGTGCGCGGCGTCCTCGCGTTCGCGCTGCTCTTCTCGGTGGTGGTCGGCTGGTGGCTCGCGATCGAGCCCAGCAACGATCGCGACTGGGACCCGGCCGTTGCACGCCTGCCGCGCGCCACCATCGAGGGCGAGCGCGTCACCATCGAGAACGTGCGCGACTTCCGCTACCGGAGCGAGCAGGACTACGAGGAACGCTGGGAGACGCGCAGCTACGACCTCTCGCAGCTGGTCGGGGTCGACTTCTTCCTGTCGTACTGGGGCTCGCCCTGGATCGCCCACACGATCATGAGCTGGAGCTTTGCCGATGCTGCTCCGCTCGCGATCTCGATCGAAACGCGCAAGGAGCGCCACGAGTCGTACTCGGCCCTGCTCGGCTTCTTCCGGCAGTTCGAGCTCTACTACGTGGTGGCCGACGAGCGCGACCTGATCGGCGTGCGCACCCACCACCGCGGCGAGGACGTGTACCTGTACCAGCTGGCCATGCCGCCCGAGACGGCGCGCAAGGTGCTGCTCGACTACCTGCGCGAGATCAACGAGTTCAACGCGCGTCCGCGCTGGTACAACGCGCTCTCCCAAAATTGCACGACCACGATCCGGAACCACGCGCAGAACGTGGCCGCGGGGAATCCCTTCAACTGGCGGATCCTGGTGAACGGCAAGATCGACGAGCTTGGCTACCGGCGCGGAAGCATCAACACCGAGCTGCCCTTCGACGAGCTGCGCCGGCGCAGCGCCATCTCGGAGAAGGCCCGGAGCGCCCCGATCGGCCCCGATTTCTCCCGCCGGATCCGCGAGGGGCTCCCATCGCGCCCGCCCCGCACCCGCTAGCGGCGAACGCGCTATCCTCCCTGTGAACAGAGGGGGTCGAGATGACGCGCCTCGTGGCCCGATGTTTCCTGTGGTGTACGGGCTGGCGGCCCGAGGGCGGCCGACCGCTCGAGCCCCGCTTCGTACTGATCGCGGCCCCCCACACTTCGAACTGGGACCTGGCCTACCTGCTCGCCCTGGCCACCGTGTATCGCATTCGGGTGTCCTGGATGGGAAAGCATGTGCTGTTCCGCCCGCCGCTCGGCTGGCTGATGCGGCGCGCGGGCGGCATTCCGGTCGAGCGCCACCGGCGCGGCAACCTGGTCTCACAGATGGCCGATGAATTTCGCAAGCGCGACACGCTCGCGCTGGTCGTGCCGGCGGAAGGCACGCGCGGCTACGTGGCGCACTGGAAGTCGGGCTTCTACCACATCGCACGCAAAGCCGAGGTGCCGATCGTGATGGGCTACCTCGACTACAAGCGAAAGCGCGGCGGCTTCGGTGCGGCACTCTATCCGACCGGAAACCTGCGCGACGACATGGACGAGATCCGCGACTTCTACGCGGACAAGGTCGGGCGCTTCCCCGAGCAGGTCGGCGAGATCCGGCTCAAGGAAGAGAGCTAGGAGCCCCCGGTCCCGGCTGTGCCGCGCATTGCGATCATCGGCTCCGGCTTCTCGGGCATCTGTCTGGGCATCCAACTCAAGCAGGCCGGCTTCGACGACTTGACGATCCTCGAGAAGAGCGACCGCCTGGGCGGCACGTGGCGCGACAACACGTACCCCGGTGCGGCTTGTGACTCGCCTGCCTTCGCCTACTGCTTCTCGTTCGAGCAGAAGACAGACTGGACGCGCAAGTGGGTGCCGCACGACGAGATCCTCGGCTACCTGGAACACTGCGCGCGAAGCTACGGGCTGCTGCGCCAGATCCGCTTCGGCGCCGAGGTCGAGAGTGCGCGCTTCGCCGAAGACGAGGCGGCGTGGCACATCCGGACCAGCCAGGGCGAGGAGCTCGTGGCCGATATCCTGGTGAGCGGCGTGGGCCAGCTGAACCGCCCCTACGTGCCGGACATCACGGGTCTGGGCAGCTTCGCGGGCGAGTGCTTCCACTCGGCACGCTGGAACCACGGCTACGACATGGCCGGCGAGCGCGTGGCCGTGATCGGCAACGCCGCGAGTGCCATCCAGCTGATCCCGGAGGTCGCGAAGCAAGCCGCCGAGCTACTGGTATTCCAGCGCAGCGCGAACTGGATGCTGCCGCGCTTCGACCGCGCCTTCAGCGACGAGGAAAAGCGCCGCTTCGCGCGCTGGCCGTGGCTCGCGAAGCTCTACCGCTGGTGGATCTGGGCCAGCTTCGAGTCGCGCTGGCCGGTTTTCAAGCAGAACCGCTTCCTCGCCCGGCGCATCGAAGCGCTCGCCACCAAGAGCATGCGCGCCCAGATCTCGGACCCGGCGTTGCAGAAAGCGCTGATCCCCGACTATCCGATCGGGGGCAAGCGGATCCTGATTTCCGACGACTACTACGCGGCGCTCGAGCGCAAGAACGTACGGGTGATCCTCGAGCCGATCGAGCGGGTCACGCCGAGCGGCGTCGAGACTGCCGACAGCGAGCTGCACGAGGTCGACGCGATCGTTCTGGCCACGGGCTTCGAGTCCACCGCGTTCCTGGCGCCCATGAAGCTCGAGGGCCGCGACGGGCGCAACCTGAACGAGGCGTGGCGCGACGGCGCCGAGGCGTATCTCGGCATCAGCGTCGCCGGCTTTCCGAACTTCTTCATGATGTACGGGCCCAACACGAACTTGGGCCACAACTCGATCATCTTCATGATCGAGTGCCAGGCCCGCTACATCCTGGACTGCGTCCGCACGCTCGCCGAGCGTCGGCTGCGCTGGATCGATGTGCGCGCCGACGCGATGGACGCCTTCAATCGCAAGCTGCGCTCCGAGCTGGCGCGCACCGCCTGGGCGAAGACCGACCACAGCTGGTACAAGAACGCGGCGGGCCGCATCACGAACAACTGGTCGGGCTCGACGATCCGCTACTGGTGGGAGACCCGCCGCGCGAACCTCGCGGTCTATGACAAGCAGCGCTAGCGGCCGCTGCTCAGGCCGGGTCCGGCACCCAGTTGCCGTGGAACCCGTATGGAACGCGTCCCGGCAGGTGGATGGTGGCGACCGGCTCGCCCGTGAAGTCCTGCGCGTGCAGGATCACCACGTCGCTCTTGTTCGTCGAGGCGTCGTACAGGTAGGCCAGCAGCCAGCCGTCGTCCTCGGCAGCGTCGTCTGAGCGCGGCACGAAGACCGGCTCCATGAAATTTCGCGCCCCACCCTCGGAGTGGACATCGGTCTTGCCGTCGCGCAGGTCGTGGCGCATCAGCCCGCCGAACTCCAGGCCTTCCGCGAAGCCGGCCGTGTAGCCGTAGCGGTACGGCTTGCCGATCAGACGCTCGTCGTGGCGCGGGAACTCCTGTCCGCGGTCGTCGAGCCGCTGCTCCTTCACGGGGCCGCCTCGCGGGTCGACGATCCAGCGGTCCAGGGTCGGCGAGCCCTCGTTCGGACCCTGCATGTCGGTCGCGAACATCTTCGGGTGGCGCACCACGTCGAGCACCACGCGCCCGTCTGGATCCTCGTAGGCGTTCAGCGGGTGGAACACGTAGCAAGGCTCCACGTCGCACCAGACCACGTCGGTCGCCTCGCCCTCGCGCGCCAGCAGGCCCACACGCGCACCGTACTCGGGGTGCCACTTGTAGGGCAGCCCGGCACCCTGGGCCAGCAGCTCGGGGTCGAAGATCACCGGCAGGTCGAGCACGATGAAGTAGTTCTTTGTGATCGCGCAGTCGTGCACCATCGGCCGGCCCCGAACCGGCACGTCGACCGTGCGGCGCACGCGCCCGTCCGCGCCGACCACCACGTGCTGCACGTGCTCCCAGAGCGGTGAGTAGACCGCGGCGTGCAGCTCTCCAGTGTCGGGATCGCGCTTCGGATGCGCGGAGAAGCCCGCCGGGAGCGTCCCCTCGAAGTCGGAGCGGCGCAGCGTCTCGAGCTCGTCGGACAGCTCGACGGGCAGGTTCCCGGCCTCGACGATCGCGTAGGTGCGTCCGGCGTGGCCGATCACGTTCGTGTTTGCCACGCCTCCGCCGAGCATCTCGCGCTCAGGGCCGGTCACCGGCGGCCAGCCGAACTTCTCGCACAGCTCGTCGTCGCGCACGTAGCGGTTGCGGTACCACTCTGCGCGCCCCTCGCGCAGGCGCACGCCGTGCGCCATGCCGTTGCCGAGGAACCAGTGGTAGGTCTTAGGGTCGGGGGCCACGGGGTTCGGGCCGATACGCAGCAGCCGCCCGCAGAGCTCGGCCGGGATCTTGCCGGTGACGGAGAGCGAGAGCTCGGTGGTCTCCTCCGCGAGTGGCGCGAAGTTTCCGGACAGGTAGGGATTGTCAGACATGGGATCCTCCGTGCCGGCAACCGAAGGCCAGCTCCAGGGTGGTAGCGACCGCGTCGTCGAGCGACGCGTGCGGGACGGGACCGGACAGGGCGCCCTGAGCCCAGAGCACCGCGAGGCCGTGCACGGCGGCCCACACGCAGCCGGCCAGGAGCCGCGTGTCGCGCCCGGCCTGCCAGCCCGCGTCCTGGGCGGCTCGCACGTGCCGCACCAGCGCTTCGAAAGCCGCCTGCGACTCGCGCGCCAGGTCTGGCGTCTGCATGTCCAGGTCCTCGGGGCGGAACATCAGGGCGAAGAGCGCCGGGTTCGCCACGGCGATCTCCACGTAGGCGCGGCCGGCCGCGGCGAGGCGCGCGACCGGGTCGGACCCCGGAGGGAGGCGCCCGGCGCCCTCCTCGACCGCGCGCGACAGCAGACCGAAGCCGTGCGCCGCGACCTGGCTCAGGAGTCCCGCCAGGCCGTCGAAGTGCCGCTGAGGGGCCCCGTGGGACACCCCCGCCCGCCGCGCGATGCGCCGCAGGCTGAGCGACTCGAGGCCCTCCTCGCGTAACAGGGTCAGCGCCTCGTCCACCAGGCGCCGGTCGAGCGGAAGTGCGGTCGCGGAAAGCCGGGCAGCCATGCGTAGACACTGTCTACCAATTCGTAGACATTGTCAACCCGAAAAATCCACCGACTCCAAGCGGCTCGAGCGCCTGGTCTCGACCCACCAGCTTCCCGCGTCCGCGGCGGCGTCCGCGAACCTGGCCGCTCCGAAACGCTAGGGACGAGGAGTCGCGTCCGCGGGCGAGAGCCGCGAGTCGGGCTTTTCGAGCAGGAGCTGGGCCGCGCCAATCGCGCGCTCGCGGAAGCCGCCCTCGCAGTAGCACAGGTAGAACTCCCACATCGCGACGAAGCGCTGCGGCAGGCCGAGGGCCCGGATCTCCTTCAGGTTCGAGAACATCCGCCGGCGCCAGCGCCGTAGGGTCTCGGCGTAGTGCGGAGTAATGTCCTCGAGGTGGGTCAGGCGCAGGTCGGTGGCACGCGCCAGCGCCCCACATACGGCGCCAACCGACACGAGCTGGCCGCCCGGGAAGATGTAGCGCTTGATGAAGTCCACGTGGCGCACCGCCCGCTCGTGGTCCTGCTCGCGGTTCGTGATTGCCTGGAGCAGCATGGCGCCGTTCGGCTTCAGCCGCTCGCTGCACACCCGAAAGAAGCCGGGCAGCTGGCGCTCGCCAACCGCCTCGATCATCTCGATCGACACGAGCTTGTCGTACTGGCCGCGCAGATCGCGGTAGTCCTCCAAAAGCACCTCGATGCGGTCCTCGAGGCCTGCCAGCGCCACGCGCTTTCGCGCCAGCTCGCGCTGCTCGCGCGAGATCGTGGTGGTGGTCACGCGGCAGCCGTGCAGCGCCGCGGCGTGCAGCGCGAAGCCGCCCCAGCCCGTGCCGATCTCCAGCACGTGGTCGGCGGGCCCGAGCGCCAGCTTGCGGCACACGAGCTCGTACTTCGCGACCGACGCTTCCTCCATCGTCATCCCCTCGCGCTCGAAGATCCCGCACGAGTACGTGAGCGTGGGATCGAGAAAGAGCGCGAAGAACTCGTTGCCCAGGTCGTAGTGCGCGTGGATGTTCCGGCGGCTGCCGAACCGCGTGTTGCTGCGCAGACCGTGCCAGACGCGCAGCAGGGGGTGCAGCCAGCCTGCGCGGCCCACATCGAAGCCCAGCGACTCATGCTCGAGCGCGATGATGCGCACCAGCGCGACGAGGTCGTCGCAGGTCCAGTCGCCGTCCATGTAGGCCTCGGCCGCGCCGAGCGGCCCGCGCAGGAGCAGCGCCCAGTAGAAGCGCGGGCTGTTCACGGTGATCGTGGCGCGCAGCGCAGCGCCCGGGTCGCCAAACTCCGAGGCTCGATCGCCGTCGACCACGAGCAGCCGGGTGTCCGCGAGCCGCTCGAGGCGCACGCGCAGAGCCGTCTCCGCCCAGCGGTCGAACAGGCCTCTACGCCCGTGTCCGCCGGTCCGCTCCGCACCCTGGATGACGTGTTCGCCCACGACGTCACCTCCCGGCGGCTCGCTCTGCCGAGCCGGATCGGATCAGCATGGCACATTTCCGCAGCAGAGTTGAAACGCGTCGTGGCCCGGGAGCCGGGATCGGGGTCGCGCTACAGCGCGAGACGCGCCTGGCAGGCGTCGATCAGCGGCTGATCGTCTTGCTGCCAGGGATGGAAATCGCGGCGATACCAGCGCAGGTAGTCCGGAATCAGCGCGCGGTAGAAGCCACCTCGGCCCCACAGGAAGCGCGCCGTGTCGCGCCACACCCGAGGAGCGAAGATCCGCCGGTCTCGGATCATGAAGTAGGTCCAGCGCACGAAGTTGTCGGTGAGCAAGCCCAGCGTGGCCAACAGCATCGCCGCGACGCGCAGCGAATAGCTACCCGAGACGCGCGCCAGTACGTCAAACGCCACCGCTTTGTGCTCGGCCTCCTCCATCGCGTGCCAGAGCCAGAAGGGCGCCATGTCCGGGTGCATCGGGTCGGTCCAGTAGGATGGGTCGCGCAGGGCCCGGCGCGCCAGAATCGCGGTGATGTGCTCGAGGGCCGCGGTGAGGGCCAGAGCGAAGCGGGGAGCGTGCCGGTTGTAGAAGCGCGTCTCGCGGGCCTCGTATCGGTTGAGCGTCTCGATCCAGGGATAGCCCTGCTCCACCAACAGCTTCACGTGCACACCGTGCTCGCGGCCGTGGGCGCCCTCCTGCCCCGCGAAGCTGCGCATCTGCGCGAGCAGCGCCGGGTCGTCAATCGCGGCGCGAAAGTGCTGCACGCTGCGCACGAAGAACGCCTCGCCTTCCGGGAAGGTCGTGGAGAGCGCGTTCATGAAGTGCGTGCGCGCCGGATCGCCCGCGTACCAGTAGCGGGGCGTCTTCTCGGAGACGTCGAAGTCGGGCTGCCGAACCGTGATCGATCGAGTCAGAGCGTCTCCACCAGCTCTCGCAAGGTGTCCAGGGTAGCGAGCCGCTCGCGCCGCGTCTGGCCGACCAGTTGGATGTTGAGCGCGTTTACGCCCGACTCCTTGTACTCCTGGAGGCGCTCGCGCACATAGCTCTCGGGGCCGACCAGGGAGGTCTCCTCGAAGAAGGACTGGGGGATCGCCGCGGCCGCCTCGGCCTTGCGGCCCGACAGGTACAGGTCCTGGATCTCACGCGCCTCCTGTTCGTACCCGTAGCTCGCGAACACGTCGTTGTAGAAGTTCTTGGCGCGAGCGCCCATACCGCCCACGTAGAGCGCCACCATCGGCCGGGCCCGGTCGCGCAAGTGCTCCAGCCCCTCGCCGAACGCGACGGCGCCGCCCGCGAAGACCTGCAGCGCTGCGCGCGCGGGATCGCGCTTGCTCGCGCCCTGCTCGAGCGCCGCGCCCCAGCGTTCACGCGACTTGCTCGGATGGTAGAAGACTGGCAGCCAGGCATCCGCCAGCTCCGCGGTCATCGCCACGCTCTTCGGCGTGAGCGAGGCGACCGCGATCGGAATTTCGTCGCGCACCGGGTGCGTGATCAGCTTGAGCGGCTTGCCCAGGCCGAGGCCCTGGTCGGGCGGCAGGGGAATCCGGTACTTCGCGCCGTCATACGTGAGCCGCTCGCGCTTCCAGACCCGCCGGCAGATCTCGATGATCTCGCGCAGGCGCGTGACCGGAGCGTCGTAGGGCAGCCCGTGAAAGCCCTCGATCACCTGCGGACCCGACGCGCCGAGTCCGAGCATGCAGCGCCCGCCGGAGAGCGCATCGACTCCGGCCGCCGTCATGGCGAGCAGGGTCGGCGTACGGGTGAAGAGCGGCAAGATCCCCGAAGCGATCTCGACCCGTTCGGTGACCGCGGCCAGGTAGCCCATCAGCGACACCCCGTCGAAGCCGTACGCCTCCGCCACCCACACGGTGTCGAGGCCGGCCTTTTCCAGGTCCTGCACCTCCGCGATCGCGTCCTGGAAGCCGCCCGCGTAGCCGAGCTGCGTCGAGATCTTCATGACTCCTCCCCCGGGCCTGGAGCGGCCCTGCACGACTGATTATCGCACGGGTAGAATGGACCGATGCCCTACGTCTACCGAGGGCGAGTACTGGCAAGACACCAGCGAGATCCCGCCTGGAGAAGCGCAAGAACGAGCTCGTCTGGGTGTAGCGGGCGCCGCTAGGCGTCCGGCGACCAGAGCGGCTCGGGAATCTCGAAGCCCAGCGCCTCGCCCCACTGGTTGCGGTACGACACCTCGTGCACCGGGCGGCGCGGCGCCACGCCCCAGCGCCCGGTCGGGTAGCCCATCGTCACCAGGCA
>CAXMNF010000165.1:0-8739 GCA_964194645.1 uncultured Gammaproteobacteria bacterium
CGGGAGGCCGCGATCCCCGGCGCCGGCCATCGAGAGCCACGCGTCCGTGAAGCGCCAGCCGAGCGAAGGATCCTTCTTGCCGTAGTCCATGTGGCCGTAGACGCGAACGCCGTCGAGCTCGCGCACGTGCACGCTGAAGAATTCGGCGATGTCCTGATAGGCCGACCAGTTGACCGGAACGCCGAGCTCGTAGCCGTAGCGGGCGCGGAAGCGCTGGCGCAGGTCCTCGCGCTGGAACCAGTCGTGCCGGAACCAGTAGAGGTTCGCAAACTGCTGGTCCGGCAGCTGATAGAGCTTTCCGTCGGGGCCGGTTCCGAAGCTGAGGCCGATGAAGTCGTCGAGGTCGAGGCGCGGATTGGTGACGGCCTTGCCCTCGCCCTCCATGAAGTCGGAGAGCGGGATCACGCGGCCGTAGCGGAAGTGGGTGCCGATCAGGTCGGTGTCATTGACGTAGGCGTCGTAGATGTTCTGTCCCGACTGCATCTGGGTCTGCAGCTTCTCGATCACATCGCCTTCCTGGATCAGGTCGTGGTTGATCCGGATGCCGGTGATCTCGCTGAACGCGGGAGCCAGCGTCCGGGCCTCCCACTCATGGGTCCTGATGGTCTCGGAGACGACGTTGATCTCCATGCCGCGGAACGGCGCAGCCGCGGCCGTGAACCAGGCCAGCTCCTCGAGCTGCTCCGCCCGCGAGAGCGTCGAGGGAGAGAACTCGGCGTCCACCCACTTCTCGGCAGCCGCTGCAAAGTCCTCGGCAGCGGCCGTCGTCGAGAGACACAGCAGCAGCACCAGCCACGGACCCCTGCGCATACGCTCCTCCATTCTTCGCCGGGTAACGGCGGGCAAAGCCCGCCTTCCGGCCTCGTCTTTTCGATCTTCGCTCGGCTGCGCCTCGCTGCGTACTTTGCTTGCGGTTTCGATCTTCGCTCGGCTCTGCCTCGCTGCGCGCTTTGCTTGCGGGGCCTTGCGGGGCGGGTCTTGGGTCAGCCTGCTAGCCGGATCGCACGATGAGTACCAGAAGCAGGAGCGAGAGGAAAAGCGCGGGCCACAGGCTCCAGTCGGTCCAACCCAACCAGGCGAGCTGGAGGAACGCGCTCGCCAGCAGCCCCACGAAGAGCCGGTCGCCGCGGGTGGTCGCGATCGGCAGCCAGCCGCGGCGTCGCCGGGTCGGGGAGGCGATCTCCCAGATCGTCATGCCGACGAGGAGCGCGGCGAGCGCGGCGAAGAAGGCAGCCGTCGGCGCGGTCCAGGCCATCCATTCGAGGTCGATCATGCGCGCCCCAGGGCGAGGCCCTTGGCCAGGTGATTGCGCACGAACCAGATCACGAGCGCACCGGGCACCAGGGTCAGGACGCCGGCCGCCGCGAGCAGGCCCCAGTCGAGCCCGGCTGCGCTGACGGTGCGCGTCATCACGGCCGCGATGGGCTTCGCGTGCACGCTCGTCAGCGTCCGGGCGAGCAACAGCTCGACCCAGCTGAACATGAAGCAGAAGAAGGCCGTGACGCCGACTCCGGCGCGGATCAGCGGCAAGAAGATCGTCACGAAGAAGCGCGGAAAGCGGTAGCCGTCGAGATCGGCCATCTCGTCGATCTCGCGCGGAATACCGGACATGAACCCCTCCAGGATCCATACCGCCAGCGGCACATTGAACAGACAGTGCGCCAGCGCGACCGCGATGTGCGTGTCGATCAGTCCGAACGTGGAATAGAGCTGGAAGAAGGGCAGCAAGAAGACGGCCGGCGGCGCCATCCGGTTCGTGAGCAGCCAGAAGAAGAGCTGGCGATCGCCCAGAAAGCGGTAGCGCGAGAAGGCGTAGGCAGCGGGGAGCGCCACCGCGAGCGAGATCGCGGTGTTCAGTGCCACGTAGCGGATCGAGTTCAGGTAGCCCGAGTACCACGTCGGGTCGCTGAAGATGGCGGCGTAGTTCGCGAGGGTCGGGTCGAGCGGCACCAGCTGGAAGCTGGCGAGGATGTCCGCGTTGGTTCGCAGCGACATGTTCAGCATCCAGTAAATCGGCAGCAGCAGGAAGCCGAACCAGAGTGCCAGGCCGACGCTGCGCTTGCGCGGCCTCATGCGTCCTCCTCCTGACCGGTGAGCGCCTTGAAGAACACGAAGCAGAGCACCAGGATCACCAGAAAGTAGACGAGCGAGAACGCGGCGGCGGGCCCCAGGTCGAACTGGCCGACCGCCATCTTGGCCAGGAACTGCGAAAGGAACGTCGTGGCGTTGCCGGGTCCTCCGCCGGTCAGGACGAAGGGCTCCGTGTAGATCATGAAGCTGTCCATCAGCCGCAGCAGCAGCGCAATGGTCAGAACCCCGCGCAATTTCGGGAGCTGCACATAGCGAAAGATCGCGAACGAGGTCGCCCCGTCGATGCGCGCCGCCTGGTAGTAGGCGTCCGGGATCGCGCGCAGCCCGGCATAGGCGAGCAGCGCCACCAGCGACGTCCAGTGCCAGACGTCCATGACCACCACGGTGGCCCAGGCGTCGCTGGCGCTGCGGGCGTAGTTGTATTCGATGCCCAGGGCGTCGACGAGGGCGCCACCGAGTCCGATGTCGGCGCGCCCGAAGATCTGCCAGATGGTGCCGACCACGTTCCAGGGCACGAGGAGGGGCAGAGCGAGCAGCACGAGCGAGACTGAAACGCCGCGGCCGCGGCTCGGCATCGCCAGAGCGATGGCAATGCCGAGCGGAATCTCGATGGCGAGGACAGTGGCCGAGAACAGCACCTGCCTGCCGAAGGCGGCGTGCAGCCGCTCGTCCCGAAGGATCTCGCGGAACCACTCGCTGCCGACAAATACTCGCTGTCCCGGGCCGAAGATGTCCTGCACCGAGTAGTTCACCACGGTCATCAGCGGAATCACCGCCGAGAACGCCACCACCATGAGCACCGGCAGCACCAGCCACCAGGCGTGCGGGTTCGCGCTGCGCCTCACGAGATCAGCTGTCCTTCCCGGTAGAGGCACACGTGCTGCGGCGGAAACCGCAGGAAAGCGGAGTCTGCTGGGACCCTCGCCCCTTCCGGCACGCGGACGACGAGCGGGTGATCTCCCAGCGCGACCGTCACCAGCCGACGGTCTCCGAGCTCGACGACCGATCGCACCTGGACACGCACGCAGCCCGGCGCGGGCCGGGAGTCGAGCTGCAGGAACTCGGGCCGGATGCCGAGCTCGAGCATATCCGCCGCCCGGCCCGCCGAAGCGCCAGCGGCGAGTCCGAAGCCGAGCGGCACGCGCACGCTGTCGACGAGGGCCTCCGAGCCGGCGACCCGGCAGGGGAGGAAGTTCATCCCCGGGCTGCCGATGAAGTGACCCACGAACGTGTGCTGCGGGCGCTCGAAGAGCTCCTTTGGCGTCCCGACCTGGAGCACGCGGCCGCGGTTCATCACCACGACCTCGTCGGCAAAAGTGAGCGCCTCGGTCTGGTCGTGGGTGACGTAGACCAGTGTCGCACTCGATTGTTGATGGATCTGCCGCAGCTTGCGCCGGATCTCCCAGCGCCTCTGCGGGTCGATCACGGTCAACGGTTCGTCGAGCAGAATCGCCGCGACGTCGGGGCGCACCAGGCCGCGCCCCAGGCTCACCGTCTGCCGCTCGTCGGCGCTCAACGCGCGCGCCTTCTGCCCCAGACGAGCCTCGAGGCCCAGCATCTCCGCCACCTCGGACACCCGGCGGCGGATCTCGCCCTCGTTCACGCCGTCGTTGCGCAGCGGGAACGCCAGATTGTCGAAGACGGTCATCGTCTCGTACACCACCGGGAACTGGAACACCTGGGCCACCCGGCGCTCGCGCGGAGGACGGTCCGTCACGTCGACGCCGTCGAGCAACACGCGTCCGCGCGTCGCGCGCAGCAGGCCGGAGATGATCGAGAGCAGCGTCGTCTTGCCGCAACCCGAGGGCCCGAGCAGCGCCGCGGCGACGCCGTCGCGAAAGACGTGGGAGACTTCGTCGACCGCCAGGTCGGCTGCTTCGAGCCCACCGGGCTCTGCGTCCGTTGCTCCGAGCCCTACGGGCTCTGCGTTGTCTCCGGGCTTCCGGTCCGGTCCCGGCGCGTAGCGATGGGTGATGCCCTCCAGCTCGATGCGCGCCATCAGGATTCCGGCGCCGCCGCGAGCCGGCCGTCTTCGGAGTAGGCGTAGACCG
The DNA here is from genome assembly GCA_964194645.1 of uncultured Gammaproteobacteria bacterium. GTDB lineage: Bacteria > Myxococcota_A > UBA9160 > SZUA-336 > SZUA-336 > CAXMNF01. The sequence goes on from CAXMNF010000165.1 coordinate 4,143, forward strand.
CCGCAGGCTCGCAGCAGACGTCGAGTACTTCGCCCAGGACGTGCGGGTGCGTGCCGGCCTGATGGATCACGCAAGCTTCCCTGGACTCACTCAGACGCAGGTGCAGGAACGTCTCGGAACCGGCGATCTCGACGAACTCGACCGTGCCGCGGAGTGCCAGCGCTCCGGCCTTCGCCGTGCCCGTGGTGAGGCGGTGGGGCCGGATCCCGAGGCGATAGACTCCGGGTGCGAGACCCAGCAGGTGTTTTGCGAGCGGCGCTGCCGCGGCGGAGCCGACCTGCATGCGACCCGCCTCCACGCGAGCCTCGATCAGGTTCATCGGTGGAACGCTCGTCAGCTCGGCGACGCGATCGCGGAGCGGTCGACGGTAGACCTCGAGCGCCTCTCCCTGCTGCAGCACCCGACCCTCGTCCAGGACCACGGTGCGTCCGCCGAGCAGCAGCGCCTCGGCAGGATCGCTGGTGGCGTAGACCACGGTCGCGCCGCGCCGGGCAAACACGGCGCGGAGCTCGTCGCGAAGCTCTTCGCGCAGCTTGTAGTCGAGGTTGACCAGCGGTTCGTCGAGCAGCAACAGCCCGCCGCTCCGCACCAGCGCTCGCGCGAGCGCCGTGCGTTGCTGCTGACCGCCGGAGAGCTCGCCGGGACGGCGCCCCAGCAGGCCGTCGAGGTGCAAGACGGCGGCCAGCTCGCGCACCCGCGCATCGATTTCGTCGGCTGGCGCTCGGCCCCGCCGCAGCGGCGCCGCGATGTTCTCGTAGACGGTCATACCCGGGTAGTTCACGAAGCGCTGATGGACCAGGCCCACGTTGCGCCGCCGCGCAGAGACGCGGTGCATCTCGCGGCCGTCCAGCAGCACGCGGCCGGCCGTCGGAGCCTCCAGCCCGGCGATCAGCCGCAGCAGGCTGGTCTTCCCGGCCCGCGCGGGACCGAGCAGCACGGTCATCGAGCCGGGCGGGAGCTCGAGGTCCAGCTGCGCCAGATGGACCTCCCCCCCGACGTCGAGGCCTACACTCTCGAGGCGAACCGCCAACGCAGCTCCTTCGCGCCTGCAGTCGGCACGGGGTGCAGCATAACGCCACTCCGGCGACACCCGGCTGGAGTTTCTCGCTGCCGGCAGGCGCGTCGTGCCGGCAGGCTGGCTCGCTCGCCTCGCTCGGCTCGCTACTTGTCTCGGAGCCGGAGCCCTCGCTTGGATCATCGACCCGAGTGAACAAACTGGGCGGACGGCCTGCACCGCGATGTAACGTGCGCCGCTGAGGGGAGCACTCCGGTCCATGAAAGATGCCATCGATAGCCGCCTGCGCGACGGACTCTTCGCCATCAGCGCAACGCTGATGCTCGGCTACGGATCGATCTTCACCATGCTGGCGGCCATCCGCGAACGCTTCGGCTTCGACGAGAGCGCGATCGGCCTGATCGGAGGCTCGGGCTTCGCAGCCGGCTTCGTCGTGCAGCTGACACTGTCGCGCTACGCCGACCGTGGCTACGCCGGCCGCATGCTGCGGGTCGGCCTCGGGTTGGCCTGCCTCGCTTCGCTCGCCATGGTCTTCGCCGAGGCACTCTGGCAATGGCTCGCCGCGCGCATGCTGCTCGGTGTCGGTGCCGGCTGTTTCGCTCCGGCCGTGCGGCGGATCGCGGTGCTCCAGGATCCAGCCCGGGCGGGAGAGTTGCTGGGCCGCCTCGCGGCGTTCGAGCTGACCGGTTTCCTGATCGGGCCGGTGCTCGCATCGGTGCTCTACGGCTGGATCGGACTGCGCGCGCCCTTTCTCGCCGTCGGCCTGCTGCTCGCCGCCATGGCGCCTCTGCTCGTGCGCATCCCGCTGCCCACCACCCACCGAAGCGCGCCGCGCGGTGTGATGCGCTCGTTGCTGCGCGCGCCGACGGTGCAGGCGAGCCTGTGCGCCGGCGTCGCGTTCTACATCACCATCGGCGTCTTCGAGGCCATCTGGGCCATCTTCATGACCGACCGCGGCGCGGGACAGCTCTTCATCGGTCTGTCGATCAGCCTCTTCACGCTGCCGATGGTGTTCATCGCGCCAAGGGCCGGAGCCCTGGCGCAGCGGCGGGGCCCGCTGCGTGTCATGCGCTTCTCGATCAGCGCCGCGATCGCCTGCATGTTCTTCTACGGCGGCGTGCACTCGCTCGCCTGGCTCTGCGTCGCACTCGCCATCCACTCGGTCGCCGACGCGTTCACGATGCCCGCGGTCCAGCTGGCGATGGCGCGCGCCAGTGGCGAGACCGCGCTCGCCACCGGTCAGGGGCTTCTCGGTGCCACGAATCTCGCGGTCGCAGCCGCAGCGGCGATCGCTGGCGGCTGGATCTATGAGGCCTACGGCGCGACCGTCCTGTGGCGAGGCGCCGGCTGCCTGATGCTTGCCTTGCTGGCGATCGCGTGGCTGCGCGGCTCGCAGCTGCGCGTGGGCGAGTCGAGCGGCGGTCAGGTCGAACCCGCGTGAACCACTCCGGCCGTGGCCGCCGAAACGCATGCGTCGATCTGCCGCTGCTGTCACGCCCCGCAGCGCAGCGCTGCTCGACAGTACGCCCACACACGTTGCGCCAGAACGCAGCTCGAAGCCCGATCCTCCGAGACCCGCCAGCTGATCTTCGAAGCGTGGCTCACGGACGCGAATCTGGACGGACACGCGGTTCCGAATCTCGACTGCTACGGCCGCTGAGCCCGTTCGTTAGCGCTCTGCGCGTCGCTCGCGCCAGACGTGCCTCACCACGGGCACGGCCGCTCTCGCCAGGTACCGGAGCCCCCGCACGGGCCCGAGAATTCGAAGCGCCGTGATGAGGCCGGCACCCTGCACGATGGGCTGACCACAGGTGACGGTGTCCTGGCCGGTGAGCCACAGGCCGGGAATCTCCGTTCGCGCGTCGAGGTGCCGAACGATCTCCCAGTCGGTGAAGCGCGCGGGCGTGTGGTCGAGACCAACGGCGCCTCCTTCGCTCGTGCCGAGGTAGTGCGCGATCGACAGCGGCGTCGAGACATCCACCAGGCCAATCCGACCCTCGAGCTGCGGGTAGTGGCGCAGCAGCACCCCGATCAGCCGCTCGCCCCACTCGGCCTTCAGGGCCTTGTACTCCGGGCCGCGCCGGCGTGTCCGGCGTGAAGCGTGCTTCTCGAACCACGCGTGATCGGCGAGGCATAGCAGTTGACAGGACGTCGTGTCGGAACCCTCGCTGCGCGCCTTGATGGACGGGAACGTCACCATCATCATCGGCTCGTTGGCGGGGTCGCCGGGGTCGCGCATGAAGTCGTTCACCGCGCTGAACATGTCGCCGTCCGGGCGTGTCGGGTGAACCCAGAGGTTCGCGCAGGTGAGGCCCAGCTCTTCGGGGCTACCGCGCAGGCCGATGTTCACCATCACGAAGCCACAGGAGTCTCCGACCGGCAGACGGCGCGGAATCTGCAGGCGCTTCGTCACGTCCTCTGGGACGAGCTTTCCGAAGGTGTTGTGGTAGCCAGCGCTCGACACCACCTGGCGACACTCGATCAACGTCCCGTCCGTCATCTGGACGCCCGTTGCGCGCCCGCTGCGCGGGTCGATGGAGATCTCGCTCACATTCGCCCGCACGAGAACGCGCCCGCCAGCGGCGGTGATGGGCGGGATCAGGCACTTCGCGAGCTCGCCGGAGCCGCCGACGGGATAGGCACCGCCCTCGATGGCGAGGCCACGCGCCACGCACGCCCCGAGCACGAAGGACGCGCGATCCGGCGGTGCGCCGGTGTCCATCCACGGCCCGGCCAGCAGACCGGCCAGGCGCGGCTCGTCGGTGAGCTCCTCGAGCACCTCCTGCAGCGTGCGGCCGGCGTAGCGCCGCCAGGTCTCACCGAGTACGAAGCGGTGCCACGGCCGCTGTAGCCACTTCGGCAGCGCCTTCGACGCGACGAAGAGCGGGAAGCGCTTGAGCACCTTCTCGGAGACGTCGAGGTACGCGTCGATGTCGGCGCGGTGATCGGGAAACCGTTCGTAAAGATCCGGGAGGTGCTTCTCGCCGTGCTTGATCGAGAAGGGCGGATCGTCACCGAGCGCGATCCGGTCGAAGGTGCCGTCCGGCTCTCCCATCTTCTCGAAGCGAAGCGGCATCTCGTCGCCGCCCGCGGCGAGCCACAGCAGGTGGCCGGAGTACGGGACGAGATAGTGGAGGCCGGAGTCGAACTTGAGCCCGCCCTTCAGCTCGAAACTGTGGGAGCCGCCACCCGCGATGTAGTGCTGCTCGAGCACGAGCACCCGCTGGCCCGCGCGCGACAGAACGGCCGCGCAAGTCAGCCCGCTCATGCCGCTGCCGATCACGATCGTGTCGATGTCGGAGGGGATCTTCTCCACGCGGTAGCGGTCCGCGCAGATTCCCCGGAGTGTGTCCTCGCGCATGTGTGGTCCACCCTCCCGTATCGGAAGTGCCTAAAGGCTAGCGCCCCACACCACGGCGCACCTGCTGGGGCACCACGTCGACCCAGAGGACATCGCAGACGCGCTCGTACTCCTGGCTTCCGACCGCGGGCGCATCATCACCGGAATCAAGCTCCACCTGAACGGCGGATCGTGGATCGCCTGAGAACGGCCGCGCGGCCAGATCGTGTGCGACCAAGCCC
>CAXMNF010000166.1:0-11372 GCA_964194645.1 uncultured Gammaproteobacteria bacterium
GAACAGCGGCTGCGCCCGGACGACACGCGCTTCACGATCGAGGTGCGCCTGGGGGGCTTCGGCTTCGGCGCCCTGACCGACCGGGTCCGGCGCATCGGCGGCCGCGGCACGGCCAGCGGTTCTGTTGACGACGGCGGACGGCTATGGGACTCTCCCGCGCCATGAGGATCGGACCATGGCTCGCCCCGACCGCGAAAGCTTCCGTGCGCTGTGCCGCGGCGCGGCGGTCGTCCCCCTCGTGCGCGAGGTCCTGGCCGACCTAGACACGCCCCTCTCGATCTTCCTGAAGGTCGACGACGGCGACAGCGCCTTCCTGCTCGAGTCGGTCGAGCCCGACGAGAGCTGGGGACGCTTCAGCGTGATCGGAGTCGGCGCACGCGCACGCTTCGTGGCCCGCGATGGGCGGGTCGAGATCACGCGCCGGGGTGCCGTCGAAACCATCGAGCTGCCCGCGGACCGCTCGCGAGACCCGTTGGATGAGCTGCGCCGCCTGCAGGCCGAGCTGCGCCCGCTCGAGCTACCGGACCTGCCGCGCTTCGCGGGCGGCGCGGTCGGCTACCTCTCGTACGACTGGGTGCGCTACGTCGAGGCGCTGCCGGACCAGAACCCGGATCCACTGCAGGTGCCGGACGCGTACTTCACGTTCCCGGAGCTGGTCCTCGTCCACGACCGCACGCGCCAGCGCCTGTCTGTGATCGCCTATGCGGAGGTCGGCGATCCCGAGCAGGCGGATGCCGCCTACGACGTGGCCGAGGCGCAGTTGGAACGTGTGATCGCCCGGCTCGCCTCGCCGACGCCGCTCCCGGAGACGCCAGTCCAGGCGTCGGAGCCGCTCGAGGTCAGCTCATCGGTCACACGCGAGCGCTACCACGAGATGGTGAAGCGCAGCAAGGAGTACATCCAGGCCGGCGACGTCTTCCAGGTGGTGCCCTCGCAGCGGCTCACCGTGCCGCTGCGCACCGATCCAGTGCAAGTCTACCGCTGGCTGCGCGTGGTCAACCCCTCGCCCTACATGTTCTTTCTGCGCTGTGGCGACCATCAGGTGCTCGGTGCCTCACCCGAGGTGCTGGTGCGCCTCGAGGACGGCGAGATCACCCTGCGCCCGATCGCCGGGACGCGTCCACGCGGCAGCGGCGAGGCCGAGGACCGGGCGCTGGAGCGCGAGCTGCTGGCCGATCCGAAGGAGCTCGCCGAGCACCTGATGCTCGTGGACCTGGGCCGCAACGACGTGGGCCGGGTCGCGCGGATCGGCAGCGTGCACGTGGACGAGTTCCAGGTGATCGAGCGCTACTCGCACGTGATCCACATCGTCTCGAACGTGCGCGGCACCCTGCGCGAGGACTGCGATGCGGTGGACCTGCTGCGCGCCACCTTTCCCGCGGGCACCCTGACCGGTGCGCCCAAGGTGCGCGCCATGGAGATCATCGACGAACTGGAGCCCGAGCGACGCGGCCTCTACGGAGGCTGCGTCGGCTACCTCGACTATCGCGGCAACATGGACACCTGCATCGCGATCCGCACCTTGCTGATTCGCGACGGCCAGATCTATGCGCAGGCCGGCGGGGGCGTAGTGGCCGACTCCGACCCCGAGAACGAGTATCAGGAGAGCCTGCACAAGGCGGGCGCGGTGCTGCGCGCGATCGAGCTGGCCGGGGGAGGGCCCAGGCCGTGAAGCTGCTGGTGATCGACAACTACGACTCGTTCACCTTCAACCTGGTGCAATACCTGGGCGAGCTGGGCGCCGAGAGCGATGTGGTGCGCAACGACAAGCTGTCCGTCGACGAGGTCGGACGCCGGGGTGCACAGGCGATCGTGATCTCGCCCGGTCCGTGCACGCCGAACGAGGCGGGGATCAGCGTCGAGACGGTGCAGCGCTACGCCGGGGTGCTGCCTATTCTGGGGGTGTGTCTCGGTCACCAGTCGATCGCACAGGCCTTCGGCGGGCGTGTGGTGCCCGCGCGCGCGCTCATGCACGGCAAGACCTCGCTGATCCAGCACAACGGTGAAGGGCTGTTCGCCGGGCTGCCGCAGCCTTTCGAGGCCACCCGCTACCACTCGCTGGCCGTCGAGCGGGAGTCGCTGCCCGCAGAGCTGCGCGTGACGGCCGAGACCGAGGACGGCGAGATCATGGGGATCGAGCACGGTGAGCAGTTCGTGATCGGCGTGCAGTTCCATCCGGAGTCGATCCTGACGGGGAGCGGCAAGCAGCTGCTCGGGAACTTCCTGGAGCGCGTGGCCGGAGGCCCCCGTTGATCGACAGCGCTCTGCAGCGCGTGGCCGCCGGGGCCGAATTGTCGCGCGAGGAGATGCGCGATGTGATCGGCGAGATCGTCGAAGGCGCCGCCCCGGAGCCGGTCGTGGCGGCGTTGCTGGCACTCCTCCACGCGCGCGGCGAGACGCTCGACGAGCTGGTGGGCGCCGCCGAGGCGCTGCGCGAGCGAGCGGTGCCGCTGCCCGAGGCCCCGTCCGGGGCGATCGACACCTGCGGAACTGGGGGCGACGGCGCGAACACCTTCAACATCTCGACGGTTGCGGCGCTGGTCGTGGCCGGGGCCGGCGTTCCCGTGGCCAAACACGGCAACCGCGCTGCCACCAGCCGCTGCGGAAGCGCCGAGCTGCTCGAAGCATTGGGTGTGCGGCTCGAGTTGGCGCCCGAGCGCATGGCGCGCGCCGTGAGCGAGGTCGGCATCGGCTTCCTGTTCGCACGCGCCTGCCACCCCGCGATGGCGCGAGTCGCGCCGATCCGGGCCAGCCTGCCGATTCCCACCCTGTTCAACCGACTGGGACCGCTCACCAATCCGATGCGGCCCCGGCGCCAGTTGCTCGGCGTGGGGCAGCCGGACGCTCTCTCGTCGCTGGCGCGGGCACTCCTGGCATTGGGCGTGGAGCGTGCCTGGGTGGTGCACGGCGAGGACGGGCTCGACGAGGTCTCGAGTTGCGCGGACACGCGTGTGCTGGCCATCGAAGAGGGCGCGATCCTGGAGCGCGTGCTGCGCGCGGGCGAGCTGGTGCCGCGTGCTCGGCCGGAAGACCTGGCCGGAGGCGACGCGGCCGAGAACGCCGCGATTACCCGCGCAGTGCTCGCCGGAGAGGCGGGACCGCGCCGCGACGTGGTGCTGCTGAACGCCGGAGCCGCCTTGTTGGTCGCCGGCCTGGCGGCAGATCCTGCCGAGGGCGTGCGGCTCGCCGCGAAGTCGCTCGATTCCGGCGCGGCGCGCGACCTGCTGGCGCGCTGGGTCGCGTTCTGCGAAGCCGAGGCCGCGGCGTGAGCGTTCTCGATCGAATCCTGGAACGGAAGCGTGCCGAAGTTGGTGCGCTGCGCCGTTCGCCCGGTCCCGAGACGCTGGCGGCGCGCGCGAGCCAAGCATCGGCGCCGCGCGGCTTCATCCGCAGCGTGCTGGCCGCGCCCGAACCGCGCGTGATTGCCGAGTTCAAGCGCGCCTCGCCGTCCCGCGGCGAGATCCGCCCAGGTGCCGAGCCCGGCGCGATTGCACGCGCCTACGCGGAGACGGGCGCGGCTGCGCTCTCGGTGCTGACCGATCGCGAGTTCTTCTGCGGCGATCTGGCGGACCTCGAGGCGGCGCGTGCGGCCTGCGCGCTGCCGGTGCTGCGCAAGGACTTCACGATCGACCCGATCCAGCTGCTCGAGGCACGCGCGGCCGGAGCCGACGCCGTCCTGCTGATCGTCGCGGCGCTCGCGGATGGCGCACTTCGCGAGCTGCACGCCGCGGCGCTGGAGCTGGGGCTCGACGTGCTGGTCGAGGTGCACGACCGCGCCGAGTTGGAACGCGCGCTCGCCCTCGAGCCGGCACTGCTCGGCATCAACAACCGCGACCTCGCCACATTCAAGACCGACCTCGGCGTGACGCGCGCGCTGCTGCCGCACGCGCAGGGGCGCCCCGTGGTCAGCGAGAGCGGCATCGACGGTCCGGGCGCCGTTGCGGAGCTGGCTGGCGCGGGAGTCGCCGGGTTCCTGGTGGGCGAGGCGCTGATGCGCGAGCCCGATCCCGGTGAAGCGCTGCGCCGGCTCAGGGGAGAGCCATGACGCTCGTGAAGATCTGCGGGGTGACGCGAGTGCAGGACGCCCTCACCGCGCTGGAGGCGGGCGCCGACGCGATCGGCCTGAACTTCGTGGCCGGCACGCCGCGCTGTCTCGAAGGCCCGCGCGCAGCCGAGATCAGCGAGGCCTGCGCCGGGAAGCTGGTGCGCGTCGGCGTTTTCCGCGACGCGCCTGCGACTGAGATCCGCGCGCGCGTCGAGGAGCTGGGGCTGGACGTCGTGCAACTCCACGGCGACGAGAGTCCGGAGCTCGTAGCGGAGCTTCCCTACCCCGTGATCAAGGCTCTGCCGGCCGGTCCCGACCTGGTGGCGCGGGCGACCGCCTACCCGAAGGTCGATCTGCTGGTCGACCATCCCTCGGGCGGCGGCAGCGGCCAGCCCTGGGACTTCGCCGGCGCCCGCGCTCTGGTCGGCCGCGGCCGCCGCGTGTGGATCGCCGGCGGGATCGGCCCCGACAACGCCGGTGCCGCGGTGCGCGCCGCGCGTCCGCACGGGGTGGATGCCTCGTCCGCCTTGGAAAGCGCGCCGGGCGCGAAGGAAGCCGAGCGGATCCGGGCGTTCGTCCGGGCCGTGCGGGAGGCGCAGCCCGACGAGCGCCGGCCGGACCAACGCGGCTACTTCGGGCGTTACGGCGGGCGCTACGTGCCCGAGCTCCTGCTTCCGGCCGTCGAGGAGCTCGCCGAGACCTACGAGGCGCTGCGCGACGATCCCGAATTCCTCGAGGAGCTGCGCCGCGAGCGGGCGGCCTACGCCGGGCGCCCGACGCCACTCTACTTCGCGGCCCGGATCAGCCAGGAGCTGGGCGTACGGGTGTACCTGAAGCGCGAGGACCTGGCGCACACGGGGGCGCACAAGATCAACAATGCGATTGGCCAGGCGCTGATCGCGCGCCGCATGGGCAAGTCGCGCATCATCGCGGAGACCGGCGCGGGCCAACACGGCGTGGCCGCGGCCACCGCCTGCGCGCGCTACGGCCTCGAGTGCGAGGTGTACATGGGGGAGGAAGACACGCGGCGCCAGGCGCTGAACGTGTTTCGCATGGAGCTGCTCGGCGCCAAGGTGCACACGGTCCGTTCGGGCAGCCGCACCCTGAAGGACGCCATGAACGAGGCCCTGCGCGACTGGGCCACGAATGTGTACACCACCTACTACCTGATCGGTTCCACGGCGGGCCCGCACCCCTACCCATTGCTGGTGCGCGACCTGCAGACCGTGATCGGAGAAGAGGCGCGCGCTCAGATCCTCGAGGCCGAGGGGCGCCTCCCCGACCTGCTGATCGCCTGCGTGGGCGGAGGCAGCAACGCGCTGGGCTTGTTCCATCCCTTCTATGAGGACCGCGAGGTGCGCATGGTCGGGGTCGAGGCGGGCGGGGCCGGGATCGACAAGGGCCCGCACGGGGCGCCGCTTTCGGCCGGCTCGCCGGGCGCCCTGCACGGCAGCTTCTCGTACGTACTGCAGGACGACGCCGGGCAGATCTTCGAGGCGCACTCGATCTCGGCGGGGCTCGACTACCCGGGCGTGGGTCCGGAGCACGCCTTCTACCTGGACAGCGGCCGCGCCGAATATGTGCCTGCCACGGACGACGAGGCGCTCGACGCCTTCGTCTACCTGTCGCAGCGCGAGGGCATCATTCCCGCCTTCGAGTCGTCGCACGCCATCGTCGAGCTGCGCAAGCGCGCCGCGCAGCTGCCCCGCGACAGCCTGGTCATCGTCAACCTGTCGGGCCGCGGCGACAAGGACGTGTCGGAGGCCCGCGAGCTGCTCCGGGGACGCTCGTGAACCGCATTGACCGGGCCCTGCAGCGGGCGCGCGACGAGGATCGGGCGGCGCTGATCGTGTTCGTGACGGCCGGGACTCCCGACCTCGAGACCACGGCCGAGCTGGTGCCGGAGCTCCAGGCGGCGGGCGCCGACCTGATCGAGCTGGGCGTGCCGCACAGCGATCCGATCGCGGAGGGACCGACCATCCAGGCGTCCTCGTTGCAGGCGCTGCGCCAGGGCACGACGCTCGGCCAGATCCTGGAGCTGGTGAAGCAAGTGCGCAGCAGCTGCGACGTACCGCTCGTGCTGATGGGCTACCTGAACAACGTGCTCGCCTACGGTGAGGAACCCCTGGTCCAGGCCGCCGCCGACGCAGGGGTGGACGGTTTGATCGTGGCCGACGCGCCCTACGACGAGGCCGGCAGTCTGCAGGCGGCCTGCGAGGCGAAGGGTGTGCACCGCATCCTGATGGTGGCGCCGACCAGCACCCCGGAACGAGTGGTCGCGATCGCGCGCCGCTCGGCGGGCTTCGTGTACTGCGTGTCTGTCACGGGTGTGACTGGCGCGCGCAGCACCCTGCCGCGGGAGCTCGAGGCGCTGGTCGCGCGCGTCCAGCGCGTGACCGCGAAGCCGGTCTGCGTGGGCTTCGGGATCGGCACGCCGGAGCAGGCCGCGGAAGTCGGGCGCCTGGCCGACGGCGTGATCGTCGGCAGCGCATTGGTCAGCCGGATCGCCGAGGCCGGCTCGGGCCCGGAGGCCGTGGCCGCCGCCAGCCAATTCGTCGCGAGCCTCGCCAAGGCCCTGCGCGCGTAACCAGCCTGCTCCCCCCGTTCCCGTAGCAGAGCGACCTCCGAGTCGCTCTCCGTCGCGGCAAGGCGAGCGAAGCTCGCCGGTAGGCCGCCAGTCAGCCCGCCCAGCCCTCGTAGAGCTCGCGCACCTGCTTCTCGGTGGCGGCCCAGTCTTCGCTGTTCTCGAGCACGACATCGGCCATGGCGCGCTTTTCCTCGATTGGCACCTGCGAGCCGATGCGCGCCAGGGCCTCCTCCCGCGAAAGCCCGTCGCGGGCCTGCACGCGCTCGAGTTGGGTCGCCTCGTCGGCGTACACCACGACGATCACGTCGAAGGGCAAGAGGGCGCCGGAGCCGCGCCCGGACCGCCGGCCTTCCAGGAGAAGGGGGATGTCGAGCACGATCACCGGCACGCTGGCCGCGCGGTGCGCCTCCATGCGGCGCAGCAGCTCGCGGTAGACCGCGGGGTGGATCAGGTTGCCGAGCCGCAGGCGCGCCGGATCGTCGTTGAAGACGCGTTCGCCGAGCTTCGCGCGGTCGAGCTCGCCGGAGGGGAGCCGCATCTCGGAGCCGAACTCGGCGACGATTGCGGCGAGCACCTCGCCGCCCGGCTGCTGAAGCTCGCGCACGATCAAGTCCGAGCACTCGATCGCCGCACCCAGCTCGCGCAGCAGCTCGGCCACCCGGCTCTTCCCGGTGCCGATCCCACCCGTCAGCCCGACCACGAGACTCATCGGCGCAGTATAGAGGGCCCCCGTCTGCGCGCCAAAGTGTGTGTGATCGCTCAGGAATCTTGTGTATCATCGCGCCCCGATCTGCACCGCGGGCGAAGGGCGTCCGCGGCGCCCGGAAACCTGGAAACTCCCTTTGGACGCTCTCCGTGGCCGAAGACCCCAAGGGCATCGCGAGATGGCGCGAGCGGATCGACGCGATCGACGAGTCGATCCTCGAGCTCCTGAATGAGCGGGCCCGCTGCAATGCCGAGATCGGCAAGCTCAAGGCGCACGAGCCGACCGTGTTCGTGCCGAGCCGCGAGCTTGCGATCTTCGAGCGTCTCGAGGCCGCGAATCGCGGACCCTTTCCGACCACGGCGATCCGCAATGTGTTTCGCGAGATCATCTCGGCGTCGATCTCGCTGCAGCGCGGCGTGAAGGTCTCGTACCTGGGCCCGCAGGGGACCTACACCCACCAGGCCGCAATCCAGCAGTTCGGCCGCATGGCGGACTTCACCCCGGCCGCGACCTTCTCGGAGATCTTCGAGCAGGTCGAGTCGGACCGGGCCGAGTACGGCGTGGTGCCGGTCGAGAACTCGAACGAGGGCGTGGTCAGCCACACGCTCGACCTGTTCGCGGAAACGGCGCTCACGATCTGTGCCGAGATCCACGTGCCGATCCACTGTGACCTGCTCTCGAAGAGCGGCGAGCTGGACAAGATCGAGGCGGTCTGGTCGCACCCTCAGCCGCTCGCCCAGTGCCGCGGCTGGCTCGAGCTGAACCTGCCGTCCGTGCCGCAGCACTCCACGCACTCGACGGCACAGGCCGCTGAGCGCGCGGCGCGCGACAAGACGATCGCCGCGATCGCCAGCCCCGTAGCGGCGCAGCTCTACGGGCTGGCCGTGGCGCGCGCTGGGATCGAGGACCACAGCGAAAACACCACCCGCTTCCTGGTGGTCAGCAAGCAGGCGCCGCGGCGCAGCGACCGCGACATCACCTCGCTGCTCTTTTCGATCAAGCGCGACCAGGTGGGCGCGCTGTACCGGGCGCTCGAACCGTTCGCCGCGCACGGCGTGAACCTGACGCGCATCGAGTCGCGCCCCACCAAGGTGCGCGCTTGGGAGTACGTGTTCTTCGCGGACTTCGAGGGGCACGCCGAAGACGAGAAGGTGGCCGCGGCCATCGAGGAACTTTCGCCGCGTTGCGACTTCGTGAAGGTGCTGGGCAGCTACGCGCGCGCGGAGGGCACATGAGCCGGATCCGCGAGCTGGTGCGCCCGCACATTCGCGAACTCGAGCCGTACCCGCCGGGCAAACCCATCGAGGAGCTCGAGCGCGAGCTCGGCATCGAGAGCTCGATCAAGTTGGCCTCGAACGAGTCGCCGCTCGGGCCCTCGCGGCGCGCCGTCGAGGCGATCTTCCAGCAGGCCGAGCAGCTGAACCGCTATCCCGACGGTTCGAGCTACTACCTGCGTCAGGCCGTCGCGCAGCACCTGGACGTCGTGCCCGAGAGCCTGTTGTTCGGCGCGGGCTCGGACGAGCTGCTCGAGATCCTCGTGAAGACCTTCCTCGGGCCGGGCGAGGAAGTCGTGTATCCCTGGCCGAGCTTCGCCATGTACCCGATCGTGACGGTCGGCATGGGCGGAACGCCGCGGCCCGTGGATCTCGACGCCGAGTACCGCGCCGACGTGGACAAGCTGCTCGACGCGGTCGGCGAGCGGACCAAGCTCGTATTTCTCGCGAATCCGAACAACCCGACCGGGATGAGCCTCGGGAGTGCCGAGTTCGAGCGCCTGCTCCAGGGGCTGCCGGACCACGTGATCCTCGTCGCGGACGAGGCGTACAACGAGTACGTGCGGCGCCCGGACTATCCGCGCAGCCTGACGCTGATCGCGAGCCACGCGACGCTGGTGGTGCTGCGCACGCTCTCGAAGATCCACGGGCTGGCCGGCCTGCGCGTCGGCTATGCGGTGGGCGACCCGGAGCTGATCAGCTACATGGAGCGCGCGCGTCACCCGTTCAATGTGAGCAGCCTGGCGCAGGCGGCCGCGGTCGCTGCGCTCGGCGACCCCGAGCACCTGGAGCGGGTGCGGAGCCTCACGCACGAAGGCCTTGCGCTCTTCGAGAAGGGCTTCCGCGAGCTCGGCCTCGACTACCTGCCGAGCGACGCGAATTTCGTGCTGGTCGACGTGGGCGCGGACGCGGCCGCGGTGTACGAGCGGTTGCTGCGTCTGGGCGTGATCACCCGCCCGCTCGGCGCCTTCGGGCTCGCGCAGCACCTGCGCGTGACCGCCGGCCTGCCCGAAGAGAACCAGCGCCTGCTGGACGCCCTGCGCGAGGTGCTGGGCCGTTGAGCGAGCCGCTCTTCGAGCGCCTCGCCGTGGTGGGTCTCGGGCTGGTCGGGGGTTCCGTGGCGCTAGCCGCAACGGAGAAGGGCCTGGCGGCCGAGGTCCGGGGCGTCGATCCGCTGCTCGGCGGCTCGGCGGGCCCGATCCCGACCACGACGCTCGAGGAGGCCGGCGCCTGGGCCGACCTGGTCGTGCTGGCCGTCCCGATCGGGGCCTACGAGGCTGTGCTCAGCGGTCTGGCGCCGTGCCTCGGCCCCGAGACGCTGCTCACAGACACCGCGAGCGTGAAGGAACCGGTCGCCGAGGCGGCGCGCCGGCTCCTGCCCGCCCCGGAGCGCATGGTCGGCGCTCACCCGATGGCGGGCGGCGATGCGACGGGTTTCGCCCACGCCCGGGCCGATCTGTTCGCCGGCGCGGCCTGCATTCTGGCGCTCGAGGGCCACGAACCGGCCCGGGTGGTGGACCGGGTGGAGCAATTCTGGCAGTGTTTAGGCACATTTACGGTTCGCCAGACCCCGGCCGAGCACGATGCGATCGTCGCGGCGCTGTCCCATGCACCGCACGCTATCGCCTACGCCTTCGCCCGGGGGCTGCCCCAGGGGGGTGCGCTAGCGCTCGCGGGGGCCGGGCTCAGGGATTTCGTGCGCATCGCGCGCGCCAACCCAAAGCTCTGGTGTGAGATTTTGCTCAGGAACCGTTCACGGGTCGCCGAAGAAGTGGCGCAGTTCGAGAAGAACTTGGGAGAGATTCGGGACGCCCTCGCCAGGGCTGATCGAAGTGCTCTCGAGGCCCTGCTCGAAGCTGGCCGGGCGGCCGTGGAGGATCTGGAGCGTTGACACCATGACAGGAGAGTTGAAGTAGACCCAATGTCCGAAGAAACCCAGATCCCTGCACCCGAGACGCCCGGCGACGAGAGCTTCGCGGACCTGTTCGAACAGAACGTCCGTCTCGTCAAGGAAGGCGAAGTCGTAACCGGTACCGTGCTGCGGGCGGACCCCGAGATGGTGCTGGTCGACATCGGCTACAAGTCCGAAGGCCTGATCGCCACCTACGAGTTCGCGAACGAGAAGGGCATTGCCGACATCGAGCCCGGCCAGCAGGTCGAGGTGATGGTCGAGTCGGCGGAAAACGAGGATGGCCTCGTGATCCTGTCCAAGGAGAAGGCGGACCGGGTGCGCGTCTGGGACCGGCTGTCCGCCGCGCACGACGACGGGACCGTGGTCGAGGGCGTGATCACCGGTCGCGTGAAGGGCGGCCTCGCGGTCAACCTGAAGGGCGTCAAGGCGTTCCTTCCGGGCAGCCAGGTCGACCTGCGGCCCGTGCGCAGCCTGGAGCGCATGATCGGCGAGACCCACAAGTTCAAGATCATCAAGTTCAACCAGCGGCGCGGGAACATCGTGCTGTCGCGTCGCGCGCTGCTCGAAACCGAGCGCGAGGCGCTGCGCGAGGACACGCTGCGCACGCTGGAAGAGGGCGCGATCATCGAGGGTGTCATCAAGAACATCACCGACTACGGCGCCTTCATCGACCTGGGCGGTGTGGACGGGTTGCTCCACATCACCGACATGTCGTGGGGCCGCATCTCGCACCCGTCCGAGCTGTTCCAGGTGGGCGACTCGGTGACGGTGAAGGTGCTCAAGTTCGACGCCGGGACCGAGCGCGTCAGCCTGGGACTCAAGCAGACCCTGCCGGATCCGTGGGAGGA
>CAXMNF010000167.1:0-7209 GCA_964194645.1 uncultured Gammaproteobacteria bacterium
CGACCGGGACGACACCATCGTGCGACGTCGTCTCGCTCAGAAGATGGAATTCCTGTTCGAGGACCTGGGCGGTCGGGTGGAGCCAAGCGAGGAAGACCTCCGGGCGTACCTGGCCGAGCACCGGGACCGCTTTCGCGAGCCCGCACGGCTGACCCTGAGCCACGTATACGTGAGCCTCGACCGCCGCGGCGAAGCGGCGGAGCCTGACGCGGAGCGGATCCTGGCGACGCTGCGCAAGGCGTCGCCCGACGGAGACCCCGGCGGCCACGGGGATGCCTTTCCGCTGGCGAGCGCCTACACGGACGTCGACGGCGATGAGATCGCGGGCATCTTCGGCACGCGCTTCGCGGACCGCGTGACGGAACTACCGCCGGGTGCCTGGTACGGGCCGGTGGAATCGGGCTACGGCGTCCACCTGGTCTTCGTGCGCCGGCGCACCGAGCCACGACTGCCGGAGCTGGCAGAGGTGGAGCAGAGGGTTCGCGACGAGTGGCGCGCGGCCCGACGCCGCGAGGTCAACGAGGCAATCTTCGCGAAGCTCCTCGAGGGCTACGAAGTGGTCGAGGAACCCGCAGCCCCGCGCACTGCCGCGCGCGCTGGGGACGAGAGGACCACACCGTGAGTCGGTTCCTCACCGCCCTCGCGCTGGGGTTGCTGGTGGCGGGTTCGGCCACGGCGCACGAAGTACGTCCGGCCTACCTCGCCCTGCGCGAGACGACTCCGGATCGCTTCGAGGTGCTCTTCAAGGTGCCGACCCGGGGTGATCGCGTGTTGCGCCTCGTCCCCGTGCTGCCAGACGTCTGCGTCGCCCGCGGCGAGCGCCGCTTCGAGCTGGTGCCGGGTGCCCGGGTCACGCGCTTCGCCGTGCGCTGCGAGGGGGGTCTCGAGGGCCGGGCGGTGAGTGTGGAGGGCCTCTTGGCTACGCTCACGGACGTCCTGGTGCGGATCGAGCGGGTCGACGGCAGCGTACAGGTGGGACGGTTGCGACCCACCTCGTCCACGCTCGTGGTGGAGGCGGCGCCGAGCTGGCTCGAGCTGGCTCGCACGTACACCGGGCTCGGCGTCGAGCACATCCTGCTCGGCACCGACCACCTGCTCTTTGTGCTGGCGCTGCTGCTCCTGATCCGCAGCTGGGGTCGGCTCGCCGCCACCATCACAGCGTTCACGGTGGCACACAGCTTCACTCTGGCCATAGCGACGCTCAGCTGGGTGCACGTGCCGGGTCCTCCCGTCGAGGCGATCATTGCGCTCAGCATCGTCTTCTTGGCCGCCGAGATCGTGCACGGCCGCCGGGGTCACGCCGGTGTGACTGCGAGCGCTCCGTGGATCGTGGCCTTCACGTTCGGTCTGCTGCACGGCCTGGGCTTCGCCGGAGCGCTAGGCGAGATCGGCCTGCCTCAGAACGCGGTCCCGCTGGCGCTCTTCGCCTTCAACGTGGGCGTCGAGCTCGGGCAGCTCGCCTTCGTGGTGGCGGTCTTGTTCGCCTGGGGCCTGGTTCGGCGCCTCGGTCTCCACGGCCGCGGCTGGCTCGCCGAGGTGCCGGCGTACGCCATCGGCGGAGTGGCTAGTTTCTGGACGATTCAACGGATTGCGGGCTTCTGGAGCTGAGCCGGGCGGGCAGCGACGCGTCGCCAACGGTTCGCTCCAACCTGCGGAGCGCCTACTGGAGGCGCGCCATGCCAGAACCCAGTCGTTCACACCCCGCCTAAATCCCATCCTCCGAGCGCCGGAAGCTCGGCCACCAAAGCTGGTAGAGCGAGGTCGAGATCATGAAGCCCGAAGAAACCGCATAGCCGAAGCCCCCGACGATAGTCAGATAGGCTGCGCTCGGCACCCACTTTGTCGCCCACCATGAGAAGACGTCGATGCAGAGAAACAAATACGGGGCCGTTACGGCGGCAACGCGAAGCCAGTTCGGGACGCCCGTTGCCTGCACGAAGATGAGGCAGACGAAGAAGAAGATGAATGCGATGCCGAAGAGGTGGATGTGGGAGACGCGCGCCAGCGTTGGCACTGTGGCACCTTCATCGATCTGCGATACTGACTTGATCCCCTCATAGGTCCGGTACTCCACTAGTCCGGGCACCGTGCCGTGGCAACGCGTGCAGTTCGCGGCGACGACCTCGCGGACCTGCGACTCCCACTCGTCGCGCGGAGCTCCGATGCGCACCCACTTGATGATCGCGGCTCGATCTCGCTCTGAGGCCATGAGTTTCATTGAGCCTTGCAGCTTCGCCTCGATTCGGCTGCCCTCGCGATTGCCGTAGTAGCTATACACAATGTCGTCTACGGAGAGCCCAAACTGCCCATCCGCCATACCGTGCGTCAGAAGTATCTGGGCAAAGGACATCAGGAGACCGATTCCGATGACCAACAGGTAGCCGGTGAAGAGAGCACGCAGCGCGGGATCGGCTTGTGCCAGCGGCGCTCCCCATCGAACGCCGCCGGAAGGGCGACTGTCAGCCATGCTCTGCCTCTCCTCTGTCTAGGAGAGTACCGAGTTCCGAGCCGGCTCCCGAGCAAGCCACTCGGGATGCGTGCCCAGATCCGTCAGTCTGAGGCGACCGGCATGGGCGCAATGCTGGTCGGGGCGCGGAGATTCGAACTCCGGACCTTCTGAACCCCATTCAGACGCGCTACCAGGCTGCGCTACGCCCCGACAGGCGGGCAGTATAGCGCGGGCAGGTACGACGGGCCGGGTGCTTGGCGGGGGGACTTGCACACTCTGAAGGATCGCCGATTGTCTAGCGTCTACGCGGGTGTGGAGGGCCACGGGGGGTAGGGGGCCTTGCTCGAGACGCTTGTCTTCTGGGTCGTGGACCGGGTCCGCGAATGGGGCTATGCGGGCATCTTCGTGATGATGTTCGTGGAGTCGTCGTTCGTCCCGTTCCCGAGCGAGGTGGCGATGATCCCGGCTGGCTACCTGGCGTCCCGCGGAGAGATGGACCCGTACCTGGCCATAGGCGCCGGTCTGCTGGGCAGCGTGGGCGGGGCGCTGCTGAACTATGCGCTGGCCGTCTGGCTCGGGCTGCCGGTGCTGGAGCGGGTCGGCCGCTACTTCCTGATCGGAGAACGGCAGTTCGACGCTGCCGAGCGCTACTTCGAAGCGCACGGGGAGATCACCACCTTCGCCGCGCGTCTGATCCCCGGCGTGCGCCAGCTGATCTCGGTGCCGGCGGGACTGGCGCGCATGCGGCTGGGCCGCTTCGTGCTCTACACGGCGCTCGGCGCGGGTTTGTGGAGCGCGGTGCTGGTGGCGATCGGCTACCTGGCGGGAGCCAAGGAGGAACTCTGGCGGCCGCTCCTGCAGCAGACCACGGTCTGGCTGCTGGCTGGCGTGGCCGTGCTGGTGGCCCTGTACCTGTGGCGCCATCGGCGCCGGAGGGCGGGAGGGGCCGAGTGAACCACGGCCTGCTCGCGGTTTCTCTGGCCGCTGCGCTGCTGGCGGGGGCCTGCGCCTCTTCAGGGCCGCCGCTGGCGCCGCGAGAGGCGGCCAGCCGCGCGGAGGGCGAGCGCGCCTTGCACGTGGTGCGAAAGGGGGAGACCGTCTGGCGCATCTCCAAGTGGTATGGCACCAGCGTCGGCGCGATCGTGCATGCCAACCGCATGAACGACGCGACACAGATCCGCGTCGGACAGCTGCTGATCATCCCGCCGCGGACCCGTGCGCCAATGAAAGAGCTGCCGAAGACCTGGACGCGCAGCGACCCGCGCGGCAAGAGCGCGACCCCGAAGCTCTCCTGGCCGATCCGCGGCAAGGTGACCAGCAGCTTCGGCCTGCGCAACGGCGCGCACCACGACGGCGTCGACATCCCGGCGCGCCCCGGTACGCCGATTCGGGCCGCCGAGTCCGGGCGCGTGGTGCATAGCGGCAGCAAGCTCGCCGGCTACGGGAACATGATCATCCTGAAGCACGCGGGCAAGCTCTCGACCGTTTACGCTCACAACCGCAAGAACCTGGTGCGCGTCGGACAGTTCGTGGAGAAGGGTCAGATCATCGGCGAGGTCGGCTCGACCGGGCGCACCAGCGCCCCCCACGTGCACTTCGAGGTGCGGCGCGACGGACGACCGCGCGATCCCCTACAATACCTGCCATGAATGCCGAAGAGCTGCTGCGCAGCCGGATCCGCGACGTGCCCGACTTCCCACAGCCTGGCATCGTGTTCAAGGACATCACGCCGCTGCTTGGCGATCCCGAGACGCTGCGGCTGGCCTGCGAGCGCATGGCCGATCCGTTTCGCGGCCAGGGCGTGGACCTGGTGCTGGGTGTCGAATCGCGGGGCTTCATCTTCGGGCCGCCCGTGGCGCTGGCGTTGGGCACCGGCTTCACGATCGCGCGCAAGCGCGGCAAGCTGCCCTGGAAGACCGTCGAGGCCAGCTACGAGCTCGAGTACGGCGCAGAGCACATCGAGATGCACAGCGACTCCATCCGCAAGGGTCAGCGCGTGCTCTTGGTCGACGACGTGATCGCCACAGGCGGCACAGCGACGGCCACGGCGCGTCTGGCCGCGTCGATGGGCGCCGAGGTGGTGGGGGGCTCCTTCCTGCTGGAGCTGGCCGCTCTCGACGGCCGCAAGGCGCTCGACCCGCTGCCCGTGCACGTGGTGCTCACCTACTAGCCGGAAGACCTCCCTTGATATACTCCGAGCCCGACCGGGAGGCCGACCGGAGATGCCCGCACCACAGGGACGCGATCTCGAACTGACGGGCAAGCAGCTCCGGGAGTGGCTTGGCCAGAAGCTCCCGGAAGCGACCGATCTTGCGCTCGAGAACCTGCGCGGGCCGGACGCGACCGGCTTCTCCAACGACACGCTGATGTTCGACCTGCGCTACCGAGAGGCCGGCGTGAGGCAGAACCTGGGGCTGGTGGCGCGCATCGAGCCGAGCGGCCACCGGGTCTTCCCCGAGTACGATCTGAGTCGGCAGTTCGCGGTGATGCAGCTCCTGGCGCCGAGCGCAGTGCCCGTGCCGCGCATGTGCTGGGAAGAGGCCGACCTCTGCGTGCTGGGCGCGCCGTTCTACGTGATGGAGCGCGTCGAGGGCCGGATCCCCACGGACAACCCGCCGTACCACGTGGGTGGCTGGGTCACCGAGATCGCGCCGGCCGAGCGCGAGGCCCTGTGGTGGAGCGCGCTCGATGCGCTGTGCGAGATCCACACGCTGGACTGGCGGGCGCTCGGCTTCGAATTCCTGGCCATGCCCGAGCTGGGCGCGACCCCACTCGAGCAGCAGCTGCGCTACTACGAGAACTACCTGGAGTGGGCGGCGCGCGGCCGGCCGCAGCCGACCGCGGAAGCCGCGCTCGCCTGGCTCCACGCGAACCGGCCCGCCGGCGAGCCCACTACCTTGGTGTGGGGCGACGCGCGCATCGGCAACATGATCTTCCGCGAGAGCCGCTGCGTGGCGGTGCTCGACTGGGAAATGGTCACGCTCGGCAATCCGATCGAGGACCTGGGCTGGTGGATCTTCCTGGACCGCCACCACAGCGAGGGTCTCGAGTCGCCGCGCCTGGCCGGCTTCCCGAGCCATGAAGAGACGGTGGCCCGCTACGAAGCGCACACCGGCTTCAAGGCCCAGGACCTTGCGTACTACCAGGTGTTCGCGGGCTTCCGCTTCGCGGTCATCATGATCCGGCTCGCCCAGGGAATGGTCGAGTACGGCGTGATGCCGGCCGATTCGGACTTCGAGACGAACAACATCGTGACCCGGCTGCTGGCTCGGATCCTGGAGCTGCCGCCGCCGGGAGCGGGGGGATGAGCGCATGGCGATCGTGACACCGCTCCGTACCGGTCCCGGCGAGCGGCGCCGCCTGGCGCTCGCGAACCCGGCGACCTTGGCGCCGCTCGGCGAGATCGAGGTGCAGAACGCCGAGGACGTGCGCGCCGCCGTCGAGCTGGCGCGCAAGGCGCAACCGGGCTGGGCCGAGCGCAGCTTCGAGGAGCGGGCCGTCTACCTGCGGCGGGCGCTTGCGATCCTGCTCGAGAAGCAGGACGAGTTCATCGACGTGATTCTGGCCGAGTCCGGCAAGGCTCGCGCCGATGCGCTCATGATCGGCATCTTCTCGGCCTGCGACTCGCTCTCGTACCATGCCAAGCACGCCGGCCGCGTCCTGCGCCCGCAGAAGCTGAAGCTGCACGGCATGCTGCGCCTCCTGAAGCGCTGCCGCCTGGAGTACCGGCCGCTCGGCGTAGTGGGCGTGATCAGCCCCTGGAACGGCCCGTTCGTGCTGTCGCTGAACCCGACCGTACAGGCGCTGATGGCCGGGAACACGGTGGTGCTGAAGCCCTCCGAGATCACTCCGCGCTCCGGCGCGCTGGTCGGCGAACTCTTCGAAGCGGCCGGGCTGCCCGAAGGCGTGCTCAACGTGCTGACCGGGGACGGCGAGACCGGCGCGGCGCTCGTCGAGTCGGACGTGGACAAGATCTCGTTCACCGGCAGCGTGGCCACCGGTCGCAAGGTGGGCGAGGCCTGCGGCCGCCGGCTGATCCCGTGCACGTTGGAGCTCGGCGGCAAGGATCCGATGATCGTGTGCGGCGACGCGGACCTGGACCGCGCGGCCGGGGCGGCCCTGGCCGGTGGCTTCATCAACACCGGGCAGTACTGCTCGGGCACGGAGCGCGTCTACGTGGTGGACGAGGTGGCGGACGCATTCACGCGCAAGGTCGTGGAGCGGGTCGCGAAGCTGCGCCAGGGCGGGTCGGGCGAGTTCGACGTGGGCGCCATCTGCTGGGACCGCCAGCTCGAGATCGTCGAGCGCCACGTGGACGAGGCGGTCGAGCAGGGTGCCCGGGTCCTCGCCGGCGGGCGCCGCAACCCGGCGCTGCCGGGCCTGTACTACGAGCCCACGGTGCTCGTCGACGTGACCCACGACATGGCCGTGATGCGCGACGAGACCTTCGGGCCGGTGCTTCCGATCATGCGCGTGGCCGACGAAGAGGAGGCGCTGCGTCTCGCCAATGACTCGGGCTACGGGCTCGGCGCCACGGTGTGGACGCGCGACCCGACGCGGGGCCGCGAGCTGGCGCGGCGCCTGGAAGCCGGCAGCGTTTGCATCAACGACATGAGCATGACCTACGGCGCGCTCGAGGCGCCGTTCGGCGGCGTGAAGGACAGCGGCGTGGGGCAGGTGAACGGCGAGGCGGGCCTCCGGGGCAGTTGCGTCGCGACGCCGATCTTCCAGGACCGCTTCGGGGGCCGCCAGACCGCCAG
>CAXMNF010000168.1:0-4432 GCA_964194645.1 uncultured Gammaproteobacteria bacterium
ATCGAGGGAAAAGCCGAGCCGCTTCCGTCGGGCGCGCTGCGCTTCTTGAATCCGCTGCTGTCCCCCGCGGACTGGCGGCCTCGGCTCAGCGTGGTCTCGCTCGACATCGAGACCCTGCCCGATGCGAGCCGCCTGCTGTCCGTGGCTCTGGTCGGTGCCGGAGCCGACGACGTGCTGGTCGTGTCGAAGGAGCCCGTGGCCGGCGCGCGCTGCCTGCCCGACGAGGCCGCGCTGCTCCGCGCCTTGGTCGAGCGTCTGTGCGAGGTCGATCCCGACGTGATCACCGGCTGGAACGTGGTGGACTTCGACCTGCGCGTGCTCCAACAACGCGCCACGGCGTGCCGCGTGCCCTTCACGATCGGCCGCAACGAGGAGCGCCTGTCGTTCCAGAGCGACATGAGCTTCACGCGCCAGTCGCGGGTCGACGTGCCCGGCCGCCAGGTACTCGACGCGCAAGGCCTGGTGCGCGACGCCTCGATCTCGCTGGACGACTACCGGCTCGAGACCGCCGCGCAGACCCTGCTGGGCCGGGGCAAGCGCATCGCCAAGACCGGAGGCGGACCGGGCGAGGAGATCCTGCGCATGTATTGCGACGAGCGCGAGGCATTCGTGGCGTACAACCGCGAGGATGCGAAGCTGGTGCTCGACATCCTGGAGCAGGAGGCCTTGCTCGGCCTCGCGGTCGAGCGCAGTCTGCTCTCGGGCATGCAGCTCGACCGCGTGGGCGCGAGCATCGCGTCGTTCGACCTCTTGGTGCTGCCCGAGTTGCGGCGCCGCGGCCGCGTCGCGCCCTCGGTGGATCGCGAGCGCAAGCAGGCGCGGGTCCGCGGCGGGGCGGTGCTCGACTCCACGCCCGGCCTGTTCCGCAACGTCGCGGTGTACGACTTCCGCAGCCTGTACCCGAGCTTGATCCGTACCTTTCAGCTCGATCCGCTCGCGCACGCCATGGCGGACGCCGAGCCCGACCCGATCGTCGCACCGAACCAGGCGCGCTTCTCGCGCGGTGAGGCGATCCTGCCCGACATCCTGACGCGCTTCTCAGAGACCCGCGCCCGGGCCCGGGAGCGCGGCGACCGCCACGCGGATCTGGCGATCAAGATCATGATGAACGCCCTCTTTGGTGTGCTCGGCGCTGCGTCCTGCCGCTTCTTCGACCCGGACGTGGCCAACGCGATCACGAGCTTCGGCCAGCAGACGCTGGCCTGGACGCGCGAGGCGTTCGAGGCGGAGGGCGTCCGGGTGCTGTATGGCGACACCGACTCGGTGTTCGTGGCGCTCGATCCCGAGGCGGCCTACGCGGAGGCTTGCAGGTCGGGCGACGCCTTGCGCGAGCGCATTCAGGAGCGGATCACCACGCGTGTGCGCGAGACCTACCGCGTGGAGCCGCGGCTGGACCTGGAGCTGGAGCGCGTCTACGAGCGCTTCTTTCAACCGCGTCTGCGCGGGGGCACGCAGGGCAGCAAGAAGCGCTACGCCGGCTGGCAGGCGGGGGCGGTGCGCGTGGTTGGCCTGGAGGCCGTGCGCCGCGATTGGGCGGCGATCGCGCGGCGTCTCCAGCTAGGGCTGCTCGAGCGGGTGTTCACCGACCAGCCGGCTCTTCCCTACGTGAAGGAGATCGTGCGGCAGGTGCGCGACGGTGAGCTGGACCACGAGCTGGTGATCCGCAAACGCCTGCGCAAAGGCTCGCTCGACCGCTACACCGAGCGAACGCCGCCGCACGTGGAGGCGGCGCGCAAGGCCGGCGCCGCCGTGGGCCGCGAGGTGCGCTACGTGATCACCAAGCGCGGGCCCGAGCCAGTGCTATACGACGCGGCGCTGCCGGACGACATCGACCGCGAGCACTACCTGGAGCACGTGCTGCGTCCCGTGGCGGAGGCGATCCTGGCGGATCTCGGCGAGAGCTTCGAGGAGGCGCTCGGAAACCCGGTGCAGCTCAGTCTGCTGTGACCATCCGGCTGTCGATCACCGACACGCCGCTCAGCGTCTCGACCTTGGTCGTCAGGTTCTGATCGCCGCCGGACAGGTCGGCGTGCAGGAACCCGTCGGCACTGCCGTGCCAGGCCACGTAGAGCGCCTTCTGCCCGTCGAGCGCCAGCCAGCCCTCGCGCAGGCCTTCGGACGCCCGCGCGCGCACGCGCACCTGCGGCCGGCCCAGCCATGAGGCGCGCTCGAGCTCGACCGCCGGCGGCACGACCGTGATCCGGTCCGCGGGTAGCGGCACCTCGATGCGGCGCTGCACGCCCGCACCGGCGAGAAGCACCGAGATCACCTCGACCTTGCCGGTCAGCGGGAGTTCCACGGTCTGCGGCTCGCCGGGAGGTAGCTTCTCGATGGTGCGCAGCGCGCCCGGTACGAGCACGCGCACGAAGCCCGGGTCGCAGCAGCCGCGGTTCGAGATAGTCACCTGCGCGCGGTCCTCGGCGAGCCGCACCACCTCGATCTCGAGCTCCGGGCGATGCGGTTGGATCTGCAGCACCACGCGCTGCGCCTGGAGCGCATGCGAGGCCGAGGCCACCCGCACCTGGGCGATCAAGACTTCGACCGACAGGCCGTCGCTCGGCGTGATCTCGAGTTCGCCCTCAGCGGTACCGCGTGCTGGGATCGTGCCCAGCGCAACGATCCGGTTGCCGAGATAGGCCGCGGCACCTGCGAGCGCGGCCCACGCGTCGGGGATCGGGAAGTCGTTCGGATTCGTCACGCGCACGCGCACGCTCGCCGTCTGGCCGCCGACCAGCGGCGCGGAGAGCAACGAGATCTCGAGCGGCTCCGGCAGCGGCTCGAGCAGGCCGCTCGCGGAGCGCCAGGTGATGCCGTAGGGCAGCAGCTCCCGCTGGATCCGCTCGTCGGCTTCGGCCTGGACGCCGACCAGCGCCTCGTCGTGGCTGCCGTTCAGGAGTGAAGTCGCCAGCTCGATCGGGAACAGGTCGTCCTCGCCCGGCTTGCGCAGGTAGGCGAGCGCGTGGTCCGGCGCCTGCGCCAGGATGCCCAGGTTCTCGCTCGAGACCGGGTAGAGCAGCACGTCGGGATCGATTCCCTTCTTGTGAATCGCGCGGTCGCCCGACAGCAGGTACTCGCCCACCGTGAGCTTCAGCAGGTTCTCCTCCGGCAGCGGCATCACCCGCTGGATCAGACCCTTGCCGAAGGTGGTCTGGCCAACCACGGTCACGCGCGTGAGCGGCGCGATCGCGCCGGACAGGATCTCGGCTGCGGACGCGGTCGACGGATCGACCAGGATCACGACCTGGGCGCCGAGCAGCACGCCGGGCCGCGCCATCGCCCGTCCCTGAGGCGTGTCGCCGTCGCGATTGCGGATGCGCACGATCACGCCTTCTTCGAGAAAGAAGTCCGCGAGCCGCGCGGCCGCCGTCATGCTGCCACCCGTGTTGCCGCGCAGGTCGAGCACCAGGCCGGTGAGCGGGCCGAGGGCCAGCACCTTCTTGCGGAATTCCTTCGCGGTCGTGCGGCTCACGTTCAGGATCCGCGCATAGCCGATGCCGTCCTCGAGCTTTCGCGTCTCCACGCTCGGAATGGTGACCTCGCCGCGGATCACCTCGATCTCGAGCGTCTGCTCGTCGCGCAGCACGCCAAGCCGCACCGGGGTACCGGCCTCGCCGCGGATCTGGCCGACCGCTTCGCCGACCGTGAGCGGCCCGGTGGCCGTGCCGTCGATCTGCTGGATCGCGTCCCCGTCCTTCAGCCCCGCCTTCTCGGCGGGGCTGTCCGGGAACACACGCACGGCCGTCAGGTGGCCGTCGCGCCGGCCGATTTGTGCGCCGATCCCGTGGAGCTTGCCCGAGAAGCGGATCTGGAAGTCCTGGGTTCCGCGTCCCGAGAAGACCGTGGTGTAGCGGTCCAATGCGTTCAGCGCGCCGCGCAGGGCGATCAGCTCCAGGTTCGACTTCTCGTCCCGGTTCGCCTCGTCTGGCAGGCGCTGCGCCACGAAGTGGAGTGCTCCGCCCAGCACCGTTTCGAAGCGCCCGGCCTCGATGCCGTCTTCGAGCGGCACGCGCACCGAGTCGTCGCCGACCGTCAGTACGCCGGAGTCCGAGCCGGGCTCTGCCTCGAAGCGCACTGCGTCGAACCGGCTCTCGAGCGCGTCGAGCGCGCCGACCATCACGCGTCGGTCGAGCCGGTCCGGATACAGGTAGAACTCCTGGGCGCGCTGCAATGCATTGCGCGTCACCGTGCCAGTGGTGGGCCCCTCGGGCAGCCCCGGCGCGGCGCAGCCGAACGCCAGCGCGAGCAGCAGCGCGGCCGAAGCATGGGGTCTGATCGGGGACGCGAACATCGGGCGAGCATTCTAGCGCACCCTGACCCGCAGCCGCGCCGCAGGCTACGCGGCTAAGCCCGCGCGTCCATTGACAATCAACCGCCCCGTGGTACCTAGTCCGCGGGCGCGTAGCTCAGTTGGTAGAGCAGCGGACTCTTAATC
>CAXMNF010000169.1:0-8046 GCA_964194645.1 uncultured Gammaproteobacteria bacterium
GAGCGCGCCGAAAGCCAGACCGCCCAGCACCAGCAACAGGGCCGAGGGCAGCAGCAGGAACGTGCGGAAGCCGACCAGGCCCACGAAGACGGCTGGCCCGCGCCAGCCGAGGTCGAGCACCCAGATGCGCAGGCCCTCGAGTGCGGCCAACGAGACCTGCAGGTCGAGCGAGCGGCGCGCGCTCCAGCCGCCCACGAAGAGAGCCACCAGTAGCGCGAGCAGCGCCGCCGGAACGAAGCGCCTCAACTGATGGAATCGACTCGGAAGACCCATACGTTTGCCAGGTCGTCGGGACTGCGTTCCGCAATCTGTTGGTACTTGCGCCCCGCCGCTTCGAACAACTCGTCGCGCAGCGAGGCATCGCTGATGCGCGTGGCACGCCCCAGGTAGACTCGCCCGTCGATCCGCACTCGCACGGCGGGGTCGGCGAGCAGGTGGTTGGGCCACTGCTTCTCGCTGCCGTTCCTGGCGGGCACGTAGAGCTTGCCCTCGTAGGTGAAGCAGATCGTGGTGACCGAGTGCGGGAAGCCCGGGCGCGTCTCGAGCTGGATCAACCGGTGCTCGTCGCTGAAGCTCCAGTCGCTGACCGGACCGGGCACGACTTCGCCGCGCAGCGGCCCTCCCGCGAACGGGCCGATCGGACCGCAGCCGGCGATCGCGAAGCAACAGACGAGCAGGCGGGCGAAACGCATCTGGCGGGACCTCCGGTGCGCGAGATAGTATCACTAGTTCATGAAGCGGCCGGGCTCGCACACTTTGGATCGCCGCGACTTCCTCCGGCTCGTGCCGGCCGGAAGCGCCGCGCTCGCGCTTGGCTCGCTGCCTGCGCCGAGCGGCGCGGTCGAGGCCCCCGATCCCGCGCAGGCGCGCGTGCGCCGCTACCGGCCCTTGGGCCGCACCGGCCTTGAGATCTCCGACATCTCGTTCGGTTCCAGCCGGCTGTCGAGCGACCAGGCCCTGGTGCGCGAGGCGCTCGAGCGCGGCGTGAACTACTTCGACACGGCCGAAGGCTACCGCAGCGGACGCTCCGAAGAGACCCTGGGCCGAGCGCTGGCCGGTCACCGCGACGAGTTCTTCCTGGCGTCCAAGGTGAAGTGCGGGGTCCGCAGCACGCGCAAGGAGTTGACGGAGGCGCTCGAGGGCAGCCTGCGCCGCCTCGGCACCGACCGCATCGACGTCTACTTCAATCACGCCGTGAACGACGTGGCGCGCCTGCAGAACCCCGAGTGGGCCGAGTTTGCCAGCCGCGCGAAGCGAGCGGGCAAAATCCGCTTCACCGGCATGTCGGGACATGGCGGCCGACTAGTCGAGTGCCTCGACTACGCGCTCGACCACGAGCTGATCGACGTGATGCTGGTCGCCCACAACTTCGGCCAGGACCCCGCCTTCTACCAGCGCTTCCTGGGCGGCATGGACTTCGTGGCCATCCAGCCCGACCTGCCCCGGGTGCTGCGCAAGGCACACGCCAAGGGGGTCGGGGTGGTGGCGATGAAGACCCTGATGGGCGCCCGCCTGAACGACATGCGGCCCTGGGAGCGGGGCGGGAGCTTCGCGCAAGCGGCGTTCCGCTGGGTGCTCTCGAATCCGCACGTGGACGCGCTGATCGTGTCGATCAACGATGGGGACCAGCTGCGCGAGTACCTCGCTGCGTCGGGCGCCGAAGGCGTGAGCGCCGGCGACCTGCGGCTGCTGGAGCGCTACGCCACGCGCTTCGGTCCGGACTACTGTCGCCAGGGCTGCGGTGCCTGCGCGGATGCCTGCCCGCACGGCGTGCCGATCGCCGAGGTGCTGCGCACGCGCATGTACGCGCTCGACTATGGCGACCTGGAGCTGGCGCGCGAGGACTACGCACGCTTGGGCTCGGGCGCGGCCGCCTGCCTCTCCTGCGCGGAAGCGAGCTGCTTGGGGAGCTGTCCGATCGGCCTGGCGATCCCCGAGCGGACGCGCCAGACCCACCAGCTGTTGGGAAACGGTTAGCTCCGGTGGATGCACTGCTCGTCTGGGCGGTTCGCGGGATCGTCGCTGCGACCCTGATCGCGGTACCCGCCTACGCCTGGCAGGTCCGCGGCCGCCGCTACGCGATCTTCTCCAGCGTGATCCTGGGCCTGTCGCTTCCGGGTGCACTGCTGATGCACGCGCGCCTGGTCGACTGGGTCCCGGCTGAGCTGCGCCTGGGACTCGAGCTCGGCTTCGTCTACTCGCTGGCGGCCGCCGGCGTCCACCTGGCGTCGCTCGTCACGCCACGCCTGCGCCACGCGCTGTTCCGCTGGGGCATCAGCATCCCGGGGCAGTGGTGCATCACCGCCGGCTTCTTCTCGGGCGTGTGGCTGCTGTTCTTGTTGCCGGTGCGCGTACTGCTGCTGCTCTTCGCACAGGACGCGGCCCTGGAAGCGCTGGGCTGGGCGGACCTCGTGCCCTTCAGCGTGGCGCTCGCGTCGCTGGTCACCTCGACACGCCCGGTGCGCGAGATCGTGCGCATCGTGCTCGGCGACCCCGACGGCCCACCCGAGGTGCAGCGCGTGCCCGTCGAGCGCTACCGACGACGCAACCCTGCCCCGCTCGCAGCGCGCCCACTGCGCATCGTGCAGGTCAGCGATCCACACCTGGGACCCTGGCAGCCGATCCGCAAGCTGTCGCGGCACCTCGACGACCTGATCGCGCACGACCCGGACCTGGTGCTGCTGACCGGCGACTTCCTGACCATGGAGGGCCGCGGTTCGCCGGGCGCACTCGGCCGGGCGCTCGAGCCGCTGCGCAAGGTGGCCGGCCGCGCCTACGCGATCTTCGGCAACCACGACCACGAGGACTCCGACGAAGTGCGCAGCGCTCTAGAGCAGAACGGCGTGCGGCTGCTGGTGGACGAAGAGGCGCTGGTCGAGACAGCCGTCGGAGCGGTGCAACTCGTGGGCGCCGACTACGTGGGCCGCGGGCGCGAGGAGCACATTCCCGCGCTGCTCGCGCGCTACCCACGGCGCGAGGGCACGCTGCGCCTGCTGCTGCTGCACGACCCGCTCGGCTTCCAGTTCGTTCCGCGCGGCGAGGTGGACCTGACCTTGTCGGGCCACACGCACGGCGGCCAGGTCGGCCTGGTGAGCTTCGGCCTCGACTGGACGGTGCTCACGCGCTCGCGCTGGCCCGACCACGGACTGTTCGGAAACGGTTCGAACCGCCTGTACGTGCACCGCGGAACCGGCTTCTACGGCTTCCCGATGCGCGTCGGCGTGCCCGGGGAAGCCTCCCTGCTGGAGCTGGTGCTGCCCGAGCCGAGCCCCGGCTAGCCCGCGTTCGGCAGGTGATCGGGGCTCGCGCACCAACTGCGCTGCGCGAGCACTCGGATGGCCAGCAGGACGGGCGCTGGCCCGAGCACCGGCACGCGTTCGTACTGCGGGTACTTGGCCCGCAGCGCTGCGACAGCGTCCGCCACTTCGCGATCGAGCTCGGGATCAGCCGGCTCGACCACGCGGGCCTCGCCAGCAACCCGCAGCCACCAGAGGCGCTGCCAGTCGCCGTGGTACTCGTCGAGGAGCAGACTCACGCGCGGATCGCGGCGCGCGTTGCGAATCCGTGCCAACTCGCCGCCGCGCTTGGGCTTGCCGTCGACCGGCGAGTAGAGCGTCGCGCCGCGCCGTGCGAAGACGATCGGAACCTGGTGCGGCGCGCCATCCGGACCGAGTGTGGCGAGCCGCGCGACCGGCCAGGTGTCGAGCAGCCGCTCCGACAGAGGGCCCGGCAGCTCCATCAGAAAGGGCGCGTCTCGCCGATATCGAGCACCCAGACTTCGTCCGGGCGATAGCCCGCGGCCCGGCCGCCCTCGAGGAAGCGCCGCGGCGGCTCGTCGAGCGGCTCGTCGGCCAGCTCGAAGGTGCCGAAGTGGACGGCGAGCGCGCGACGCGCGCGCAGCTCGCGACCGGCCTGCAGGGCCTCCTCCGGGTCGAGGTGTGAGGGCTTCATCATCGCCACCGGCAGGTACGCGCCGATCGGCACAGCCGCCAGGTCGAACGGACCGAGCGCCGCGCCAATCGCGGCGAGGCCGGGGAAGTAGCCGGTGTCGCCGCCGAAATAGAAGCGCCGTTCGTCGCCGGTCACCGCCCAGGACGCCCAGAGCGCGCGGCGCTCATCTCGCAGGCCCCGCAGACTCCAGTGCTGCGCCGGGAGGCAGTGGATGCGCACGCCCCTGTGGACCAGGGACTCGCCCCAGTCGAGCTCCTCGATGCGCTCGACGCCGCGCCCGCGCAGCAGCTGCGCGTTGCCGAGCGGCACTACGAAGCGTGTGTCCGGGTCGCGCTCGGCGAGCGCTTCAAGCGTGTCGAGATCCAGGTGGTCGTAGTGGTTGTGAGAGACCAGCACGAAGTCGATCGGCGGCAAGTCCTCGAGGGCAACACCCGGCGGCACCATGCGCCGGGGCCCGGCGAAGGACAGCGGGCTGGCGCGCTTCGACCAGATGGGGTCGGTGAGGAAGCTCACGTGGTCCATCTGCACGAGCAGGGTCGAGTGCCCCACCCAGGTGACCGTGGGCGTGCTGTGCCGCGCGTTCGCGCGCAGGAACGCGCCGTCGTTCGGGACGACCCGCGGCAGGCCGCTCGGCACCGCGAACTGGCGCGCGACGCGGCGCAGGAAAAAGGGCAAGAAGACGCGCGCCCCGCCGCGCTCCAGCGGACCACCCTGGTTCTCGAAGCGCCCGTCCGCCCCGCGAGGAGCCGGGCCGAGCGGCCCCGCCACGGCGCTGCCGCCTAGGACGGCGCTGCCGCTCAGGACGGCGCACAGCGCCGTCAGCGCCGCGAGCACACGCGTCCGTTTCGCGGGCATGGCCAAGAGGCTAGCATCCTCGAGCCATGGCAGACGGCGAGGCGCGGGTCGGCGTACTCTTGGTGAATCTCGGCACGCCGGACTCCCCCCGGACCGGAGACGTGCGCCGCTACCTGCGCGAGTTCCTGTCGGACCCGCGCGTGCTCGACACGCATCGGCTGCTGCGAGGCGCCCTCCTGTATGGCACGATCCTGCCCTTCCGACCGCGCCGCGCCGCGGCAGCCTATGCGCAGATCTGGACTGAGCAGGGCTCTCCGTTGCTGGTGCATAGTCGCGCGCTGGCCGAGGGCCTGCAGAAGACGCTCGGTGACGGCTTCCGCGTCGAGCTCGGCATGCGCTACGGAGCGCCGTCGCTCGACGGAGCGCTCCAGCGGCTGGCCGCCTCGGGCGTGGAGCGCAGCGTAGTCGTGCCACTCTACCCGCAGTACGCGGGTTCCTCGACCGGCTCGAGCCTGGAGCGAATCTACGCGCTCGCCGGGCGGCACTGGAATGTCCCAGCGCTCGCGGTGGTTCCGCCCTTCTACGACCAGCGCGCATTCATCGCAGCGCTCGCCGCGGTCACGCGACCCGCGCTCGAGCGGTTCCGCCCGGATCACGTGCTGTTCTCGTACCACGGCCTGCCGGAGCGCCAGGTGCGACGCAGCGACCCGAGCGGCCGCCACTGCCTGGCGACCGACGAGTGCTGCGCCGCGATCGCGACCGCCAACCAGTCCTGCTATCGGGCGCAGTGCTTCGCGACCACGCGCGCTCTCGCCGCGTCACTCGAGCTTCCCGCCGCCCGCTACGGAAGCGCGTTCCAGTCGCGCCTGGCGGGAACGCCCTGGATCCGGCCGTTCACGGACCAGCTGCTCCCCGAATTGGCCGGGCGAGGCGTGCGCCGCCTCGCTGTGCTCTGCCCGTCCTTCGTGGCGGACTGCCTGGAGACCCTCGAGGAGATCGGAATCCGCGCCCGCGCACAGTGGGCGGAACTCGGTGGCGAGGCTCTCGAGCTCGTGCCCTGCCTGAACGCGCACTCCGCCTGGCTCGCCGCGCTGGCCGGACTGGTGCGCGCGCGAGCCGGAGACCCATAGGTGGGCGAGATCGTGCTCGGCGAGAACCTGCGGGTCTTGCCGGGACTGGCCGATGGCTCGTTCGCGCTGATCTATATCGACCCGCCGTTCAACACCGGGCGTCGCCAGGTACGCCCGCGGCTGCGCACCCTGCGCGATGGGGACGGCGACCGCACGGGCTTCGGCGGACAGCGCTACCGGACGGTGCGCCTCGGCTCCAGCAGCTTCGCGGACCAGTACGACGACTACCTGGCCTTCCTGGAGCCGCGCCTGCACCACGCCGAGCGCCTGCTCCGCAGCGACGGCTCGTTCTTCCTGCACGTCGACTACCGCGAGGTGCACTACTGCAAGGTCCTGCTCGACCAGATCTTCGGGCGGGATTCGTTCATGAACGAGATCATCTGGGCCTACGACTACGGGGCGCGCAGCCGCAAGCGCTGGTCGCCGAAGCACGACAGCCTGCTCTGGTACGCCAAGGACCCGCGGCACTACGTGTTCAACTACGACGCGATCGACCGCATCCCGTACCGGGCACCCGGGCTGGTCGGACCCGAGAAGGCGGCACGCGGCAAGACGCCCACCGACGTCTGGTGGCACACGATCGTCAGCCCGACCGGCCGCGAGCGCACCGGCTACGCCACACAGAAGCCGCTCGCCGTGCTGGAGCGGATCGTGCGCGTGCACTCGAACCCGGGCGACCGGCTGCTCGACTTCTTTGCGGGGAGCGGTACGCTGGGCGACGCCGCGGCGCGCAATGGGCGCGACTTCGTCCTGGTGGACGAGAGTCGCGAAGCCGTCGACGTGATGGCGAAGCGCCTGGCGGCCTGGTCGCCAGAGCTGCGCGACGCGCGGGGGTGAATGGATGCCGGAGTTCGTGTTCACGATGCAGGAGCTGCGCAAGGTCGTGCCACCGAACCGCGTGCTGCTCGACGACATCACGCTCGCCTTCCTGCCCGGTGCGAAGATCGGCGTGCTGGGCCACAACGGCTCGGGCAAGAGCACCCTGCTGCGCATCATGGCGGGGCTCGACAGCGAGATCGTCGGTGAAGCGCGCCTCGGAGACGGGGTCACCGTCGGCTTCCTCGAACAGGAGCCCGAGCTCGACCCGGCGAAGGACGTGCGGGGCAACGTGGAAGACGGCGTTGCCGAACTGCGCGACCTGCTGGTCCGCTTCGACCAGCTGAACGCGCGCTTCGGCGAACCGCTCTCCGACAAGGAGATGGACGGGTTGCTCGCCGAGCAGGGCCGGCTCCAGGACCAGATCGACGCGGCCGATGCCTGGGAGCTGGACCGCACGCTCGAGATCGCCATGGATGCCCTGCGCGTACCACCCGGTGACGCGGACGTGGGGCGTCTCTCGGGCGGCGAGCGCAGGCGCGTGGCGCTGTGCCGACTGCTGTTGTCGCGCCCCGACCTGCTGTTGCTCGACGAGCCCACCAATCACCTCGACGCCGAGTCCGTCGCCTGGCTGGAGCGCTTCCTGCAGGAGTACCCCGGCACCGTGGTCGGCGTGACCCACGACCGCTACTTCCTCGACAACGTGGCCGGCTGGATCCTGGAGCTCGACCGCGGGCGCGGCCTGCCCTTCAAGGGCAACTACTCCTCGTGGCTCGAGCAGAAGCAGCGGCGCCTGGCCCACGAGCAGAAAGCGGGAGCGACCCGCGCCCGCACCTTGCAGCGCGAGCTCGAGTGGATTCGCATGGCGCCGCGTGCCCGCCAGGCCAAGGGCAAGGCGCGCTTGAACGCCTACGAGCAACTGCGCGCCGAGGAGGAGCAGCGCCGGCCCGAGAGCGTCGAGATCGCGATCCCGCCGGGGCCGCGCCTGGGCGACCTTGTGCTGGAGGCGTCGCAGCTGTCCAAGGGCTACGACGACTGCCTGCTGATCGACGAGTTGAGCTTCTCGCTGCCGCCCGCGGGGATCGTGGGTGTGATCGGCGCGAACGGCGCGGGCAAGACCACCCTGTTCCGCATGATCCTCGGCGAGGAGCAGCCGGACTCGGGCGAACTGAAGGTCGGCCCGACCGTGCAGCTCGCCTACGTGGACCAGGACCGCGACTCGCTCGATCCCGAGCGCACCGTCTGGGAGGCCATCTCGGACGGCGACGAGCAGATCGCGGTGGGCAAGGCAACGCTCTCCACGCGCGCCTATGTGGCGTCGTTCGGCTTCAAGGGCTCGGACCAGCAGAAGCGC
>CAXMNF010000170.1:0-2784 GCA_964194645.1 uncultured Gammaproteobacteria bacterium
TGGCGAGAGAACGCCGCCTCGACGGCGCCGAGGTCGTTGTACGGCGCCACGATCGTGTCCTCGACCGCTCCCACGGTCACGCCGGCGGTCCCGGGAATGCCGAGCGTCGCCACGCCCGAGCCGGCCGCGACCAGCAGCTCGTTCGAGTGGCCGTGATAGCAGCCCTCGAACTTCACGATCTTCTCGCGCCCCGTGGCGCCGCGCGCGACGCGCAGCGCGCTCATCACGGCCTCCGTTCCGGAGTTCACCAGCCGCAGCATCTCGACCGAGGGCACGCGCTCGCTGATGCGCTCGGCCAGCTCGATCTCGGCTTCGGTCGGCGCGCCGAAGCTCGTGCCGCGCGCCGCCGCGGCGCGCACTGCGTCGACGATCATCGGGTGCGCGTGCCCTGCGATCACCGCGCCCCAGGACGCCACCCAGTCGATGTAGCGGTTGCCGTCGACGTCCTCGATGCGCGAGCCGCTCGCGGCCTCGATGAAGCGCGCAGTCCCGCCCACCGATCCGTAGGCGCGCACGGGACTGTTGACCCCCCCGGGGACCAGCTTGCGGGCGCGCTTCATCAGGCGCTTCGAGGTTGCCGTGCGCACGGTCTATGCGTCGGCGGGCAGGGTGGCGGCCTCGTCCGGGTTGGCATCCTCGTCCTCGGCCAGGCGCGCGACCGAGACCACGTGCTCGTCCTCGGCGGTGTCCATCAGCCGCACGCCCTGGGTGTTGCGGCCGATCGTCGGAATCCCGTCGATCTTCATGCGGATCAGCTTGCCCTGGTCCGTGATCAGCATGATCTGGTCCTCGTCGCTGACCTGGAGGATGCCCACGACCTCGCCGTTTCGCTGGGTCGTCTTGATGGTGATGATGCCCTGGCCGCCGCGGTTCTGCTCTCGGTACTCGCCGAGCGGCGAGCGCTTTCCGTAGCCGTTCCGCGTGATCGTCAGGATCGTCCGGTCCGGTCGCAGGATGTCCATCGACACGGCCGAGTCGTTGGCCTTCGTGGCGATCGCGCGCACGCCGGCCGCCGTGCGGCCCATCGCGCGGACCTGTGACTCGTGGAAGCGGATCGCCTTGCCCATGCGCGTCGAGACCAGCACCTGGCTGTCCCCGCCGGTTCGCGCGGCGCCGATCAGCTCGTCGCCGTCGTTCAGGTTGATCGCGATGATACCGCCGCGCCGCGGGCTCGAATACGCCTCGAGCGTGGTCTTCTTGATGGTGCCGCGGCGCGTGCAGAGCAGGACGTAGCCACCTTCGTCGAAACTGCGCACAGGCAACACCTCGCCGACCCGCTCATCCTCGGAGAGCTGCAGCAGGTTCGCGAGCGGCTTGCCTCGCGCGCCCCGGCCGAGCTGCGGAAGCTCGTGCACCTTCAGCCAGTGCACCCGCCCGCGCGTCGTGAAGCACAGCAGCCAGGCGTGCGTCGAGGCCACGAACAACTTCGTGACCACGTCCTCATCCTTGGTGCCGACCCCCATCTTGCCCTTGCCGCCGCGCCGCTGCGCGCGATACAGCGCGGGCACGTGGCGCTTCGCGTAGCCGCGGTGGGTGATGGCGACGACCATCTCTTCCTCGGCGATCAGGTCCTCGGTGGTCAGGTCCGCCACGGGCTCGCCGATTACGGTGCGCCGCGGGTCGGCGTACTTCTCCTTGAGCTCGTCGAGCTCCTCGATGATCACATCGGTGACCCTCTCGTCCGAGGCGAGCAAGGCGCGCAGCTCGACGATGCGCGCCCGGATCTCGGCCAGGTCGTCCAGGATGCGCTGGCGCTCCATGGCCGTGAGCCGCTGCAGGCGCAGCTCCAGGATCGCCTGGGCCTGGCGCTCGGAGAGCTCGAACTGGCGGATCAGACCTTCGCGGGCACTCTGCGGACTGTCGCTGGCGCGGATCAGTGCGATCACCGCGTCGAGATTGTCGAGCGCCTTCGCAAAGCCCTCGAGCACGTGGGCGCGGTCTTCGGCCTGGCGCAGGTCGTAGGCCGCGCGGCGCCGCACCACGACGCGGCGGAACTCCAGGAAATGGTTGAGCATCTGGGCGATGTTCAGCGTCTGCGGCCGGTTGTTGACCAGCGCCAGCAGATTCGCGCCGAAGGTGCTCTGCATCGGCGAGAGCTTGAAGAGGTTGTTGAGGACGACGTCCTCGTTGGCGTCCTTCTTCAGCTCGATCACCACCCGCATGCCGCGCCGGTCGGACTCGTCGCGGATGTCGGCGATGTCCGCGATCTTCCCGTCGCGCACCTGGTCGGCGATCTTCTCGATCAT
Organism: uncultured Gammaproteobacteria bacterium; assembly: GCA_964194645.1. Lineage (GTDB taxonomy): Bacteria > Myxococcota_A > UBA9160 > SZUA-336 > SZUA-336 > CAXMNF01. Next base: position 2,247 of record CAXMNF010000170.1, read on the forward strand.
CGACGCCTTGTTCAGCATGTAGGGGATCTCGGTCACGATCACCGCGCGCCGGTCGCCGCGCAGCGTCTCGAAGTCGGCACGGGCGCGCATCGTGAGCAGGCCCCGGCCCGTGCGGTAGGCCTGACGGATCCCGTCGCGGCCACAGATGATCGCGCCGGTCGGAAAGTCCGGGCCGGGCATGATCTCGAGCAACTCGTCCACGCTGGTGTCCGGCGCGCGCGCCAGCAGCTTCAGGGCGTCGACCACTTCGCCCAGGTTGTTCGGCGGGATGTTCGTGGCCATGCCGACGGCGATGCCCGTCGAGCCGTTGATCACCAGGTTGGGTATGCGCGAGGGCAGCACCACGGGCTCTTCGCGCGTGTTGTCGTAGTTCGGAACGAAGTCGACGGTGTCGCGGCCGAGATCGGCCATGATCTCGCCGGCGATGCGCGACAGCCGCGCCTCGGTGTAGCGCATGGCGGCGGGCGGGTCGCCGTCGATCGAGCCGAAGTTCCCCTGGCCGTCGACCAGCGGGTAGCGCAGGGAGAAGGGCTGGGCG
>CAXMNF010000171.1:0-9525 GCA_964194645.1 uncultured Gammaproteobacteria bacterium
GTGATCGGCAGCCAGCTCGACACATCGCTGGAAGGTGCTGCGCCCGAGCTGGTGATCGCCTACGAGCCGGTCTGGGCGATCGGCACGGGCCGCACGGCCACCCCGGAGCTCGCCCAGGAGGTGCACGCCTTCATCCGCGAGCGCCTCGGCAAGCGCCTGGGAGACGCCGGCAGCCGCGTCCGGATCCAGTACGGCGGATCCGTCAAGCCCGACAACGCCGCCGCCTTGCTCTCACAGCCGGACATCGACGGCGCGCTGGTGGGCGGCGCGAGCCTCGAGGCGGCCAGTTTCGCCGCCATCCTCGCGGCCGCCTAGCGGGGCCGCGCCCCTGTTGCGCCCAGCCTTGACCCGGCGCTCCACTCTGCGATCATACGGCCCTGCACATCGCCGGGAGAGCCGTCCATGAACGCCTTCATCACCGTACTCCACGTCGTGGTCTGCCTGGCCCTGATCAGCATCGTGCTGCTCCAGCACGGCAAGGGCGCCGACATCGGCGCGGCCTTCGGCGGGGGCGCGAGCAACACCGTGTTCGGCGCACGCGGCGCGGGGAACTTCCTGACCAAGCTCACGACCGCCGCAGCCGTGGTCTTCATGATCACCGCGCTCACGCTGTCCTGGTTCGGCGGCGACCGCACCGCGAGCGAGATCATCGGGGACTCGCCCGCCGCGCTGCAGCCGCTCGAAGAATCGAGCTTCCCGGAGGCACCCGCGATCCCCGGAACCGAGGGCGAGGCGCCGAGCGGTTTCGAAGCGATCCCGGCTCCGGAGCCGAGCTCCGAGGAATAGTCCGGACCACCGCGCCCAGGTGGTGAAATTGGTAGACACGCAAGGTTGAGGGCCTTGTCCGCAAATTTGCGGGTGCTGGTTCGAGTCCAGTCCTGGGCACCAACGGTCCTCGGCGGGTCAGGCGGACTCCCGGTTCCTGACCCGATGGCGCGCCGCAGAACTTGAACGGCTAGCGCACCAAGAGGGATCTGGACGAGCACCTGCGCCGCGACCACGACCGTGCCCGTGGCGGCGAGTAGCAAGTAGTCGGGGCTTCGGCTCTGCACGGGAGGGCGTTGGTGGGATCTCGAGCCGGACCCTTTTGAGCGCGGCTACCAGATGCCCCGGAAGAGGCGATGCGGGGTCTGCTGCATGTACGCTCGGTACTCCTCGCCCCGGGCGCTCAGGAGCTGGGACTCCTCGATGGGGATGAAGACGATGAAGGTCAACGCGAGTGCCACGCCCCAGGCGGCCTGCGCGGCGTTCGGGTGGATGAGGAGCGAGGCGGCGATCAGGCAGGCAAAGCCGCGATACATGGGGTGGCGCACGCTCGCGTAGGAGCCTTCCGTCTGGAGCGGGGTCTCAGCCGTGGCGGAGTGTGAGGCCTCAGCCCCGGGGACCCCGAAGAACCCCTTGAACGACTCGAACGTCCCGCCTTCCGTGAATGCGAAGAAACCGAGCAGGAATCCGCAAATGCCGAGGAAGGTGATCCAGCCAGGCAGTTCGAGGGAGGGGCCCGGCAACGGCCGGTGGATCCAGTAGACGAAGAGCCAGGTCAGCACCGCCACGATCGTGTAGATCCGACGCTCCATCGGGTTGCCCTCTGGGGCGCCGGTCATCAGACGCTTGTACCAAGGCGTCATCATGATGGCGTGGATCGCCATGTAGGTGCCGTACAGGACGGCGTTGAAGAGGTAGTTCCCGGCGGGTGCCCCAGTCTCGTAACGGAACCCCATGAGTACCGATGCCGAAACGACCGCCAGGCCCGTGAGTGCGAACCAAGTGTAGAGTCGAACCATGCCGCCCTCCCGCGAGGTCAGATCCTACACACCCAGAAAATCGTAGACCAGACACTGGTCTGACCTGGGTTTCGCGGAGGGGCCAGCCGAGGACGAGACGGTCGACCTGGCCGCCAGGGCCAAGGATCCTGAGGCCCTGTTCGTGATCGAGACGCTCAATCCCGTCGACTACGGCATCGAAGCGATGGACTACATCCTCTAGGCGAGCTTGCCGTAGCGACCGCGGAAGTAGAGCAGCGGGGCGCGGTCGCTGAGGTTGGCGGCTCTGATCTCGCCGATGTACACGTAGTGGTCGCCGGCGTCGAGGGTCTGGACTACGTCGCAGTCGATCCAGGCGAGCGCCTCGGGGATGCGGGCGCAACCGGTCGCGCCGGTCTCGCAGTCGAGCCCCTCGAAGCGGCGGTGCTCGTCCTTCTTGCTGGCGAACCTGCTCGACAGGGCCTCCTGCCCCTCGGCCAGGATCGAGATGGTGAATACGCCGCTTGCCTCGATCAGCTCGTTCGTGATCGTGGCCTTGTCGGCGCAGACCAGCACCAGGGGCGGATCGAGGCTGACCTCGGTGAAGGCCGATACGGTCATCCCCTGGACGCGCTCGCCGTCGCGCGAGGTCACGATCGTGACGCCGCTCACCCAGCTCGCGAACAGGCTCTTGAAGAGCTCCGGATCGATCACCACGGCCCTACCTACTTTCCGCTCGCCCGGCGCTGACATGCACGCATGCTAGCGCAGCAGGATCAGCGCCAGGTCTGTCACGTTCGTGTCGGTCGGCCCGGTCACGAAGCAGGCACCCGCCCCGTGGAGCAGGCGGTGGCTGTCGTTGCGCGCGAGATTCGCCTCGGGATCCAGACCCGCACTGCGCGCGGCTTCCAGGAGCGCGGCATCCGCGAAGCCACCGGCTGCATCCGTGGGCCCATCGCTCCCGTCGCTGCCCGCGAACAGCGCGCAGGTCGGGGCGCGGCCGCGGCGTGCCAGGGCATACGCCAACGCGAGTTCCTGGGCCCGGCCACCCAGGCCGTCACCGCGCACCGTCACGGTCGGCTCGCCGCCCGCGACCAGCAGGTCCGCGCCCTCGCTGCGCGCGGTGTCGGCGCGCTCTGCGAGCTGTCGCGCGCAGTCGCGCGCTTCGCCCGAGAGGGCGCGGCCCAGCGAGCACACGCGCAGCCCCCGCTCGCGCGCGGCGCGCTCCGCCGCGACCAGGGCGTCTTCGAGCCGCGCCACGATGCGGTAGCCACTGTGGGCGAAGCACGGGTCGCCGGGTTTGGGCGTCTCGGGCCGGTCGCCGCGCGCGCCGGCCTCCAGGTGCGCCCGCACCGATTCGGGTACGCCAGCCAGACCGGCGACCACCGCGAGCGCATCGGCGAAACGCGTCGGGTCCGGTGCCGTGGGACCCGAACCGATCGTCTCGGGCGCATCGCCGGCCACGTCGGAGATCGCCAGCGTCTGCAGCCGGGCCGGCGCGGCGGCCCGCGCCAGCCAGCCGCCCTTCACCCGCGACAGGTGCTTGCGCACCGCGTTGATCCCGTCGATCTCGACGCCGCTGCGCAGCAGCAGCTCGGTCAGGCGTCGCAGGTCGTCGAGGGGCACGCCGGCGACCGGTGCGCTCCACAACGCCGAGGCGCCGCCCGAGAGCAGTACGAGCAGGCGGTCCGCAGCAGCGAGCGCCGTGGCCCGCGCGAGCGCGCGCTCGGCCGCAGCGACGCCGCGCGCATCGGGCACGGGGTGGGCCGCCTCGTGAACCTCGAGCCCGGGAATGGCCCGGGCATGGCCGGGCTTGGTCACCACCACTCCGCCGGCCAGGCGCTCGCCCAGCACGCTGCGTGCACCTTCCGCCATGGCGCATGCCGCTTTGCCGGCTGCCAGCAACTGCCAGCGGTCGCCGCCCGGATCGTCCGCGCGCAGCGCAGTCTCGACCGCCCGGGCGCCGTGTACGGCATCGATCGCGCAGCCGAACAGCTCCCGGAGCAGCGCCCGCTCGCTCAATCCTCGGCTACGGGCACCAGCACGATCTCGATGCGCCGGTTGCGGGCGCGGCCCTCGCGGGTCTTGTTGTCGGCAATCGGCTGATATGGGCCGAAGCCCTGGGCCGAGAGCTGCTGGGGCGACAGACCGTGCGAGGACAGGTAGCGCACCACGCCCGCGGCGCGCGCGGCCGAGAGCTCCCAGTTCGACGGGAAGAGCGCCGTGGCGATCGGCACCGAGTCCGTATGGCCTTCGACCCGGACCTTGTGGTTCGCGATCTTCGCGATCTGCTTGGCCACGCTGGCCAGCACCTTCGCCCCCTCGGGCTTGATCTCGGTGCGGCCCGAGTCGAACAGGATCTGGTCCAAGGCGCGGACCTGCAGGCGGCCGCGCAGCTGGTGGATCTCGATCTGGCCCGCCTGGACCTCGCTTTCGAGCTCGTTCACGAGGCTCTCGTACGTCCCGCTGATCGCGGCGATGTCCGCCTCGCGGCGCTCGCGGATCTCGCGTTCGCGCAGCAGGTCCTCTTGCAGGCTCACGTTGCCCTGGTGCAGCTCTTCGAGGCCGGCGAGCAGCTTGAGCCGCTCCTCGTCGAGCGACAGGCGCTCGAGCTCCAGGTTCTGCCCGGCCCGCTCCAGGTGCCGGATCTGGAGCTGCAGCTCGTCCGAGCGCGACCCTGCGAGTTCCAGGTCGTGCTCGAGCGCCCGGCCGCGCGCGATCTCCGCGTGGTGGTGGACCTGCGGCACCAGGCAGGCGCAGAGGGGCAGCGCGAGCAGCGCGCTCACCCCCCGGATCCGTGCGCTAGGACGTGTGATCGACATCGTCTCCGAAGGCAAGATGGAGCACTTCGCCCACCGTGGCCACCGGGTGGATCTCCAGACCCGCGAGGCGCTCCTCGGGGATGTCGGCCAGGTCCTTCAGATTGTCCTTGGGCAGCAGCACCCGGCCCAGTCCAGCGCGCCGCGCAGCCAGCACCTTCTCCTTGATGCCCCCCACCGGAAGCACCCGTCCGCGCAGGCTGATTTCCCCGGTCATCGCCAGGTCCGGGGGCACCGGGCGGCCGGTGAACAGGCTGGTGAGCGCGGTCACGATTGCCGTGCCCGCACTCGGCCCGTCCTTCGGCGTGGCGCCGGCCGGCACGTGGATGTGCAGGTCGCTCTGGGTGAAGCTCTCGGCGTCGAGGTGCAGCTGGGCCGCGATCGAGCGCACCAGGGCGACGGCGGTCTGCGCCGACTCGCGCATCACCTCGCCGACCGAGCCGGTGATCTTCAGGCGGCCTTGCCCGCGGCTGCGGCTCGCCTCGATGAACAGGATCTCGCCCCCGGCCTGGGTCACGGCCAGTCCGACGGCAACCCCCGGCACCTGCAAGCGCCCTGCGACCTCTGGCTCGAAGCGCACCGGACCCAGGAAGTCGCGCAGCTCGGCGGGCTCGATGCGGCCGGGAACGTGATCCTCCTCGACCACGCGCCGGGCCAGCTTGCGGGCGATCTTGCCGATCTCGCGCTCCAGATTGCGCAGTCCGGCCTCGCGCGTGTAGCCGCCGATCAGGTCGCGCAGGGTCTCGTCGGACAACTCGGGCGCGCGGCCCTTGAGTCCGTGGCGCTCGATCTGGCGCGGCAGCAGGTAGCGCCGCGCGATCTCGAGCTTGTCTTCTTCGGTGTAGCCAGGCAGCTCGATCACCTCCATGCGGTCGCGCAGCGCCGGCGGGATCGTGTCGAGCATGTTGGCCGTGGCGATGAACAGCACCTTCGACAGGTCGAAGGGCACCTCCAGGTAGTGATCGCTGAAGCCCACGTTCTGCTCGGCATCGAGCACCTCGAGCAGCGCCGAAGCGGGGTCGCCGCGGAAGTCCGTGCCGAGCTTGTCGATCTCATCGAGCATGATCACCGGGTTGCGCGTGCCCACGCGCTTGAGCGTCTGGATCACGCGGCCGGGTAGCGATCCGACGTAGGTGCGCCGGTGGCCGCGGATCTCCGCCTCGTCGCGCACGCCGCCGAGCGCGATGCGCGCGAACTCCCGCCCGATCGCGCGCGCAATCGAGCGGCCGAGCGACGTCTTGCCCGTACCGGGCGGTCCCACGAAGCACAGGATCGGACCGCGCATGTCCTTCTTCAGCTTGAGTACCGCGATGAACTCGAGGATGCGTTCCTTGACCTTCTCCAGGTCGTAGTGGTCCTCGTCCAGGATCTGCCGGGCGCGCGTCACCTCGAGCACGTCCTCGGTCTCCTTCGACCAGGGCAGCTCGACGATCCAGTCCAGGTAGCTGCGCAGCGTCGCTGCCTCCATCGCACCCGGCGGCTGCGCGGCCAGGCGCTGCAACTCGCGTTCGGCCTGCTCGCGCACTTCAGCGGGCGGCGCGGCCTCGTCGAGCTTGCGGCGCAGCTCCTCGACCTGGTCCTCCGAGCTCTCGAGCTCGCCTAGCTGCCGGCGGATCGCGCGAGCCTGCTCGCGCAGCAGGTACTCGCGCTGGCTGCGCGACAGCTCCTCCTGGACCTGCTCGCGGATCTCGCCCTCGAGGCGCCGCACCTCCTGCTCGCGCGCCAGGTGCGCCGAGAGGCGCTGCAGGCGCGCGCGCACGTCGAGCGTCTCCAACAGCTCCTGCTGCTCCGGCACACTCAGGGTGAGGTGGGCGGCAACCACGTCTGCGAGCAGCGGTGGGTTGTCGAGCTCCGAAACCAGGGAGCGCACCTGGTCCGGCACGGTCGACGACTCCTCGGTCACCTGGAGGAACAGCCGGGTCACGGTACGGTCCAGCGCCTCGAGCTCTTCCGATGGCTGGTGCTCGTCGTCGAGCGCCTGGATGCGTCCCTTCAGGTAGGGCTCGCTCTCGAGGTATTCGGCGATCCGGACGCGGCGTACGCCCTGCACCCAGAGCCGCTTCGCCTGGCCGTCGCCGGGCGAGGTCTTGAGGATGCGGACCGCGGTCCCGACGGCGTGCAGCTCGTCTGGTCCGGGCTCCTCGACCTCGGGGTCGCGGGCGGCCACGACGACCAGCAGATTGTCCGCACCCAGGGCGTCATCGATCAGCCGCTTGGCCCGATCGGTCGTGGCGATCATGGGCGTGCGCGTGACCAGGGTCGGGAACAGCACCGTGTTGCGCAGGGGCAGCACGGGCAGCACCTCGGGCAGGCTCCCGCCTAGCAGCTCGTCCTGCGCCTCGTCCAAGGCCTCGAGTTCGCTGGACTCGGGCGCCGACTCCTGGCTCAAACGGTCCTCGCGCCGCTGCGCCGCGCCGGGCTCACTTCTCCTCGGTGAACTCGGCGTCGACGACCTCTCCCTCGTCAGAGGCCTGCGCGTCGTCGGCCGGGCCAGATGCCTCGCCGCCAGCCGTGTTCGCCTCGGCCTGGTAGAGCGCCTCGCTCACCTTGTGAAGGGCGCCCTGCAGCGTCTCCGACTGGCTGCGCAGCTCATCCAGCGGCGCGTCCTCGCGCTCGAGCACGGCCCGGGCGCTCTCGATCGCGCTGTCGACCGCCGAGAGGTCGCCCACCGGGATCTTCTCGCGATGCTCATCAACAGTCTTCTGCGCTTCGTAGACCAGGCTGTCCAGCGCGTTGCGCGTGTCGATGGCTTCGCGGCGCTGCTTGTCCTCGCCAGCGTGCGACTCCGCTTCCTTGACCATGCGCTCGATCTCTGTGTTCTCGAGGCCGCTCGAGCCCTCGATGTTGATCGACTGCTCCTTGCCCGTAGCCTTGTCCTTGGCGGCGACCGAGAGGATGCCGTTCGCGTCCAGATCGAAGGTCACCTCGATCTGCGGCACCCCGCGCGCCGACGGCGGGAGGCCGTCGAGGATGAAGCGGCCCAGGCTGCGGTTGTCACTGGCCAGGTCGCGCTCGCCCTGCAGCACGTGGATCTCGACCTGTGGCTGGTTGTCGGCCGCGGTCGAGAAGGTCTGCGAACGGCGCGTGGGGATGGTGGTGTTGCGGTCGATCAGGCGGGTCATCACCCTGCCCAGGGTCTCGATGCCCAGCGACAGCGGCGTCACGTCGAGCAGCAGCACGTCCTTGACCTCGCCGGCCAGCACGCCGGCCTGGATCGCGGCACCCACGGCCACCACCTCGTCGGGGTTCACGCCCCGGTTCGGCTCCTTGCCGAAGAAGCTCTTCACGAAGGCCTGTACCTTGGGGATTCGGGTCGAGCCGCCCACCAGCACGATCTCGTCGATCTCCGCGGGCGCGAGGCCCGCGTCCTTGCAGGCTTGCTCGACTGGAGCGCGCGTGCGCGCGATCAGGTCGTCGACCAGCTGCTCGAACTTCGAGCGTGACAGGCGCAGGTTCAAGTGCTTGGGTCCCGACTGGTCCGCCGTGACGTAGGGCAAGCTGATCTCGGTCTCGGTCACGCTCGAGAGCTCGATCTTCGCCTTCTCCGCGGCTTCCTTGAGCCGCTGCATGGCCATCGGGTCCTTCGCCAGGTCGACGCCCTGGTCCTTCTTGAATTCCTCGATCAGGTAGCGCATCTCGCGATCATCGAAGTCGTCGCCGCCCAGGTGGCCGTCGCCATTGCTGGCGCGCACCTCGACCGTGTTGTCGCCGACCTCGAGGATGGAAATGTCGAACGTGCCGCCGCCCAGGTCAAAGACCGCGATCTTCTCGTCGGCCTTCTTGTCGAGTGAATACGCGAGCGACGCGGCGGTCGGCTCGTTCACGAGCCGCAGCACCTCGAGCCCCGCGATCGCACCGGCATCCTTGGTCGCCTGGCGCTGTGAATCGTTGAAGTAGGCCGGCACGGTGATCACGGCCTGCGTCACGGGCTCGCCGAGGTAGGCCTCGGCGGCGGCCTTGAGCTTCTGCAGCACCATCGCCGAGATCTCGGGCGGCGCGTACTCCTTGCCCTGACACTCGACCACGGCCTGATCGTTCTTGCCGCTCTTCAGCTGGTAGGGCACCAGCTTCCGCTCGTCGGGCACCTCGGACAGGCGGCGCCCCATGAAGCGCTTGATCGAGAAGACCGTGCTCTCGGGGTTGGTGATGGCTTGGCGCCGGGCGATCTGCCCGACCAACCGCTGGCCGTCCTTTGTGAACGCGACGACCGAAGGCGTAGTGCGCCCGCCCTCCTCGTTCGGGATGACCTTGGCCTCCCCGCTTTCCATCACCGCGACTACGGAGTTCGTGGTGCCCAGATCGATGCCGATCACCTTGGCCATGTCCGCTTCTCTGCCCCCGATCTAAAAGCCTCATTATTTCAAGGACTTACAGTTGGAGTGAAGCCTAAGGCCGGGCCCCTGGCTGTCAACCCGTGTCGAAGCTCAGCGGTCCCCGTGCGCGCACCCGAACGAGCGCCGCATCTTGGAAGTAGCGGCTCGCCCACCAGCCGCGGCCGAACACCTGGCAGGCCAGCTCGTTCTGGCCCTCCAGAAGCGGATAGACGTGCCCGGCCGCGCCGTTGCGGCCCACGGTGAGTTGATCGGTGACGTCTGCGCCGTTCAGCAGGCAGCGAAAGGTATTGGCTGCGATCCGCTCCTCGCGCGGGAAGCGCACCACCACCTCTAGCCCGCCCAACATGTGCCAACGGTCGGACTCCCCCTCGGGCGCCACGAACTCGAGCAGCGAACCGCCGAGGAACACGCTACGGCTCAGGCTCGCCGCGTCACCCGGGTCTCCGAGCGCCATGTGCAAGCCACCGGCAGCGCCGAGCAGCAGCAGGACGAATATCGCGATCCGCAATCCCATCGAACCCTTCAGCCCGCCCTTGCGCACGGCCGATGGGCCCAGGGGGTCCGGCGCCCGGAGATGCATTGCAGCAGATCTCGCCTACGCGTACACTCACTCGGAATCACTGGGCTTTT
>CAXMNF010000172.1:0-13752 GCA_964194645.1 uncultured Gammaproteobacteria bacterium
GGCCGCGATCGCATCCGTGCCGAGGGCTTCGCCCGGCGTGATTCCCTGGAACTCGTCGAAGGCTTCCAGGGCGCGCTCGAGCTCGAGTACCGCGGCCAGGCCGAACTGGGCTCTCGAACAGAGCTGCTCGCCGCCACGTCCGAACTGGAGGTGACGTTCGACGCCAGCGACGGCAGCCGCATCCATTCCCGGCAGCACTTTGCGATCCGCTGCCGCGACTGCGCAGACGACGTCAACTCGGAGGCGAACTTGCCCGATCAGGTTGAAAGATGAAGGATCTTCGCAGCAAGGATACCTGGCAGATCTTTCGCATCATGGCGGAGTTCGTTGAAGGCTTCGAGACGCTCGGCCCGTTCTGGCCGGCGGTTTCGGTGTTCGGCGGGGCGCGGGTTCCCGAGGACAGCCCGGTCTACGCCGACTCGGTGCGCATCGGCGAGCTGCTGGCGGCGGAGGGCTTCGCGGTGATCACGGGCGCGGGGCCGGGTGCGATGGAGGGCGTGAACCTTGGCGCCAAGAACGCCGGCGGTCCGTCGATCGGCCTCAACATCAAGCTCCCATTCGAGCAGATCTCCAATTCACACGCCGACACGGTGATCCAGTTCGACTACTTCTTCGTGCGCAAGGTCATGTTCGTGAAGTACGCGTGCGCGTTCGTGGGACTGCCTGGCGGCTTCGGGACGCTCGACGAGACCTTCGAGTGCCTGACGCTCAAGCAGACCCAGAAGATGAGGAACTTCCCGGTGATCCTGTACGGGTCGGACTACTGGAGCGGCCTGATCGACTGGCTGCGCGAGCAGGTGCTGGCACGCGGGCTGATCGCCGAGGACGATCTCGGGCTGTTCGAGATCACGGACTCGCCCGAAGAGGTGTGCCGGATCGTGGCCAAGAGCTGGACGGCCTACCAGGCCGACCACGGTGCGCGCTAGACCCGGAACTCCCGGCCGCAGGAGCGGCAACGCGAGCGCCTGCCCTCGGTAGACAGTACGGCGCCGCAGTCACAGCGCCCGTCGAGATGCTGCGCGTGCGCCTCCAGTTCGGTCCAGGAGTCGCCACCGCTCTCGATCCGGTAGTGGTCGCCGTCGCGCTGGACCACGGCATTGCCGACCAGGAGTCGGCTCACCTCAACGTCCGCCTCGGTGAACAGGGTCTGGGCCACGATCTGTCGGGCCCGCTCGGTCAGGGAACGCAGAGTCATGCGTGGGATCCGTGCCGCCTCTAGCCCCTCACGCCCCCAGCGTTTGGCTCCGTCATCTGATGGGGTTTCGCCCCTGGGCATGGTATGCCCGGGCGACAGCGAAGGGAAGCGAAATCGAGGCGGCGGGACTTGCCGGCGGGCTGCGGGTCGGATGCGCGTGGGCTGCTAGCCCAGCTCGAGGGTGATCAGGGTCTTGCCGATCTGGATCGTGTCGCCGTGCTTGAGCGGGCTGGAGCGCACGCGAGTGCCGTTGACCTTGGTCCCGTTCGTGGTCTGCAGGTCCTCGATCATGTAGCCGTCGTCTTCCCAGGAGATCGCGGCGTGGTCGCGGCTGACGGCCTTGTCGGCGAGCTGCAGGTGGTGGGCCGGGCTGCGGCCGATCAGGGTCTCGGGCCCGGTCACCTCGAACGTCCAAGTGTTGCCATTCGGCTCCTGCACGATGAGCTGTGCTGGCTTCACGCCGATCCCTTCCCCCAGCGCTCTCGCGGGGAACGCCTGTCGAGAACTTCGGCAACGGACTCGGGGCCCTTTAGACAACGAGTGCCGGGAAACGGGGCGCTCCTAGCCGTCGAGGCGGCGGTGTCGCAGCGCCGGCAGGCGCTCCCGAATCTGGTCCTGGCGCGTGAAGTCGAGTTCCGCCAACGCCAGCCCTTCGCCGTCCGCCGCCTGCGCCAGGATCAGGCCCCAGGGGTCCACGATCAGCGAGCGACCGAAGGAGCGGCGTTTCGCGTTGTGGACGCCGTGCTGAGCGGCGGCGATCACGAACGCCTGGTTCTCGATGGCGCGGGCGCGCAGCAGCACTTCCCAGTGGTCGCTGCCTGTGGGCACCGTGAAGGCCGAGGGGATCAGCAGGATGCGCGCGCCTTCCCGGACCAGGATTCGGTAGAGCTCGGGAAAGCGCACGTCGTAGCAGACCGAGAGGCCGATCCGTCCGAGCGGGGTGTCCGCGACCACCGGGCGGTTCCCTGGCGCTACGCCCTTCGATTCGCGCAAGCTGGCCCCCGGGAGGTCCACGTCGAACAGGTGGATCTTTCGGTAGCTCGCCAGCAGTTCCCCGTTGGGCCCGGCGAGCACGGCCGTGTTGAACACCCGGGAGTCTCCGGGGACTGCCTCGGGGATGGTGCCGCCCGCCAGCACGATCCCGTGGCGCTTGGCCTGGTCGCGCACGAAGTCGACCAGCGGTCCGTCGAGGTCCTGGGCTGCGGGGTTCGGCCCCGCGCCTTCCTCGCGCATGTAAGCGAAGTTCTCGGGCAGGGCCACGAGGCCGGCGCCGGCCTCGGCTGCCCGCGCGATCCACTGGGCCGCGCGGACCAGGTTCTGCTCGACGTCCTCGGTCGAGGTCATCTGGACCACGGCCGCTATCATGCGGCTAGACTAGCACCCGGGGAGGAGGGGATGGCCAGCGCCGAGCTGATCGTCGAGCTCGACGGCATGCGGCTGGAGCGCAACGATCTGGCGCGGCACGCCGCCAGTCTGCGCACCGGCCTCGCGTCCCTGGACGGGAGCGAGCGGGGTGGCTTCCTGCGCCTGCCGGGGCGCACGGACCTGCTGCGAGAAATTCGCGAGTACTGCCGCAAGCGGCCCCGGGGACTGACCGATGTGGTGCAGCTCGGCATCGGGGGCAGTGCCCTGGGTGCGCAGGCGCTCTGCTCGGCGCTGCTCCCGGCCCGCTACAACGAGTTCACGAGCCGTGGCCAGCTTCGCTACCACGTGGCCGACAACGTCGATCCCGAGAGCTTTGGCGCGCTCATCGATGCCCTCGATCCGCGCAAGACCCTGGTCCATGTGGTGAGCAAGTCGGGCGGCACGCTCGAGACCCTCTCGCAGATGCACGCGCTGATCGAGGCGTTCCGTCCCGCCAAGGGCCGGCGCACCCCCACCCGGAACTTCGTGATCACGACCAGCGCAAAGGGGCTGCTGCGCGAGTACGCGGATCGCGAGAAGATTCCGGTCCTGACGTTCCCGCACGAAGTCGCCGGCCGCTTTTCCGTGTTCACGGCCAGCGGCCTGCTGCTGCCGGCGCTCTGCGGGGTTCCGGTGGCGCGCATCCTGGCGGGAGCCCGGCGCATGGCCGAGCGCTGCCGCGCGGACTCGATGGTCGGCCCGGCGGGGCGCCTGGCCGCGCTGCTCTTCGAGCACGACTCTGTGCACCACCGGCCGATCCATGTCGATTTCGTGTACGCCGACGCGCTCGAGCTGTGCGGCCGCTGGTTCGCACAGCTCTGGGCCGAGAGCCTCGGCAAAGGCGGCAAGGGCCCGACCCCCATGGTGGCGCGGGGCACCACGGACCAACACTCGCAGCTGCAGCTGTACGTGGAAGGCCCGGACGACAAGGTCTACACGATGATCCGCGTCGAGCGCTTCCGGGACCAGGTGAAAGTCGCGCGCAGCGCCCGGCCGGCCGAGATCGCGGGCCGCGCCCTGGCGGACGTGCTGGCGGCCGAGGCCGACGCAACGGCGGACTCGCTGCGGGACCGTGGGCGGCCGCTGATCGAGATCCGTCTGCCGCGCGTCACGCCCGAGGCTCTGGGCGCGCTGCTCTACATGCGTCAGATCCAGACCGCGCTCGCGGGCAACCTGTACCGCGTCGATCCGTTCGACCAGCCCGGGGTCGAGGCCGGCAAGATCGCCGCGCTGCAGATTCTCGGGGGGACCGATCGGGAGCGGCGGAGCGAGCCCGCCGCTCCCTACCGCCGGCCAGACGGCTGGCCGGAGCGATAGCGCAGCGCTAGTTGCGGAAGTCCTGTGGCTTGATCTCGTTGCGCCTCATCACGTCGTAGAAGTCCTTGCGGTCCTTCTTGGCGACGCGTGCGGCGCGGCTGATGTTCCCGCGGCAGCTGCGGAGCACGCGCGTCACGTACTCGTGCTCGAACGAGCGCTTGGCATCCCGGAACGATGGCATGTCATCCGAGATCTCGAGCGACAGCAGCAGATCCTCAGCACTGAGTTCCTCGGTCCGCGAAAGCCGCAGCGCCGACAGGATCTGCTCGCGCAGCTCCCGCTCGTTTCCGGGCCAGCTGTGCGAGCGCAGCCGTTCGAGCGCCTCCCGGGAGAGGCTGCGGACCGGACAGGGCCGGCCCGTCTCGCGTTCGATCTCGGCGCGGGCCAACGACAGCAGGTGAGCAGCCACGGGGATGATGTCTTCCTTGCGGTCGCGCAGCGGCGGGATCCGGATCTCCAGGACGCGCAGTTGCTCGGCGAGCTCCTGGACCACGCGACCGCTCGAGGACAACTCGTCCAGCGAGTGCGCGCTGGCCGCGATCACGCGGCTCTCCAGGGTCAGGAACTCGTCCGAACCGATCCGGCGGTACTGCTTCGACTTCAGGATCGAGGCCAGGGACTGTTGCAGCTCTTTGGGAATCGAAGCGAGGTGCTCGATCAGGACTGTGCCGCGCGGGGTGCGCTCGAACGCACCCTGGTGGGCGTCTGGCAGCGAGGGGATTGCCCCCGCCTGGCTCCCGAGCAATTCCCTTGCGAGCAGGGACTCGGGCATGATGGACGCGTCTACGGAAAAGAAGCCGTTGCTGGCCCACTCACTCTGTGAATGGGTGAGTCGAGCCACCAACTCTTTGTCGACGCCGTCCTCCCCGTGTATGAACACGGGAAAGTGACCCCTTCCGGCTACGGCTACCTGCTCGATGGCCCTTTGCACTGCCTTGCTTGTGCCCACGAGCCGGTCCCCGCGTCGGCGGGTTGCGGAATGGTTGTCAGAAAGTGAGCTTGCCATGCGATCCCCCCCTAGGGGTAAAAGTCGCCCACCCTTCGCGGCTGTCAAGGAAATCTTCAGGTATGATGTGCCTTCATCCGGGGCCTGCCGGCCCCGGCGCAATCCCGTTCCTCCGCCGGAGAAGGCCGATATGGCGCGGATAGAGGTCCTTTCCGGCGATCTGGTCAACCAGATCGCCGCCGGCGAGGTTGTCGAGCGGCCCGCGTCCGTGGTCAAGGAACTGGTGGAGAACGCCCTCGACGCGGGCGCCACGCGCATCGACGTCGAGATCGCGGAGGGCGGCATCCGCTGGATCGCGGTGAGCGATGACGGGGAGGGCTTGGAGCCCGCTGACGCCCGGCTCGCCTTCGAGCGCCACGCGACCAGCAAACTGAGGACGACTGAGGACCTGGCCCGGGTCGAAACACTCGGCTTTCGCGGGGAGGCGCTGCCCAGCATCGCCTCGGTCGCCCGGGTGCGCATGCGTACGCGCCGCGGCGATGCAGCGCTCGGTGTGGAGTTGGAAGGGGAGGGGGCCGGCATCGAGCAGGTTCGCGAGTGCAGCTGCCCGGCCGGCACCCGGGTGGAGGTGGCGGAGCTCTTCGGGCGCGTTCCGGCGCGACGCAAGTTCCTGAAGTCGCCGGTCACCGAGGCGACGCACATCGTGCGCTGGTTGGAGCGCATTTCCCTGGCCCGGCCCGACGTGCGCTTCTCCCTGGAGCGGGATGGGCGCTCGGTGCTGCTGCTGCTTCCCACGGCCGACCCGCGCGAGCGCGCCATCGCGGCGCTGCCACCCAACGTGGGCGAGCACCTCGTGCCGGTGTCGGGCGGTGGGGCGGGCGCCGATCTGCGCGGCTTCGCCAGTGCCACGCACATCACACGCGGCACCACCGCAGACATCCACTTGCTGGTGAACGCGCGCCCGGTGCGCGACCGCTTCCTGCTCCACGCGGTACGCAGCGCCTACGAGGATGCGCTCCCGCCCGGGCGCCATCCCGCGGCTGTGCTCTACCTGAGCGTCGACCCGGGCGAGGTCGACGTGAACGTTCACCCCGCAAAGGCCGAGGTGCGCTTCCGCGATCCGGGTGCGATCCGTTCGCTGATCCGCGAGTCCCTGATCGCCGCGCTCGGTCTGCGCGCGCGTTCCGCGGGCGCCTATCGGGAGGCCCAGCGCGGCTTCCGGATCGGGGAACCGCGCCCGCCCGCGGAGCTCGGCCTGCTGGGCCGCGGGCCCGGACTGGGGCAGCTCGACCCGCCCTCCGACCCCGCCGCCTACCCTCCGGCCGGACTGGCTGACCAGCGGCCCGCGGCGCCGCTCGCCGCGCACCGCTACCTGGGCCAGGTGCTCGGCACCTACCTGGTCCTCGAGGGCCCCGATGAGCTCGTGCTGCTGGACCAGCACGCCGCCCACGAGCGCGTGCTCTTCGAACGCCTGCGCCAGACCTGGCTCGACGGCAAGCTCGAGCGCCAGGCGCTGCTGCTGCCCGTGCGCAGCGAACTGCCGCGCAGCCTCGCGGACGCCCTCGAGGCCTACAGCGACCAGCTGGCACGCGCCGGTTTCGAGATCGAAGTAGGTGGAGGAGCGCTGGCCGGGGGCACCGAGGTCGTGCTGCGTACGGTGCCCGCCCTGGTCGGCGGCGCCGCGCACGCGGACTGGCCACGTCTGCTGGAGGAGACGGCGGCCGGCCTCCGCGAGCCCGAGTCGAGTAGCGCGCGCGATGGCATCGACGGGGCGGTGCACGGGATCCTGGCGACGGCCGCCTGCCACAGCGCCGTGCGCAAGGGCGATCGGCTGGTTCCGGAGGAAGTTAAAGCATTACTTGAATCTCTCGATGAGACCGTCTGGTTCCCGAATTGCCCGCACGGGCGTCCGGTGCTCGTGACCCTGGCCGTGCCCGAGCTCGAACGGCGCTTCGCGAGGCGCTAGTGGGCGCACCCCGAGTGCTCGCGATCGTCGGACCGACCGGTACCGGGAAGACCGAGCTGGCCGCCGAGGTGGCGCGCCGGTCTGGCGCCGAGATCATCAGCGCCGACTCGGTGCAGGTGTACCGCGGGCTCGACATCGGCACGGCCAAGCCATCCATCGAGCTGCGCCGCGAGATCCCGCACCACCTGATCGACGTGGTCGAGCCGGACGACCCGATGTCGGCCGGTCGCTTCGCGGTCCTGGCACGCGAGGCCGCCGACGCGATCCAGGCGCGCGCCCGCCGGGTGATCCTGTGCGGGGGCACGGGCCTGTACGCGCGGGCCTTCGCGGGCGGGTTGATCGACGGGGCCGAGTCCGATCCGAAGCTGCGCGCCGAGCTCGAGGCGCGCGACCCTGCGGACCTGCTCGGCGAGCTGCGCCGCGCAGACCCCGAGGCGGCGGCGCGCATCCCCGAGGCCGATCGGATGCGGATCGTGCGCGCGCTCGAGGTGCTGCGCCTGGGAGGGGAGACGATCTCGCGGCGTCACGCCTGCCACGGGTTCGGTGACCGGCCCTTCGAGTTGCGCTGGCTGGGAATCGACCTGGAACGCGATCGGCTCGCGCAGCGCATCGGCGACCGGGTCGAGCGCATGCTCGAAGCCGGCTGGGTCGAGGAGGTTCGCGCGCTGCACGAGCGCGGCTACGGCCCGGAGCTGCGCAGCCTGCAGGCGATCGGCTACCGCGAGGTTGGCTGGCTACTCGCCGGGCGCATCGACCTGGCGCAAGCGCGCGAGGCCATCACCCTGGCCACGCGCCGCTACGCGAAGCGGCAGCGCACCTGGTTCCGCGCCGAGCCCGGTCTGGAGTGGCTCGACGCCGGCCAGCCGGAGTGCGCCGTGGAGGCGGCGCTCCGCGCGCTCGACCGCCCCTAGCCCTCGTTGATGGTGTTGTACGAGCTGCCGAAGCGGATCGGGCAGGGGCCCCACTCTGTGTTGTACATCTGCCAGGTCTCGTCCTGGGAGCGGTACAGCGGTCCGGTCGTGCCCTCGCGGAAGAAAGTGAACGCGCCCGGGAAGAATTCGAAGATGCCGGCCGCGAAGCGGATCACGCCGCCGCCGATCTGCACCGTGGTCAGCCACACGTAGCCGGGCGCTGCCGCGACGATCTTGATCAGGATCTCGTCGTCTACCTCGGTGAGCCCGTAGTACGTGTCTTTCGCTGTGATGAAGGGCGAGAGCGCGACGTCGAACGGCGACAGGACCAGATTCATGTTGGCGCGGCAGAACTGGACGGCGTCCGCCGACGCGGTGCGCGGAGCCCCCAGCGAGCCCAGCAGGAGGGCGAGCAGGCAGGCGGCAAGTGTGGTCCAACGGGCAGCGACAGACATGGGAGGCTCCTCCGGGGTGCGAATCGGCCTGGGAAGCCTGAAGGAATCCCCAACGGGTGTCAATCGCGCTTGGCAGGGCCGTGCGATAGCTTTCTGGCGCCTTTCAGGAGCCCCGAAGCCGTGCCAGACCCCTCAATCGAGAGCGCTCCGAACGCTGTTCGGAGCCCCACCCACGCGCCACTCGTCGCGCTCGTGGGGCGTGTCAACGTGGGCAAGTCAACGCTCTTCAACCGGCTGCTGCGCGAGCGCCGCTCGCTCGTCGAGGACCGCCCCGGGGTGACGCGCGACCGGGTGGCGGCCCCGGCCCGGATCGAGGGGAAGGAGGTGCTTCTGGTCGACACCGGCGGGCTGGACCCCGACGCCGAGTCGGGCATTCCGGCGCTGATCGCCGCGCAGGTGCGGCGTGTGCTCGCGGACGCCGCTGTGGTCGTCTTCGTGGTCGACGCGCGCGCCGGTGTGATTCCGCTGGATCGCGAGGTCGCGGACCTGTTGCGGCGCGGCTCCGGCACGGTGGTGGTGGCCGCCAACAAGTCCGATGGCCCCCGCCACGATGACCAGTCGGGCGAGTTCCACGCCCTGGGCTTCGAGACGGTGGTCCCTTTGTCGGCGGAGCACCGGCGCGGCATCACGGACCTGGAGGTCGCGATTGCCAGGTGTCTGCCCGAGGCCGTCGCGCCCGCGGAGAAGCGCGACGCCGCGCTGCGCATCGCGATCGTGGGAGGGCCCAACGTGGGCAAGTCATCGCTCGCCAACTGCCTGATTGGCGAGGAACAGCAGATCGTCTCCGAGACGCCTGGCACCACGCGCGACTCCGTCGACACGCGCCTGCGCGTGGGCGACCAGGAAGTGGTGCTGATCGACACGGCCGGGCTGCGGCGCCCGGGGCGGCGCAAGGAACGCCTGGAGCGGGGCAGCGCCTATCTGGCCCTGCGCTCGATCGAGCGCGCCGACGTGGCGCTCGTATTGATCGACGTGATCGACGGCGTCACGGACCAGGACGCGAAGGTGGCCCGGCTCGCGCTCGACCTGGGCCGTCCGGTGCTGCTGGTCTGCAACAAGTGGGACGCCGTCGATGAGCGCGAGCGCCGCCCCGAATTGGACCGCCAGATCGACCGCAAGCTCGGCTTCGTGCCCGATGCCGAGATCGCTCACGTGAGCGCCAAGACCGGACGGGGCGCCGAGGCACTGCTGCCCCGTGCGCTGGCGCTCTTCGGAGGCCTGCGGCGCCGCATCGCCACGGCCGAGATCAACCGGGTGCTGCAGGAGGCGATCGACCGCAACGTGCCACCGGCCAGCGGGCGGCGCCGCGCGCGCTTCTACTACGGAACGCAGATTGGCGACGCGCCGCTCACGATCGCGCTGTTCATGAACGACCCGAAGCTGCTCTCCGCGAACTACCGGCGCTACCTCGAGGGAGTGTTCCGCAAGCGCTTCGGCATCAAGTCTGCCCCCATCCGGCTCCAGCTCCGGTCGCGCGGCCGCAGTGCGCGCGGCGGCGCGGCCGAGGGCGAGGAGGCGATCCGGAACCGCTAGCGGGCTACACTGCGGGCGCCTCCAGGACGGGGCGAGGGAGAGGGTTCGGCTGATGCAGCGACACGGGGAAACGGAACGGCGCCTCGAGGGATTCGAGGCCCGCCTCGAGCAGGTCTTCGAGGCGATCGAGGCGCACTCGCGCGAGGTGATCATCGCAGGCGTCGCGCTGCTCTTGCTGGGCGGGCTCGCCGCGGGCCTGTACGAGTGGCAGAAGAGCTCCGTCAACGACGCGCAGCTCGCGCTCGACGAGGTCGACTGGACCTTTCTCGAAGCGATGGGCGGCAGGCGTGACGACCTCTATCCGGTCGAGCCGGCCAACGAGCAGCAGGCGCGGAGCGCACGCGAAGAAGCCCTGGCCGGCTACGAGCTGGTGATCGAGGAGCACGGCGGCGTGTCCGGCGAGATCGCGCAGATCCGCGCCGCAGAGGTGGAGGTCGGCCTGGGCAGGCTCGAAGCCGCCGAGCGGCGCCTGGCCGAGACGGCGGACGAGACCTCGGGTGACGCGTTGCGCGCGAGCGCGCTGCGCCTGCACGGCTTCGTGCTAGAGGAGCTGCTGCGGCCGCTCGACGCGGCCGCGCGGTACGAGGCCGCCGCCGCGATCGAGAGTTACCCGGCTCGCGAGGACCTGTGGATCAGCGCATCCGAGGCCCGCGTCCGCGGCGGCGACATGGCCGGCGCCGCAAGCGATCTGCGCGAGGTCCTGGGCATCGCCCCCGAGTACGCCGAGCGTCTTGGGCTGGTCGAGCGGCTGGAGAGCGTCGAGGCGCTGGCCGCCGACGCCGGGCCGCCGACGGCCGAGGCCGACTAAGGTCGAGGTGACGGGGAAGCAGGGCAGGGACGAGGCGGGTCTGGCAGAGATGGCCGACTTGGTGACGCCCATGGCCATCCGGGTCGCCGCAACCCTTCGGGTGGCAGACCACATCGCCCGGGGACTGCAAACCGCGCAGGAGATCGCCCGAGCAGCGGCAATCGCTGTGGATCGGCTCGATCGCGTGCTGCGCCATCTGGTATCCGTCGAGGTTCTAGGGCGCGACGGGTCGGGCCGCTACTCGCTGACCGCTCGCGGAGACTGGCTGCGCGAGGATCACGCGTCCGGCCTGCGCGGGGTGCTCGACATCGAGGGCGCTCTCGGCCGGGCCGAGCTGTCGCTCGCGCACCTGCTCGAGTCCGTGCGTAGCGGTGACGCGAGCTTTCAGACGCGGTACGGCCGCTCGTTCTGGGATGACCTGGCCTCGGACCCGGTGCGCAGCGCTGCATACGACCGCCAGATGGGCTCGGACGTCGCGACCTGGGCCGTCCAGATTGTTCCCGCCTACGACTGGGGTTCGCTCGGGCACGTGGTCGATGTCGGTGGCGGCAACGGCACCTTGCTCGCGGCGTTGCTCGATGCCTACCCTGAATTGCGGGGCACCGTCTTCGACCAGTCACAGACGGTGGATGCCGCCCGGGCGACCTTGCAGGCGGCCGGCCTCGACGGTCGCAGCGAAGTCGCGTCCGGGAGCTTCTTCGAAGCGGTCCCGCCTGGCGCCGACGGCTACATCTTGTGCGCGATCCTCCACGACTGGGACGACGCAGCCGCGCGCACCATCCTGGGGCGCTGCACGGAAGCGGCGGGGCCCGCGGGTCGCGTGTTCGTGGTCGAGAAGACCGGGGCCGACGGCGAGTCGCCGCGCACCGACATGGACCTGCGGATGCTCGCCTACTTCGGCGCCCGGGAACGGGGAGTTGCCGCAATCTCTGCGCTCGCTGCAGACTCCGGCCTGCGCACTGCTGCGGTCCATCCAGCCGGGGACCTGTCGGTCATCGAGCTCACCGCGAAGTGAGAGGCCAGCGATGACCGCAACGGTACGCGGAGAGGAGCTGGCTCACCCGCGCTACCCGCGCGCTTCGAAGTACGACCCGGGTTGGGTGATCGAGAACCAGATGGGTCCGAACGCGCTGTGGCTGCTCGAATCGCTGACGCAGGTCCTGCCGATCGAGCCGGGCATGAAGGTGCTCGACCTGGGCTGCGGCCGGGCGATGACCTCGATCTTCCTGGCCAAGGAGTTCCAGGCACAGGTCTGGGCGCACGACCTCTGGATTCCGGCCGAAGACAACCTGGAGCGGATCCGCGCGGCGGGCGTTGCGGACCGCGTCGAGCCGGTGCGAGCCGAGGCGCACAGCCTGCCGTTCGATCCCGGCTGCTTCGACGCGATCGTGAGCATCGACGCCTACCAGTATTTCGGGACCGCCGACCTCTACATCGGCTACCTCGCGTCCTTCGTGCGCGAGGGCGGCCGCATCGGAGTCGTGGTGCCCGCGCTGTTCGAGGAGTTCGGGGAGGACGTACCGGAGGACCTGGCCGAGTTCTGGGACTGGGAATTCTGCTGCTGGCACGGCCCGGACTGGTGGCGGACGCACTGGGCGAAGACCGGCCGGGTCGAGGTCGAGCGCGCGGACGCGGTGCCCGACGGCTGGCAGGACTGGCTGCGCTGGGAAGAGACCGTGACCCCGACCCTGAGCGGCTGGTTGCGCGACTCCGGCGCGAACGCCGCCCGCATGCTCCGGGCCGACCAGGGGCGCAGACTCGGCTTCACCCGGCTCGTCGGCATGCGGAGCTCCGAGCCAGGGTAGACTGAGCCGGATCAAACCCTCGGGAGCCCCTCATGCTGCAGCCCGTCCAACTCGGCAGGAACAGCGGTCTGCGCGTGTCGCCGCTCTGTCTCGGGACCATGAACTTCGGCGTGCCGGGCCGCGGACACCAGGGAGACTGGACGCTCGGTCCAGACGACGCGCGGCCCATCTTCAAGGCGGCGCTGGACCACGGCCTGTTCTATTTCGACTGCGCCGACTTCTACGGCATCGGGGTCTGTGAAGAGGTCGTGGGCAAGCTGCTCGTCGAGCTGGCTCCGCGCGACGAGTACGTGCTCGCCACGAAGGTCGCCATGCCGATGGGCCGGGGCGCGAACCAGGGCGGCCTCTCGCGCAAGCACGTGATGGAAGGCGTGGACGCGTGCCTGCGGCGCCTTGGGCACGACTACGTGGACCACCTGGTGATCCACCGGCACCCGCACGCCATTCCCGGCTCGGTCGAGGTGCCGATCGAGGAGACGCTGGAAGCCCTGCACGACGTGGTCAAGGCGGGCAAGGCGCTCTACCTGGGCGGCTCGTCGATGTTCGCCTGGCAGTTCGCCGAATTGCAGCTGACCGCGAAGCTGAACGGCTGGACGCCCTTCATCTCGATGCAGAACCACTACAACCTGATCTACCGCGAGGAAGAGCGGGAGATGAACCCGTACTGCGCGAAGACCGGGGTGGCGATCACCCCGTGGTCACCACTGGCCCGAGGCATCCTGGCTGGCGCCTACAAAGGGGGCTTTGATCACGGCTCGACCACGCGCTCGCAGGGCGGCGACCGCCTGCGCACCCAGAGCCTGTACCGCGGCGAGATGGACTTCAAGATCGCCGAGCGCGTCGTGGAGGTGGCCGACAAGTACGGCAAGTCTGCGGCACAGATCTCGGTGGCCTGGCTCATGAACAAGCCCGAGATCCACGCGCCCATCGTGGGCGTCTCGCGCGTCGAGCAGCTCGAGCAGCTCGTCGAGGCCGCCGACATCACCTTGGACCCGGCCGACGTCAGCTATCTGGAAGAGCTCTACCGCCCGGTCGAGAACCTGCTCTCGATCGGCTCCTCCTGAGCGGGAGGGCGCCTGCACCGCTCCTGGGAGCCTCAGAGCTTCAGGTTCCGATAAGGAGCATTCTGTTAAATCAATCTGATGAACCGGATGGGAGGCCCAGCCAGGCCGTGGAGCCCCCCGCCGGCCCTGCTGGGCATCGTGGTTGGGTAGGCTGCTCGACTCGTGGTGTTCATCGGGCTGCTTCGTGCAATCAACGTGGGTGGCCGCAACAGGCTCCCGATGGCGGAGCTCCGCTCGGTCTGCGATTCGCTCGGCTGGGAGAACGTCCGCACTCTTCTCCCGAGCGGCAACGTCGTCTTCGAGGCGTCCAGGGCCAAGCCGGGCGTGTTGGCCGAGCAGCTCGCCGAC
>CAXMNF010000173.1:0-13810 GCA_964194645.1 uncultured Gammaproteobacteria bacterium
CCTGAAGGTCGTCCACAAGGTGAATGCCCAGCTGGCGCTCGGGAAGTTCTCCATGCAGCGGGCGAGCAAGCTGCCCACGGTGGAGGAGGCGCTGAGGCGCTGGTATGAGGACTACCGGCCCACGTTCTCGACCTCGTTCGAGTACAACGCGCGCCTGTACATCGAGAAGCACCTCGCGCCCTTCTTCGGAGACAAGGACCTCCGCGAACTGGCGGAGGCCGACCTGCTCCGGTTCATCCAGGCCAAGATCGAGGCCGGGCTCAAGCCCTCGACGATCTCGAACGTGCTGTCCGTGCTGCGGCGCGTGCTGAACATCAGGCAGCGGGAAGGGGTGCTCGACCGGCATCCTGCGCAGCACCTGGGGCAGTTGATGCGGCGGGTGGCTCGCCGCGAGGCGACCGAGGTCAAGCAGGCGGACTCGTGGACGCGGGAGGAAGTGGACACCCTGCTCGGGCTGGCGCTGGAGCACGAGCGAGCTTTCTATCCAGTCCTGGTCTTCCTGCTCTCGACGGGCTGCCGGAAGGGCGAGGCACTAGGGCTCCAGTGGCAGGATGTCTCCTTCGCCGAGGACCGCGCATTGATCCGCCGGGCGATCGTCCACGGCGTGCTTGGGACGCCCAAGAGCGGCAAGGCACGCTCGGTGGTGCTCTCCCCTCTCTTGGCCCGCGTTCTGCGGGACCTCCACGCGCAGCGCCGTCGGGAAGCCACGGAACGGGGGTGGCGCGAGCTGCCCGAGTGGGTGTTCTGCGACCAGACCGGCGGGCCGCTGGACGAGCGCAACCTGCACCGCACCTGGGACCGCCTGCGCCGCCGCGCCGCCAAGCACGACGTGCGCCCGCTCAAGCTCCACTCTGCGCGACACACGTATGCGAGCTTCGCGTTAGCGGCCGGGAAGAGCGTGCGCTGGGTGGCCGCGCAGCTCGGCCACGCGAACCCGGAGCTGACCCTGCGCGTCTACGCCCACGCGCTCCGCGAGGAGGAACAGGACCTCGGATTCCTCGATTTCGGCGGCACCAAACGGCACCCAGACGGCACCACACGATCGGCGGTGATGGGCACGAGAAGGCCCCTCCGCGCAACTCCGCGAAGGGGCTCCCGAAACCTGGAGCACGAGACCGGACTCGAACCGGCGACAACCACGTTGGCAACGTGGAGCTCTACCAACTGAGCTACTCGTGCGTGGCCCCTACTAATGCTGAACCGGCAGCCCCTGCGTCAAGGCCCCGCCCCGGACCTCCGCCAGCCGATTGCCGCTCTCCCCCCGTTCCCGTAGGAGAGCGACTCTTCCTGGAGTCGCTCTCCGTCGCGGCAAGGCGAGCTCCGCTCGCCGTTACGCCGCTCCCCCCGTTCCCGTAGGAGAGCGACCCCCGGTCGCTCTCCGTGCGGCAAGGCGAGCTCCGCTCGCCGTTACGCCGCTAAGACGGCGCGCCGCGGTAGCGCAGGTAGGACGAGAAATAGTCGTAGCCGGACCAGAGCGTGAAGCCGGTGGCGACCACCAGCAGGGCCAGGCCCAGGTCGTGGACCGGCAGGCCCAGCCACGGATAGTGGATCAGCAGGACCGTGAGCGCGGCGATCTGGAAGCCCGTCTTCCACTTGCCGAGCGGGGCGGCCGAGATCAGCACGCCCTCGGCCGAGGCCATGGCGCGCAGCCCCGTCACGGCCAGCTCGCGGGCCAGGATCGCGACCACCAGCGGGACGCCCCAGAGGGGGATACGCCCGGGGATGGCAACCAGCAGGACCAGGGCCGTCATCGCCAGCAGCTTGTCCGCCAGCGGGTCCATGAGCTTGCCGATCCGGGTCACCTCGCCCCAACGCCGCGCCAGGTAGCCGTCAAGCAGGTCGGTCAGCGACACGGCCAGGAAGCCCAGGCCGATCGCGGCGCTGCCCCGCCAGCCGGGCACGAGCAGCAAGAGCAGGACCAGCGGGCTCACCGCGATCCGCCCGAGCGTGATCGCGTTCGGAATGTTCCAGAAGCGTTCCGGCCGGATCTTGGCCATCACCACAATGGTTGGGTCAGCGGAAGTCTGCATTGTATTCGAGCGCCAGCAACATGACCTTCTTCACGTAACGCTGGGTCTCTCCATAGGGAGGGATGCCTCCGTAGCGGCGCACGGTCGTCTCGCCGGCGTTGTACGCCGCCAGCACGAGCTCTCGATCCCCCTTGAAGCGACGCATGAGATAGCTCAGATAGCGCGTTCCCGCCTGAATGTTTTGCCACGGGTCGAAGGGGTCGTCCACCCCCAGGCTCTTGGCCGTCTGCGGCATCAGCTGCATGAGGCCCTGAGCTCCCTTGCCGGAGATCGCGTAGAGGTCGAAGCGCGACTCCGCGTGGACCACCGCCTTCACCAGGCCGGGCTCGACGCCGTGCGCCCGGCAGGCCTGGGCGATCACGCCGTCCCAGGCGCGGGTGCCAATCGGCCCCAGGTCGACCCGCGCAGCACCGGCCCCCCGGGCTTTCTTGGTGGAGTCCTCGAGCTGGTGATAGCCGCTGTGGCGGGGCTGGTCCGAGAAGTGCAGGCGGCCCTGCTCATCCTCCCAGACCCACACCCCGGCCGTCGCCGGCCCGGCCGCGATGGCCAGAGCCAGGGCCAGCCCCAGGATGCAGGGGCGCAGCAATCGCTGAGCAAAGGGTCCCATGGCGCAGATGTCTCCCAGTTCGCCGTATCGGCCCAGGAGCGACGCCCTTGAGCTGGTCCCCTCTCCCGCGCGCACGTAGACTGAGCCCGAAGTGCAGGTCACGAGCGACTTCCTGGTCCTGGGCAGCGGCATCGCGGGCCTGTCCTTCGCGCTCGAGGTGGCGGACCACGGCAGCGTGGCCGTGGCGACCAAGAAGGCCAGTGCCGAGTCGGCCACGAACTACGCCCAGGGCGGCATCGCGGCGGCGATCGACCCGGACGACTCCTTCGAGTCCCACCTGCGGGACACCATGGAGGCCGGTGCCGGGCTGTGCCGGCCCGAGGTGGTGGGCTTCGTGGTCGAGCAGGGCCCCGCCGCGATAGACCGGCTGGTGGAGCACGGGGCGCGCTTCGACCCCGGCAGCTCGGCCACGGGCTACGACCTGGGCCGCGAAGGCGGACACGGCCACCGCCGGGTGCTGCACGCCTCGGACTTCACGGGGCAGGAGATCGAGCGAGCGCTGCTGGCGCGCTGCGAGCAGCACCCGAACATCACGCTGCTGCCGAACCAGATGTGCGTCGACCTGGTGACCAGCGAGAAGTTCGGCCTGCCGGGCGCGCCGCGCATCGCCGGTGCCTACGTGCTGGACGAGGAGTCGGGTGAGGTCCGGGTGTTCCGCGCAGGCATGGTGCTGCTCGCCACGGGCGGCTGCGGCAAGGTCTACCTGTACACCAGCAACCCCGGCATCGCCTCGGGCGACGGGGTGGCCATGGCGTACCGGGCCGGCGCGTCGATCGCGAACATGGAGTTCGTCCAGTTCCACCCGACCTGCCTGTACCATCCGGACGCGCGCTCCTTCCTGATCAGCGAGGCGGTGCGCGGCGAGGGGGCGCTGCTGCGCAACGCGGCCGGCGTGGCGTTCATGGCGCGGCACGACGAGCGGGCCGACCTGGCGCCGCGCGACGTGGTAGCGCGCGCCATCGACTTCGAGCTGAAGCGCTCTGGCGACGACTGCGTGTACCTGGATTGCACGAGCCTCGACCCCGCCTTCGTGCGCTCGCGCTTCCCGAACATCTACGAGCGCTGCGCGTCGTTCGGCATCGACATGGCCAAGCAGCCGATCCCGGTGGTGCCCGCCGCCCACTACTCGTGCGGCGGCGTGCGCACCGACCTGGCGGGCGAGACCGACCTGGCCAACCTGTTCGCCGCCGGAGAGGTGGCCTGCACGGGCCTCCACGGCGCGAACCGGCTCGCCTCGAACTCGCTGCTGGAAGGGGTGGTGTTCGCGCAGGCCGCGGCGCGCGCGGCGCTGGCCCGGCTGCCCAGCCTGTCCGGGACGCGGCTCGAGATCCCGCCCTGGGATCCGGGCAGCGCCAGCGACCCCACCGAGGCTGTGCTCGTGAACGCGAACTGGGACGAGATCCGCCGGCTCATGTGGAACTACGTGGGGATCGTGCGCAGCGACAAGCGACTCGCCCGAGCGGCACGCCGCATCGCCCTGCTGCAGGCCGAGATCCGCGAGTACTACTGGGACTTCCGCCTGACGCCGGACCTGGTCGAGCTGCGCAACCTGGCGACCGTGGCGGAGCTGATCGTGCGCTCAGCGCGCTCCCGCCGGGAGAGCCGCGGACTGCACTACACGAGCGACCACCCGGGCCTGCTGCCCGAGGCCCGCGAGACCGTGCTGCGCCGCGGCTACGACGAGCCCGAGTAGACGGGGAGCCGCTCCGGCGGCAGCTCGTGCAGTCGCGCGGCGCCGGCATCGCGCGACGAGAGCAGCGGTTCCGTTACCGGCCAGTCGATCGCCAGGTCCGGGTCGTCCCAGCGCAGCACCAGCTCGGCCGAGGGTTCGTAGCGGTCGCTGCACTTGTAGGCGAAGAGCGCCTCCTCGGAGACCACACAGAAGCCGTGCGCAAAGCCCTCGGGTACGTAGAGCTGCTGCGGCTCGTCCGCAGCCAGCCGGAAGCCCTGCCAGTGCCCGAACGCCGGCGAGCCGCGGCGCAGATCGACCACCACGTCGTAGACCTCGCCGACCAGCACCTGACAGAGCTTCGCCTGGGCGTGCGGGTTCTGCAGGTGCAGGCCACGCAGCACACCGCGTCGCGAGTGAGACAGGTTCTCCTGCACGGAAAGGTCCGCCAGTCCCAGATCGCTGTAGCGCTCGGCGCGGTAGGTCTCCATGAACGAGCCGCGCGCGTCGTTGGCCACCGCGGGCTCGAGCAGCAGGACGCCCGGCAGCTCCGTCCGGGCGAGCTTCACTCCTCGGTGTCCTCGAACAGCGGAAGCTGGGCGTCGCCCTCGTCCGGATCGGTGATCGGGATCGGGTAGTCGCCCGAGAAGCAGGCGTCGCAGAAGCCGTGCTTCATGCTCGCCTCGATCTCGCGCAACGACTCGATCGACAGATACGCCAGGGTGTCTGCCTCGATGTGCTTGCGGATCTCCTCCACCGTGTGGTTGGCGGCGATCAGCTCGCTCTTGGTCGGAGTGTCGATCCCGTAGTAGCAGGGCCCGGTGCTGGGCGGTGCCGCCACGCGCACGTGCACCTCGCGGGCGCCGGCCGCGCGGAACAGGCTGACGAGCTTGTTCAAGGTGGTGCCGCGCACGATCGAGTCCTCGACCACGACCAACCGCTTGTCCTGGACGATCGCGCGTACCGGGTTGTGCTTCACGCGCACCCCGAACAGCCGGATCGACTGCTCGGGCTCGATGAAGGTGCGCTGCACGTAGTGGTTGCGCATCAGCGCGTGCTCGTAGGGAATCCCCGAGGCCTCCGCATAGCCCAGCGCCGCCACCGCCCCGGAGGCGAGCACCGGCACCACCAGATCCGCGTCCACGGGGCTCTCGCGGGCAATGGCCGCCCCGAGCTGTTTGCGCACGTTGTAGACGCTCGCGCCGTACACGATCGAATCCGGCCGCGCGAAGTACACGTGTTCGAAGACGCACATGCGCTCCGGCGCGCGCGGCAGAGGGCGCAGACTCTTCAGCTTGCCGCGCCGGATCAGCGCGATCTCGCCCGGCTCGACGTCGCGCTCGAACTCTGCACCGATCAGGTCGAAGGCACAGGTCTCGCTGGCTGCGACCCAGGCGTTGTCGAGCCGGCCCAGCGAGAGCGGCCGGAAGCCGTAGGGATCGCGTGCCACCACCAGTACGTCGTCCACCAGCATGACCAGCGAGTAGGCGCCGCGCACGCGCGACAGGGCGTCCGCGAGCCGCTCTTCGAGCGTTCCGCGCGCGCGCGCCAGCAGATGCACGAAGACCTCGGTATCCCCGGTCGACTGGAAGATCGAGCCGTTCCCCTCCAGCTCGGCGCGGATCGCGCTGTGGTTGGTCAGATTTCCGTTGTGCGCCACGGCGATCTGGAACTGCGCGCTCTCCGCCAGGAAGGGCTGCGCCTCCCGAATACTGCTCCCCCCAGCCGTCGAGTAGCGCACGTGGCCGATCGCGAAACGCCCCGGCAGCCCGCTCAAGGTCTCAGTCTTGAAGTTCTCCGCGACATAGCCCGTGCTGCGGTGCGCGTGCATCGCGTGACTGTCGCGCGACACGATGCCGCAGGCCTCCTGCCCGCGGTGCTGCATGGCGTACAGGCTCAGGTACGCCAGGTTCGCGGCCTCGGCGTGCGCGGCGATGCCGACCACGCCGCACTCCTCGCGGAAGCGGTCGGGTCGCTCTAGGGGGCGGCTCTGGTCGATCATCCCAGCGCCTCGGGCAGGGTCCGGCTCCACGATTCGCGCGCCTCTTCCAGAGCGAGATCGATGCCGGGCTCGATTTGGATGCCCGAACCGCCAGTCGTCCCGACGCGCGCGCAGGGCACGCGGTGGCGGCGGGCCAGCGCCTCGAAGCGCTCCGAGTGCGCCGGCTCGACCGAGACGACCGCGCGCGAGGCCGACTCGCCAAAGAGCAGCGCGTCGGGTCGCAGGTCGCCCTCGAGCCGCACTTCGAGGCCGTGGCCCGAGAACAGCGCACACTCGGCCAGGGCGATCGCCAGGCCGCCCTCGGCGGCGTCGTGCGCGGAGCGCAGCAGGCCGTCGGACGCGGCGTCCGCGAGCAAGGCGTGCAGGCGCGCCTCGGCCTCGAGATCCAGGCGCGGCACTTCCCCTCCCTCGCGGTCGTGGATCACGGCCAGGTATTCGCTGCCGCCCAGCTCCTCGAGGGTCTCGCCGAGTACGAAGACAGCGTCGCCCGCGCCCGCGAAGCCGGCGGCCACGCGCCGCTCGGCGTGTTCCAGCAAGCCCAGCATGCCGATCGTGGGCGTGGGCGGGATCGAGCCCTCGCCGGAGGTCTCGTTGTAGAAGGACACGTTGCCCGAGACGACCGGCGTGCCCAGCGCGCGGCAGGCGTCGCCGAGCCCGCGCACGGCCTCCACGAACTCCCACATCGACTCGGGCCGCTCGGGATTGCCGAAGTTCAGGCAGTTGGTCACGGCCAGGGGCCGCGCGCCGGTCACGGCCACGTTGCGCGCCGCCTCCGCTACGGCGTGCTGGGTGCCCAGGTAGGGATCCAGCGCGCAGAAGCGCGGGTTGCAGTCGGTGCTGAGCGCCAGCGCGCGCGAAGTGCCGGGCACGCGCACCACGGCGGCGTCGCCCCCGGGGCGCAGCACAGTCGAGGACTGCACCAGCTGGTCGTACTGCCGGAATACCCAGTGCCGGCTGCACAGGTTCGGCGAGCCCAGCAGCGAGAGCAGCGCCTTGCCCGCATCGCTCGGCGGGGCCAGCAGCGCCAAGTCGAGCGGCTCCGCACTCGGCGGGCGCGCCGCCGTCGTGCGGTCGTACCGCGGAGCGTTCTCGGCGATCGGGTCGACCGGAATCGCCACCACCGGAGAGCCCTTCCAGGAGATCCGCACGATGCCGTCATCGGTCACCTGGCCGACCACAGCCGCTTCGAGGTCCCACTTGCGGAAGATCTCGAGCACTTCGTCCTCGCGGCCCACCTGGGCGACCAGCAGCATGCGCTCCTGCGACTCCGAGAGCAGCAGCTCGTAGGGCGTGATGCCCTCCTCGCGCTGCGGCACCCGCTCCAGGTGCAACTCGATCCCAGTGCGCGCGCGCGACGCCATCTCGAAGCTAGAGCAGGTCAGTCCGGCCGCGCCCATGTCCTGGATGCCGACCACGGCGCCGGTCTTCATCACCTCGAGGCAGGCCTCGAGCAGCAGCCTCTCGGTCAGCGGATCACCGACCTGCACCGTGGGGCGCATCGACTCGGTGTGCTCGTCGAACTCGCTGGAAGCCAGCAGGCTGGCTCCGTGGATGCCGTCGCGCCCGGTCCTCGAGCCCGCGTAGATCACCGGGTTTCCGGGACCGCTGGCATTGGCCAGGAAGATCTCGTCGCTGCGCACGATACCCACGTTCATGGCATTCACGAGGATGTTGTTGCGGTAGCGCGGATGGAAGCTCACTTCGCCGCCCACCGTTGCGCAACCGAAGCAGTTGCCGTAGTCGGCGATGCCCGAGACGACACCGCGCATCAGGTAGCGCTGCTGCGGCTCATCGAGCGGCCCGAAGCGCAGCGAGTTCAGGCTTGCCAGCGGCCGCGCGCCCATCGTGAAAATGTCGCGCAGGATGCCGCCCACGCCCGTGGCCGCGCCCGCGTGCGGCTCGATGAACGAGGGGTGGTTGTGGCTCTCGATCTTGAACACCGCGGCCAGGCCCTCGCCAATGTCGACCACGCCGGCGTTCTCGCCCGGGCCCTGGATCACGCACTCGCCGCGGGTCGGCAAGCTGGCCAGGTGGATGCGGCTCGACTTGTACGAGCAGTGCTCGGACCACATGACCGAGAACACGCCCAGCTCCGGATAGGTCGGCTCGCGGCCCAGGATGTCCAGGATCCGCTCCCAGTCCTCCTCGGCGAGCCCGTGCCCGAGGGCCAGCGCCAGGTCGACGCGCGGCTCGCTCACGCGCTGCCCGCCAGGCACGCGCCGAGGAAGGCGTCGAGCACCCGCGCCCCGTCGGCGCTGCCGCTGCCCAGACGCGCATCCACGGCGTGCTCGGGATGAGGCATCAGGCCGAGCACGTTGCCGGCATCGCTCACCACCCCGGCAATCATGTCGGTCGTGCCGTTCGGATTCTCGCCCAGGTAGCGGAACGCGACACGCGGCGGCCGCTCGGGGTCCGGGACGTAGGCGCCCTCCCCGTGCTTGATGGGCAGGAGCAGGTCGTCGCCGTCGAGCGCGAAGCGGCCGCCGTCCTCGGGGCGCACGCGCACGTCGTCGCACAGGAAGCGCAGCTCGCGGTTGCGCACCAGCGCGCCCGGCAGCAGGCCGGACTCGCACAGGATCTGGAAGCCGTTGCAGATGCCGAGCACGGGGCGCCCGGCACCCGCCAGCGCCTCGACCGCCGGCATGACCGGCGAGAAGCGGGCCATCGCCCCGCAGCGCAGATAGTCGCCGTACGAGAAGCCGCCGGGAATGGCGACCCCGGCCAGCCCTTCGGGCAGGCCCCGGTCCTTGTGCCAGACCGGGACGGCATCGGCGCCGCGCTCCGCCAGCGCCTGGAGCAGGTCCCGGTCGTCGTTCGAGCCCGGGAAGACGAGCACGCCCACCCGGGGCATCGCTGCGCCGCGCCCCGGGGTCGGGGCAGACCGGTGTCGGGCGGGATCTGGCACGGCGGATCCTTCGGCTCGGGGGAACTCCGGCGGAGGTCGGCGACGCGCGGAGTGTGCCAACGGCCCCGTGGGGTGTCAAACGAGTCGCTTCGCTAGCTTCCCGGCCGTGGCGGAAGAGCTGTCGTACGACGACGCCGTGCTCGTGCTGCGCGGCTCGCTCGTGGAGGCGGCCGCCAATGCGCGCGTCTTCGCGCTGCGCGCGCGCCGCGGCGGAAGGCTGCTCACGGCGCGCGACTGGGCCCAGCTCGCCGAGATCGAGGCCGGGCTCGAGCACGACCTGGCGGACACCTTGCGGCTCGAACTGCACGCCGAGCCCTGGACCTGGCTGGCGCGCACCGGGGCCATCTACCGGGGGGCATGGCTGGCGCTGCAGAGGGAGCCGCGCCTGGTGCGCGGCATGTTCGAGTCGGCGCGCAACCACCCGGTGGACCGCTGGCGAGAGGCCGCGCCACAGCTCGAGGCGTCGCTCTGGCCGTTCTTCGCGGATCGCACCCGCTACCTGGCCAACACCCTGGCGCTGGCGCTCCACGAGCCGGCGCCCTTCCCCGCGCTGATCTGGCACCCGGGCCGCCGCGCGTTCCGCCGCACGAACGGGTCAGCCGACTAGGCGTCCTCGATCTCGTACTGCTCGATCACGGGATTGGCGAGCAGCTTCTCGCACATCTCGCGCACCAGGGCGCGCGCCTGCTCGGGGTCGTCGGTGGCCAGCTCCAGCTCGATCAGCTTGCCGATCCGCACGTCGCTCACCAGTTCGTAGCCCAGGTCGCCGAGCGCCCGGTGCACGGCGCGCCCTTCCGGGTCGAGCACGCCCTGACGCGGCTTCACACGCACGTAGAGCTTCATCGGGTCTCCCCCAGGACGCGCGCGAAGATCGCGTCCACGTGCTGCAGGTAGACGTCGAGATCAAAGCACTCACTGAGCTCGTCGGGCTTGAGCCGCTGCTGGATCTCGGGATCGGCGGTCAGCCGGTCGTGCAGGTGCCCGCCCTCGTCCCAGGTCGCCATCGCGTGTCCCTGCACCAGGCGGTAAGCATCCTGGCGCGAGATCCCGTGGCGTGCCAGCGCCAACAGAACCGCACCGGAGAACACCAGGCCCCGCGCACTGTCCAGGTTCGCGCGCATCCGCTCCGGGAAGATCCCGAGCCGCTCGAGCAACTCGGCCAGCCGGTGCAGCATGAAGTGCACCGTGGTCGTCGCGTCGGGACAGATCACGCGCTCGACCGAGCTGTTCGAGATGTCGCGCTCGTGCCAGAGCGCCTGGTTCTCGAGGGCCGCGCCCGCATAGCCGCGCACCACGCGCGCCAACCCGGTGAGCGTCTCGAAGCGCCAGGGATTTCGTTTGTGGGGCATGGCCGAGCTGCCCTTCTGCTCGCCGCCGAAGTGCTCCTGCACCTCGCGCACCTCGCTGCGCGCCAGGTGCCGCATCTCGACGCTGATCCGCTCGATGGTGGTGGCGGTCTGCGCCAGCGCGCCGATCAGCTCGGCGTGGCGGTCGCGCGCCACGATCTGGGTCGAGATGCGCGCCGGTGCCAGGCCCAGCTCCGCCATCACCTCTTCTTCCACGCCTGGGTCGAGGTGCGCGAAGGTCCCGACCGCACCGGAGAGCTTACCCACCGCGACTACGTCGCGCGCACGCGCCAGACGCTCGTGGTTGCGCCGCATCTCGTCCCAGCTGTAGAGCAGCTTCAGGCCGAAACTGGTCGGCTCGGCGAAGATCCCGTGCGTGCGGCCCACGCAGACGGTGTGCCGGTGCTCGTCGGCCAAACGACGCAGCACGCCCAGCACGCGCTCGCATTCCGCCAGGATCAGGCTGGCGGCGTCGCGCAGCTGGAGCGCCAGGCAGGTGTCGAGCACGTCCGAGGAGGTAAGCCCCAGGTGCACGTAGCGCGCGGCCGGACCGATCTCCTCGGCCAAAGCGTCGAGGAACGCGTTCACGTCGTGGTGCACGCGCTCCTCGATCTCGGCGACCCGCTCGGGCCGCACGCGCGCGCGGCTCACGATGGTCTCGAGCGCTTCGCGCGGGATCCGGCCGCGCCCGGCCAGCGCGCGGCACACGGCCACCTCGATCTCGGTCCACAGCCGGTAGCGACGCTCGTCGCTCCAGATCTCGGCGAGTTCGGGGCGGGTGTAGCGGGGGATCACGCAGCCTCCTGGCGGCTCTCGGCGGCTAGCCCATGAACCGGAAGTAATAGTACGCGAGCAGCAGGTAGTACATGACCGGGAAGGCCAGCAACGCCGAGTCGATGCGGTCGAGCAGGCCGCCCACGCCGGGCAGCAGCGAGCCGGCGTCCTTCAGGGCCGCGTCGCGCTTCAGCAGCGACTCGATCAGGTCGCCCAGGATCCCGGCCGCCGCCAGCGCCAGACCGAAGCCGGCGGCGACCAGCAGAGGAAAGTCGCGCGACAACCCACCGGGCCAGATCTCGTCGAAGAAGAGTTTCACACCGGCCCCGAGCAGCGCGCCGGCCAGCAGGCCGCCCAGGGCGCCCTCGACGCTCTTGTTGGGGCTGATCGTCGGCGCCAGGCGGCGGCGCCCATAGCGGCGCCCCACGAAGTAGGCGCCCGTGTCGCAGCCGATCGCGGCCGAGAGGCACAGCACCATGAAGAAGAAGCCGATCTGTGGATCGATCCCGGCCGCCGCGCCGCCGTAGCGGCTGGCGAGGTGGTCCGAGATGAAGCGCACCGACACGGCGTGCGACATCAACCAGCCCACGTAGAACACGCCGAAGAAGGTCGCGGACAGACTCGCGATCGCCTCGCGAATCTGCTGCTTGGTGAGCTGCAGGATCATGGTTCCGAGCAGCACGACCGTGAGGAAGCTGGTGGCCATGAACGCGTCGCCGAAATAGACGATCAGGGGCAGCACCGCGACCGCCACCGTGCCCAGCAGCCGGTGCGGGGTGACGCCCTTCTCGCTGATGAAGCCGTAGAACTCGGTCACGGCCAGACAGTTGATGGCCACGACCACGACCACGAAGATCAAGCCGCCGGCGTGGCACACCCAGAGCAGCGGCGGGATCAACACCGCGGCCGTGAACAGACGCAGGGTCAGGTTGCTCGGCCGCCAGCGGCGCCGGCCCACTGTGGGCTCGGTCGGCGGGTGCGGGTGGATCCCGCGGTCTCCGTCCTCGAGACCGTCCGGGGCCTGCGTGCCCGTCAGGGAGTCGACTGTGGGCTCCATCCTGCCGACCCTAGCCCCGCTTCCGCGACTCGCGCAACACGCTAGCGGCCCGTGTGCCCGAAACCGCCCGATCCGCGTCCCGTCTGTCCCAACTCGGCGAGCGTGTCCACCAATTCGAACTCCGCCTGGGCCACCGGGGCGATCACCAGCTGACCCACCCGGTCGCCGCGCCGCACCTGGAACGGGGCGTCGCCGGCGTTCCAGAGCACCACGTGCAGCTCGCCGCGATAGTCCGAGTCGATCGTCCCGGGCGCGTTGATCAAGGTGACCCCGTGGCGCAGGGCCAGTCCGCTGCGCGGCCGCACCTGTCCCTCGAAGCCGCGCGGAATCGCGATCGCCAGACCGGTCGGCACGGCCACGCGCTCACCGGGGCGGATCTCCAGGTCCTTCTCGACGGCGGCGGCGAGGTCGTAGCCCGTGCTTCCCTCGGTGAGGCGCGCCGGCAGGGGCACGTCGGCGTCGCGCTCGCCGCGCACCCGGAACAGACGAACACGCACCGCGCTCAACGCGGCAGCTCCAGGCCTTCGGCCGGCAGGTCACCGTCGGCCACCGGCCCGACCACGGCCAGCGCGAGCGGACCGTCGAGCAACTCGGCGCCAAGTCCGCGCAGCTCGTCGAGCGACACGGCCTCGATCTCGTCCAGGTCCTGCGCGAGCCGCAGGTCCTCCTCGCCGAGCATGGCCTTCTCGGCCAAATGCCCGAGGCGCACACCCGGCGATTCGTAGGCGAGCACGGTGCCGCCGCGCACGTGGGTCTTGGCGTGCGCCAGCTCCTCGTCGCTGATCGCGCCGTCGCGCACGGCCGCCAACTCGGCTGCTACCACCGCTAGCGCTTCGGCCAGGCGCTCGGGCGCCACGCCGAAGTAGACGTTGAAGCTGCCGGTGTCGAGATAGCTCGCGAACGACGAATAGATCGAGTAGGCCAGGCCGCGCCGGTCGCGCACCTCGCGGAACAGCCGCGACGAGAAGCCATCGCCGACGATCGAGTTGAGCAGCTCCGCGACCGCGCGGCGCGGGTCGCGGCGAGTCACGCCCGGCGCGGACAGACAGACCTGCGCCTGCTCCAGGTCGCGGTTCACGAGGCGGGTGGCGGCGCCGGTCTGGGGCGCGTCCCAGGGCACGCCGGGACTCCCGGTGGGCAGCGCCGCCAGATGCTCTTCCACCAGGGCCACCAGCGCTTCGTGGTCCACGCGTCCGCAGGCCGCCACGACCAGGTCGCGCGCCACCAACTGGCTCGCGCAGTAGCCGCGCAGCTCGGGCAAGGAGAGGCGAGCCACCGCGTCGACCGAGCCGACGATCGGCAGGGCCAGCGGGTGGTCGCCGAAGAACGCCTGGTCGACCAGGTCGCCGACCAGGTCCTCGGGCGAGTCCTCGACCGCCGAGATCTCGGACAGGATCACCTCGCGCTCGCGCTCCACCTC
>CAXMNF010000174.1:0-2374 GCA_964194645.1 uncultured Gammaproteobacteria bacterium
CGCGACGTCGTACGCCACCTGGCTGGGCGCCCGCCCGACTGGGCGATCGCGACCGAGCCGACCGGCCTGCGCGTGGTGAGCCGCCACAAGGGCATTGCCCTGGCCCGGCTGGTTGCGCACGGCCGCGCCTGCCACAGCTCCAATCCGGCCGGCGGACGCAACGCGATCGTGGCGTTGGCGCGCGCGGTGCTCGCGCTCGACGCGCTCGGCCAGGCACTCGGCGACCGGCGCGATCCCCACCTGGGCTCCGGAACCATGTCGGTCGGCCTGATCGAGGGTGGTGCCGCGCCGAACATCGTGCCGGAGTACGCCGCTCTGGTGAGCGACCGCCGGCTGCTGCCGGGCGAGACCGAGGAGAGCGTGCGTCGCGAACTCGAAGCGGCCCTGGCCGAACACCAGGTGACCGACGTGGAGATCGCGTCGTGCACGGCCGAGAAGCCCGCCCTACTGATGCCCGACGACTCCCCCGCGGTGCGCGCCTGCCAGCAGGCCCTGGCGGCGGCGGGGCTGCCCACCGAGACCGCCGCCGTGGCCTTCGGCACCGACGCCGGAATCTTCAGCGACGCCGGCGTCCCGTGCGTCGTGCTCGGCCCCGGCTCGATCGAGCTGGCCCACACCTCGCGCGAACACGTTCCGATCGTGGAGGTCGAAGCGATGACCGAGCTGTTCGTGCGGATGCTCGAGGCGA
This sequence comes from uncultured Gammaproteobacteria bacterium, assembly GCA_964194645.1. GTDB lineage: Bacteria > Myxococcota_A > UBA9160 > SZUA-336 > SZUA-336 > CAXMNF01. The sequence goes on from CAXMNF010000174.1 coordinate 689, forward strand.
CCTAGGGCGCGGGCTCCGCGGCGAGCGTCTTCACGTCGTTCAGCACCACGCGCCAGTCCATGAAGCTGGCGCTGTAGACGTTGCGCACCGCGTGCTGCGAATCGACCAGGAAGACGCGCAGCAGGTGGCTCATCAGGGGGGAGTCGCCGTCGGCGGCCAGCTGGCGCAGCACGTCCTGGTCGAAGTCCGCGAGCACCGCTGCGATGGCCGCTTCGTCGGCGGCGGTGAAGAAGCGCCAGTCGCTCTTCGGCTGCATCATCCCGGCGAGCTCCGCCATCTTGCCGGGAGTGTCCCGCACCGGATCGAAGCTGCAGGTGATGAGCCGCGCGCGGCCGCGCAGCTCGGGCGCGGCCGCCAACTCGCGGTCGAGCCGGCGCAGCAGCGCCAGCGCCGCCGGGCAGCCGCCCGCGTCCGCACAGCTCCGGTACACGAACGAGACAACCGCGACCTGCCCGGGCTCGAGATCCAGAAACGCAGCAGATGCACCGTCGCTGCCGAGCAGCCGGTGCTCGGCCACGCTCCGGATCGCGGGCAGCTCGTAGCTGCCCGGCTCCGGCGGCTCGAAGAGCGCCGACTCGGGCGCCGGTGCTGCCAGGTGCTCGCGCCCGTCGTGCGCCGCAGCGCTGCCCGCCAGGAGCAGCGCCGTGGCGGCGCAGACGGCCAGCCGGCTCATTCGCCCGTCGCGGGCGCGCCGCGTCCGGCGAAGAAGCGCTCCTGGCCGAAGCGCATGATGTGCGGGCGGCCCAGACCCAGCGCCCGGAAGTCGAGCGAGAAGCGCGGCTTCAGGTCCTTGCCGTCCCAGTCGAACACCTTCAGGAACTGCTCGTCGTCCGGCGCGCCCGTGCCGTCCCAGTTCGCCAGCAGGGACGACGTGAAGTACAAGCGCTTCCCGTCCCAGGACTGCGACACCATGTTGACCTGCGCGCCGATCTTCTTCTCGAGCACGACCTTCGGCTGGCGCGGGTTCGAGACGTCGAAGACGCGCACCATGCCGTCCATGAAGGAGTCGACGAACAGGTAGCGGTCGTCGGCCGAGATGCTGATGTCTACCGGCAGCGGCACCTTGGCCGGGTCGCCGATGTCGGCCAGCTCGACCGCTTCGAAGCTGCCGTCGTCCTTGCGGAAGATTCCCCAGAGCTTGGCGGTGAGCGCGGTCGTGGTGAACGCGTAGTGGTGGTCCGGCTGCAGCGCCCAGCGGATCTCTAGCGGCGCGCCCGGCACCTGGAAGGTCTGCAGCGGCTTTCGCGCGTGATAATCCCAGAGCACCACGGTGTTGCCGAAGTTCTTCATCGCCTCGGGGTCGCCGAGCAGTTCAGAGAGCTTGCGCATGTAGTTCGCGTGGCCCGTGAACGACGAGGTCAGCATGCGGTTCAGGCGCGGGTTCACGCGCGCGTCGTAGCCGTACTCGGCATCCTCGGGCAGCCAGGTGGTGCGCACGAACTCGCCGTCGTTGCTGTACTCGACGAGGGCGGTCTTGCCGCCCCAGTCCCGCGAGTTCGACAGGCCGGTGATCAGCATGCGCCCCGGCAGCGCGAAGAACGTGTGCGGACCCACGACTCCGCCACTCTCATCCACGAAGTCGTCGATCGTCTTCACGAGCTTCGGCTTGGCCGGGTCGCTGGCCATGTCGAACACGAAGATCTTGCTGTCGTCGAGCCCGCCTGCCCAGAACTGGCGCCGGTCGTC
>CAXMNF010000175.1:0-6422 GCA_964194645.1 uncultured Gammaproteobacteria bacterium
GTTGGTGAGCGGGCCGAGCGCCACGATCTGCTGCACGCGCTGCTCGGACAGACTCTCGTGCAGGACCTCGCGCGCCGGCCGCAAGGGCCGCCGGTCGATCGCGGGAATCGGAATGCCGCGCCGTCCGTCCGGACCGTGGTATGGCTCGGCCGACGACGGCGAGAGCGCGCGAGGCCCTGCCGCGCCCTGGCCGAGAGGCACGTCCACGCCGGCCAGGGCCAGGAAGCGCTGCGCGTTGTCGGTCACGGCGTCGATGCTCGCGTTCCCGGCGACTGTGGTGATGCCGCACACGCGCAGCTCAGGAGAGGCCAGCGCCAGGGCCAGCGCCAGCAGGTCGTCGAGTCCGGGGTCGGTGTCGATGTGGATGCGGCGCACCAGCGCCGGGGCGTTCGGGTCGCTCAAGGCTGCCGGCCGTAGCCGGCATCCTCGAGCCGGCCCTCCAGGATCAGCCGGCGGCGGCGCTGGAACTCCGCCTCGGTCACGCCGCCCGCGCGGCGCTCTGCGTCCAGTGCATCGAGCGCCCGAAGCTGAGCCTCGCGCTGCTCGGGCGTCAGGTCCGACTCCGGCAGCTCGGGGGCCAGTTCCTCGGGTTCGGCCTCCATCAGGATGGTGCGCCGGCGCAGCTTGCCACCGCGCAGCGACAGGCTGATGGGCCGGGCGAACACCGCGTCGCGCCACGCGACCTGGTAGCCGCGCGGGCCGCGCAGGCTGATCGACTCGCCCGCCACGAGCTTCACGGACAGTTTCGTGTCCGGCAGGCTGGCGGGCGCCTGGTAGTCGGACTCGCTGTAGGTCCGGCTCCCGCGGTCGATCGCCCGCTCGACGGCGAACAGCTCCAGGACCAGGAAGTCCGGCTCGAAGTGCGCGCGGAGCGCCGTGACCTTCTCCACCGTGAAAATGCCCATGCGCCTCTCGATCGAGAGCAGGCGCGCCACGACCTCGTCGTCGGGCCCGGCCGCCGCGAACGCCTTCACCATGCCGGCGGCCAGGTCGTACACGTGCTCCGAACGCACCAGCGGCTGCTTGGCGCCGTCTGGGTCCTCGTAGAGCAGCTGCGCCAGGATGTGCGCGAGCCGCACGTCGGAGATCACCGACGGGTGCTTCCAGCCGCGCGCGACCGGCTGGTCGCCCTCGACCATGCGGCGCCGCTCGACCGAGACCCCGCCGTTCTCGCTGGTGAAGACCGGCTCGCGCACGAGCTTCGGGCCGCAGGCGGCCAGCAGCGGGACAACCGCGAGTGCGGGAAGGAACCTACTCGGTTTCACTGCGGAGCTGCCGGTGCATCAGATCGCTCATCGCCTGGCGGTGGTCCTTGCCCTCGTAGAGCACCAGGTAGGACTCCTGCGTGATCGGCATGTCCACCCCGAGCCGCTGCGACAGCTCGTACGCCGATTTAGCGGTCCGCACGCCTTCCGCCACCTGGTTCATACCGCCCAGGATCTCGTCGAGCTTGCGGCCGCGTCCGATCTCGAGGCCCACCTGCCGGTTGCGCGACAGGTCGCCGGTGCAGGTCAAGGTCAGGTCGCCGACGCCTGAGAGCCCCAGGAAGGTGCGCGGGTCGGCGCCCAGCTGCACACCGAGGCGCGTCACCTCGGCCAGGCCGCGCGTGATCACGGCCGCGCGCGTGTTCAGGCCCACCTCCATGCCGTCGACGACGCCGACCGCGATCGCGATCACGTTCTTGAGCGCCCCGCCCAGCTCTACGCCGATCACGTCGGTATTGGAGTAGCAGCGGAACAGGGGGGAGGACAGCATCGACTGGGCCGCGATCGCGAACCCCTCGTTTTCGCACGCGATCGAAACATTCGTCGGGCGCCGTGCGGCGACCTCGTGGGCGAAGCTCGGTCCCGACAGCACGACAATCCGCTCGTGCGCGGACTCGGGCAGCACCTGGCGCAGCACCTGGCTGACGGTCAGCCCGGTGCCCACCTCCAATCCCTTGCTGGCCGAAACCAGCACCGCGTTGGGCTCGAGGTAGTCCTTTGCCCTCGACCAGACCTCCCGCGTGCCGTGGCTCGGGATCACCGAGAGCACCAGTTCCTTGCCGTCGAGCGCCTGCTCGAGCGACGCGCTGGCCCGGATCCCCGACGGCAGCTCGAAATCCGACAGATAGCGGGGGTTGCGGCGCTCGCGGTTGATGGCCTCGGCGAGGCGCGGGTCCCGCGACCAGAGCTCGACCGCGTAGCCCTTCTCGGCCAGCAGCATGGCCAGGCAGGTGCCGAAGCTGCCAGCACCGAGCACTGCGCACGGAAGCGGGTTTCCGACCTTCGTTTCCGGCGTCATCTCAGCACAGCATAGTGGCAGCGGACGCGGTTGACAGCCCAGGGTCGGCTTCCTAGCATTCGGCGCGCTTTCTCTCGGAAATTCAAGACGTTGCGCCCGCTGCCGCCGCCCTGCAGGGCGCTGCGCGCGGCCGGGCTGCACGGTGGCACGGTGGTAGGGGGATGTCGGAGTACGCGGGACTCGGCCTGTATCTCGCGCTCGGCTCGGGGCTGGTTGCGCTGTTCATCCTGATCACGTCGGTGCTCGGTCCGCGCTTGCGCTTTGCCGAGAAGGACGAGCCGTTCGAGTGCGGCGAACACCAGCTCGGCTCGCCGTACCAGCGCTTCAGCGTGAAGTTCTACATGGTCGCGGTGTCGTTCATCATCTTCGACGTCGAGATTGTCTTCCTGTACCCGTGGGCCGTGGTCTTCAACGAGCTGGGATGGTTCGGCTACCTGTCGATGATGATCTTCCTGTTCGTGATCAGCGTAGGTCTTGCGTACGAGTGGCTGAAGGGCGGACTGGACTGGAACTGATGCAGGCGGCGACCCGCGAGAAGATCGATTCGCTCTTCGAGCGCTACCCGCAGAAGCGCGGCGCCCTGCTGCCGGCGCTCTATCTGGTGCAGGCCGAGCAGGGTTTCGTGGACCAGGTGCAGGCGCGCGAGGTCGCGCAGTTGTTCGAGATCACGCCAGTCGAGGTCTGGGAAGTCCTGACCTTCTACAACATGTTCTACACGACTCCACAGGGCCGGCACCAGGTCTACTTCTGCGCGAACCTGCCCTGCTCGTTGCGCGGCGGCCGCAGCCTGCTGAAGACCGTCGAGGCGCATCTCGGCATCCACGCCGGCCAGACCACCCCCGATGGGCGCATCACGCTCGGGCACGAGGAGTGCCTGGGCTCCTGCGGAACCGCGCCGATCATGCGCGTCGACGGCAGCTACCACGAAAACCTCGACGCCGAAGCGGCGCGGCGCATCATCGACGCCCTGGAGTAGACGCTTGATCACGGCGCCCCACGTCACCGGCTACCTGTCCGAGCACTACGGGGACGACGCGTACCGCACGGTTGCCGGCTACGAGGCGCGGGGCGGCTTCGCGGGCCTGAGCCAGGCGCTGGCCATGCAGCCGCAAGAAGTCATCGAGACGGTCAAGTCGTCGGGCCTGCGCGGCCGCGGCGGGGCCGGCTTCACGACCGGGCTCAAGTGGAGCTTCATGCCCGAGCGGAGCGACCGCGTGAAGGTGCTGGTCTGCAACGCCGACGAGTCCGAGCCCGGCTCGTTCAAGGACCGCCTGATCATGGAGCGCGCGCCGCTCCAGGTCCTGGAGGGCATCCTGATTGCGGCCTGGGCGACCGGCGCCGAACGCACCTTCATCTACGTGCGCGGCGAGTACCAGATCTGCATCGCGCGGCTTGAGGAGGCCGTCGCCGAGTGCCGCGAGCGCGGGTACCTGGGCGCCAACGTGGCGAACAAGCGCGGCTTCGCGCACGACGTGGTCGTGCACTCTGGCGCGGGCGCGTACATCTGCGGCGAGGAGACCGGACTGCTCGAATCGCTCGAGGGCAAGAAGGGCCAGCCCCGCAACAAGCCGCCGTTTCCGGCGCAGCACGGCGCATTCGGTCTGCCCACCACCGTGAACAACGTGGAGACCTTCGCGCACGTGCCCTTCATCCTGGAGCGCGGCGTCGACTGGTTCCGGCAGTCGGGCACCGAGAAGAGCCCGGGCACCACGCTTTTCGGTGTCTCGGGACACGTGGAGCGGCCGGGACTGTTCGAATTGCCACTCGGCACGCCGCTCTCCGAGATCCTCGACCTCGCGGGCGGCGTGGCCGGGGGGCGCGCGCTCAAGGCCGTGATCCCGGGTGGCATGTCGATGCCGGTGATCTCGCCGTCGGAGATCGGTGTGCGCATGGCCGAAGAGTTTCTCTCGGAGATCGGCACGCACCTCGGTACCGGCGGCGTGATGGTGATGGACGAGACGACCTGCATGGTGCGCGTGGCCTGCGTGATCTCGTACTTCTTCCGCGACGAGTCGTGCGGCCAGTGCACCCAGTGCCGCGAGGGTACGGCCTGGATCCACAAGGTGTGCGAGCGCATCGAGCGGGGCCGCGGCAGCGCCGCCGACCTCGAAGTGCTGGCCGACGTGCCGGGCCTGATGGAGGGCCAGACGATCTGCGCGTTCGCCGACGCCGCGGCCTGGCCGATCCAGGGCCTGATGCGCCGCTTCCGCCCGGACTTCGAAGCGCACATCCAAGCCGAGAAGTGCCCCTTCCCGGGGAGCTTCGAGCTTTAGCATGCCGCAAATCACCATCGACGGAATCGAGTACGAGGTCGACGAGGGGAAAACGGTCTTGCAGGCGATCGACGACCTGGGCCTGCTGATGACCGAGGTCGACATCCCCCACTACTGCTGGCACCCGAAGCTCTCGATCGACGGCTCCTGCCGGCTCTGCCAGGTCGAGATCGAAGGCATGCCGAAGCTCCAGATCGCGTGCAACACCGCGGTGCGGGACGGCATGGTCGTGCGCACCCGAAACGAGCGGGTCGAGCAGGCGCGGCAGGGCGTGATGGAGCTACTGCTGGTCAACCACCCGCTCGACTGCCCGATCTGCGACCAGGCGGGCGAGTGCAAGCTCCAGGACTACGCGTTCGACTACGGGGTGAAGCACGCGCGCAGCGACGAACCGCGCCGCCCCGCGAAGAAAGCCACGTCGCTCGGGCCGACCATCCTGTTCGACCAGGAGCGCTGCATCCTGTGCCGGCGCTGCGTGCGCTTCTGCCGCGAGATCCCGAAGACCGGTGAGCTCGGCGTGTTCGAGCGCGGCGACGAGTCGTTGCTCGAGGTCTTCCCGGGCTCCGAGCTCGACAACGACTACTCGATGAATGTGGCCGACCTCTGTCCTGTCGGTGCGCTCACCACCAAGGATTTCCGCTTCAAGATCCGCGTCTGGTTCCTCGACGACGTCGACAGCGTGTGCAACCAGTGCTCGAACGGTTGCAACGTCTCGGCGAGCCTCTCGAACAACCGCGTGTACCGCTACGTGCCGCGCCGCAACGACGCCGTGAACGACACCTGGATGTGCGACTCCGGCCGGCTCTCGTACAAGACGATCGCGGAGGGTCGGCTGGAGCGCGCCCGCGTGCGCGGCAAGCCGACCGAATACCGGAGCGCCATGAAGGCGGCCGGCGCCGCCCTGCGTGCTGCCCGTGAGACCGGCGGTCGCATCGTCTGCGTGGCCTCGCCGTTCACGCCCAACGAGGATCTGTTCGTGCTGCGCGAGCTGATCGAGGCGCTGGGCGGCGAGTCCGGCGGCTTCACGGTGCCGACCGGTGCTGCCGACGAGATCTTGATCAAGGCTGAGAAGGCGCCGAACGCGGCGGGCGCGCGCGCGCTCGGCTTCGCGGAGAGCCCGGCCGCGCTCGGGCCTGCCGCCGTGGCGATCGTATTGGGCCACAGTACGCCCGCGGCCGCTCTGGCTCAGGTCGAGCTGCGGATCCTGATCGACACGCACGAGTCGGAGTTGGCGGCGGACGCGCAGATCGTGCTGCCCGCACGCAGCTTCGCCGAACGCGAGGGCAGCTTCACGAACCACGCGGGGCGCGTGCAGCGCTTTGCTGCGCTGGTCGAGCCGCACTTCGAGGCCTGGGCCGAGGGCGAGGTGCTGCGCCAGCTCGCTGCCGCGGCCGGCCTGGAGGGCTGGGCCGCCCGCTTCGACCCCCGCGCCGCCGGCAAGCGGCTGGCCGAGTCCGTGCCGGCCTTCGCCGGCATCGACCTCGACACGGTCGGTGACCAGGGTCTCGAGCTCCAGTAGATGGAAACCTCGACGGTCGTCGTCGCCTTATTCATCTACTCCGTGATCGCCCTGGTGTTCACGCCGATCATGACCTGGGTCGAGCGCAAGCAGAGCGCGCTGATGCAGGACCGGATCGGCGCGAACCGCGCGAGCGTCTTCGGCATCCGGGCGATCGGGTTGCTGCACCCGATAGCCGACACGATCAAGCTGTTCACCAAGGAAGACATGGCGCCGACCGGCGCCAACCGCTTCCTGCACATGATCTGTCCGTTCATCGCCGTGGTTCCCGCCATGGTCAGCTTCGCGGTGATCCCGTACGGCGGCACTTACACGGCCTGGGGCAGCGAGTGGAGCATGGTCGTGGC
>CAXMNF010000176.1:0-2859 GCA_964194645.1 uncultured Gammaproteobacteria bacterium
GGAGACGGGCCCTGTTTCGCTTGCAGCTGGTATGCTGCTTGCTACCCGCCCCCACGGAAGCCCCGGATGCAAAAGATTGAAGCGATCATCAAGCCCTTCAAGCTCGACGAGGTGAAGGAAGCCCTGAATGCCGTCGGCATCCTGGGCATCACTGTGTCCGAGGTCCGGGGCTTTGGCCGCCAGAAGGGCCATACCGAGCTGTACCGCGGCGCGGAGTACGTGGTCGACTTCCTGCCCAAGGTCAAGGTCGAGGTCGTGATCCCAGACGACATGCTCGCGAAGGTCACCGAGGCGATCCAGGCCGCCGCCAACACCGGGAGCATCGGGGACGGCAAGATCTTCGTCAGCCCCCTGACCGACGCCATCCGGATTCGCACCGGCGAGCGCGGCGAAGAGGCCATCTAGGCCAAGCGTCTTCAAACCGGCTCTTTGCTAGGAGAAGCCATGCACAAAAAGCGCAGCCCCAAGGAAGTCCTCAAGTTCGCCAGCGATAACGGCGCCCAGCTCGTCGACCTGAAGTTCATCGACTGGCCGGGCATGTGGAACCACTGCTCCTACCCGATGCACGAGCTCGAGGAGTCCGTCTTCGAGGAGGGGCTCGGCTTCGACGGCTCGAGCATCCGCGGCTGGCAGTCGATCGACTCGAGCGACATGCTGATGGTCCCGGACCCCGCGACGGCCATGATGGACCCGTTCTGCAGCCACCCGACCTTGTCGATGATCTGCAACATCGTGGATCCGATCACGCGCGAGCCCTACTCGCGCGATCCGCGCCACATCGCGCGCAAGGCGATCAACTACCTGAAGCTCACCGGCATTGCCGACACCGCCTACTTCGGGCCGGAGGCCGAGTTCTTCATCTTCGACGACGTGCGCTTCCACACCTCGCAGAGCGGGGGCTTCTACTCCGTCGACTCGGTCGAGGGGCGCTGGAACAGCGGTCGCGACGAGGGACCCAACCTGGGCTACAAGCCGGCCTACAAGGGCGGCTACTTCCCGGTCCCGCCGACTGACCACCTGCAGAACCTGCGCAGCGAGATGGTCGTGCAGATGGAGGCGCTCGGGATCGCGATCGAGGCGCACCACCACGAGGTCGGCACTGCCGGCCAGGCCGAGATCGACATGCGCTTCGCACCGCTGCTCGAGATGGCCGACCAGCTGATGCTCTACAAGTACGTGACCAAGAACGTGGCGCGCGCCGCGGGCAAGAGCGTGACCTTCATGCCGAAGCCCATCTTCGACGACAACGGTTCCGGCATGCACGTGCACCAGTCGCTCTGGAAGGACGGGAAGCCGCTCTTCGCGGGCAACGAGTACGCGGGCGTCTCGCAGATGTGCCTGCACTACATCGGTGGCGTGCTCAAGCACGCGCGGTCGCTCGCGGCCTTCACGAACCCGACCACCAACTCGTACAAGCGGCTGGTGCCGGGCTTCGAGGCTCCGGTCACCCTGGCCTACTCGAGCCGCAACCGCTCGGCGGCGGCCCGGATTCCCATGTACTCGCCGTCGCCGAAGGCGAAGCGCGTCGAGATCCGCTTCCCCGATCCCCAGAGCAACCCGTACCTGGCCTTCACGGCCATGATGATGGCGGGCCTGGACGGGATCGAGAGCAAGATCGACCCGGGCGAGCCACTCGACAAGGACATCTACTCGCTCTCGCCCCAGGAGCTGGCGCATGTGCCGTCGATGCCGGCGAGCCTGGAAGAGGCGCTCGACTGTCTCGAGAACGACCACGAGTTCCTGCTGCAGGGCGACGTCTTTACCGACGACGCCATCCGGACCTGGCTCGACTACAAGCGCGAGTCCGAGTGCGCCCAGGTCGCCCTGCGCCCGCACCCGCACGAGTTCGAGCTCTACTACGATCTCTAGGAGAGACAGGCTCCCGGGACGTAGTCCCGGGGGCCTGTCCGCCTTACTAGCGGCCTAACGGCGAGCGTAGCTCGCCTTGCCGCGACGGAGAGCGACTCGGAAGTCGCTCTCCTACGAGAACGGGGGGAACGGGGGTTCGGCCGTTGGCGTGCTTCGCTAGCTGAGCACGTCGCGGAGGGTGTAGAGGCCTGGGGGCTGGGTGGCTGCCCAGCGGGCGGCTTGGACGGCGCCTCGGGCGAAGTTCTCGCGGGATAGGGCGCGGTGGGAGAGCTCGAGGCGTTCGCCCCGGCCTACCAGGTAGACGGTGTGTTCGCCGACCACGTCGCCGCCGCGCAAGGTCTGCATACCGATCGCATCGGGAGGGCGCGGGCCCGTCTGTCCCTCGCGGTGATAGGTGGCCACGTCGGCGAGCTTCTGTCCGCGCGCGGCGGCCGCCGCCTCGGCCAGCCAGAGCGCCGTGCCGCTCGGCGCGTCCGCCTTGCGGCTGTGGTGCATCTCGAGCACCTCGATCTCGTAGTCGGGCAGCGCCTTCACGGCCTGCTCGACCAGGCCGACCAGCGCCGCGACGCCGAGCGAGAAGTTCGCGGAGCGCACCACCGCGACCCGCTGGGCCGCCTGCTCGAGCGCCGCGCTCTGCTGGTCGTCGAGCCCGGTCGTGGCGATCACCAGGGCCACGCCCTTCGGCGCCGCCGCGCGCGCCAGTGCCGCGCTGCCCCCCGGGGTCGAGAAATCAATGGCCACCTGCGCGTTCTCGAGCGCTGTCGCCAGGTCCGCGGAAAGCGGAATTCCGGGCGAGACTTCCTTGCCCAGGTCGGGGTGGGCGGCGTACTCGACGGCCGAGGCCACGGCCAGGTTCTCGGCCTGCTCCACGGCGCGCAGCACGTGGGTGCCCATGCGCCCGGCGGCGCCGACCACGGCGACTCGGATCACCCCTGCTCCAGCACCGACAGGGCGGCCTCGAGCCGGTCCCGGTTTCCCTTCTGGATGGCG
>CAXMNF010000177.1:0-1507 GCA_964194645.1 uncultured Gammaproteobacteria bacterium
AGCAACGCGTGCTCGCCGTGCCAGAAGCTCAGTGAGCCGTCTTCCCGCTCCTCGATACCGACCCTCTTTCCGCGCGCAGTCCGCGCGGCGCCGCTCGGGTCCAGGACGTACAGCACCCGCTTGTAGTTCAGGGTCAGGCTCTTCGAAACGAGGCGGGTCTCCTGCCAGCTGAAGATGCGAGCCAGGTCGTCCGTCGGCTGCAGGGGGCGGTGAGCGTCGTGCTCGCTCCGCGGAGCTCGCGCGAACCGGCGGTTGTAGTCCGCGATGAACTCCGGGGCGAGAGCGTTCGCGGCCTCGATGTCGTTGATCCCGCGCAGCCGGAGTTCCTTCACCAGTCGGTCTTGCAGCGTCAGGTGAGCGCGCTCGACACGGCCCTTCGCCGCAGGCGTGTTGGCACAGAGAATGTCGATGTTCAGGCTGCCCAGGGCTCGGCTGAACTGCGTGACGCCAGCCCCATCGTGGGGCTCCTTCCGGTTCACGCGGAACACCCCGGCCTTGTCGCTGTAGAGGGCTACCGGCTTGCCGTGCTGCTCGAGGTAGGACCTCGTCGCCGCGAAGTAGGAAAACGCCGACTCCGACTCGCAGAACCGAAGCTCCATCAAGGCGCTCGTTGCATCGTCTACGAACACCAGCAGGGTGCAGCGCCCGGCGCGCTCCTCGAACCACTCGTGGTCGCAGCCGTCGATCTGGATGAGCTCGCCGCGACACGGCCGACGCCGCCGGGGCTGCTGGATCCGCGGCTCTCGGCGAGCCCGGGGGACCCACAGGCCGTCCTCGATCATCCAGTGCCGGAGCGTCTCGACCGAGAGCCGAAAGTCGTGCCGCTCCGTCAGCTTCTCATGGGCGAGCGTCGGACCGAAGCCCTCGTACTGGCTGCGGACCGTCGCAAGCGCCTGCCGGCGTAGCTCGCAAGGCAGCCGCCGGTTGCTGGGCCTGCCACGATGCTTCGATGCCAAGGCCCGGGCACCGTCCTGCTCGTAGGCTCCGCGGAGCCGACGCACCTGCCGGCTCGTCAGGCCCAGCATCCTTGCGGCCTCACGCTGCGTCAGCCGCTTCTCGATCACCCGCTCGATCACGCCCACGCGATCCAGCTCCTCGTAGCTCATGCTCACTGTCTCCATGCCCGCGGGGGTACCGCGGGCGGCTGGAGAAAGCGGACATCTCTACTTTGGAGAAAGCGGACATCTCTATCTGGGTACTACAAGGGTAGTTGACTGAACTCGTACTTATCGGACGTGCATGAAACGCAGCTAATAATTCCTATCCCCTCGGACTCGCCGCGGTCCTCGGGATCGTCCGAGGGCACGCGGGGGCGATCAAGATCTACAGCGAAGTGAATGGGGGCACGACCTTCAAGGTTCTCTTCCCGGCGATCACCCGGACCGCGATTCCCCTCCAGAAGTTCGCGAGCGGGGTTGGAAGCTGGCGTGGGAGCGGGACCGTGCTGCTCGTCGACGATGACGAGACGGTCCTGACGGTGGCCGGGATGATGCTCGAGCACGCCGGC
>CAXMNF010000178.1:0-5160 GCA_964194645.1 uncultured Gammaproteobacteria bacterium
ACCAGGAAGCCCTTGGCGATGTGGAGCTTCTCCTCCTCGATGTAGCCGGGGATGTGGATGATCTCCATGCGGTCCTGGAGCGGCCGCGGGATGCTCTCCAGCGTGTTCGCCGTAGTGATGAACATGACCCTCGACAGGTCATAGTCCAGGTCCAGGTAGTGGTCGTTGAAGGTGTTGTTCTGCTCCGGGTCGAGCACCTCGAGCAGCGCCGAGCTCGGATCGCCGCGGAAATCAATCGACATCTTGTCGACCTCGTCGAGCAGGAAGACGGGATTGCCCGAGCCGGCCTTCTTCAGGCCCTGGATGATCTTGCCCGGCAGCGCGCCGATGTAGGTGCGGCGGTGTCCGCGGATCTCGGCCTCGTCGCGCACGCCGCCCAGACTCACGCGCACGAAATCGCGCCCGGTGGCGTTCGCGATCGAACGGCCGAGCGATGTCTTGCCCACGCCCGGGGGGCCCACCAGGCACAGGATCGGGCCCTTCAGCTTCTCGACCAGGGCCTGCACCGACAGGTACTCGAGGATGCGCTCCTTGGGCTTCTCGAGTCCGTAGTGATCCCCTTCCAGGATCTGCTCGTCCTCATCGATTTCGGCGTTCTCCTCGGCGTAGTCGCCCCAGGGCAGCGAGAGGATCCAGTCGATGTAGTTGCGCACGACCGTCGCCTCGGCCGACATGGGCGACATCATCTTGAGCTTCCGGATCTCCTTCTCGCACTTCTCCTTGGCTTCGTCGAGCGCGGGCAGCGCCTTCAGGCGCTCCTCCAGCTCCTGGACCTCGTTCTTGAACTCGTCCTTCTCGCCGAGCTCCTTCTGGATCGCGCGCATCTGCTCGTTCAGGTAGTACTCCTTTTGCGAGCGCTCCATCTGCTTCTTCACGCGCGAGCGGATGCGTCCCTCGACCTGCAGCACGTCGATCTCGCCCTGCATCAGCGCGAACACCTCTTCGATGCGCTCGCGGGGGCTGGCGATCTCCAGGATGCGCTGCTTGTCTTCGATCTTCAGGTTCAGGTGCGCGACGATCGTGTCGCCCAGGCGGCCCGGATCCGAGATGCTCTGCACGGTCGAGACCATCTCGGGCGGGACCTTCTTGTTGAGCTTCACGTACTGCTCGAAGCTCGACGCCACGGTGCGCATCAGCGCCTCGGTCTCGACGCTGGTCTGCTCGCTCTCGTCCAGCGCTGCGACCCGCACCATGAAGAAGTCGTCGCCCTCCTCGAACCCCTCGATGCGCGCGCGGCGCTTGCCCTCGACCAGCACCTTGACGGTGCCGTCGGGCAGCTTCACCAATTGCACGATCGTGCCGAGCGTGCCGAGCGCGTGCACGTCGTCCTTGCCCGGATTGTCGGTCCGGGCGTCGGTCTGCGCCGAGAGCAGCAGCGCGCGGTCGCGCTGCATGGCCTCGTCGAGCGCCCGCACCGACTTCTCGCGGCCCACGAACAGCGGCACGACCATGTGCGGAAACACGACGATGTCGCGCAGCGGCAGCAGCGGGACCGTCAGAACCTCGGAACCGGCGGTGGTCGGCTCGGTCGGCTCGCTCCCGTCGTCATCGCCCTTGAAAATCGCCATGCCGCTCTCCCTAGGCGCTCTCAGCCTGATCGTAGACGATCATCGGCTCCGCACCATTGACGATGACTTCCTCGCTGATCACCACTTCCGACACGTCGTTGCGCGACGGCATCTCGTACATGATGTCGAGCATAGTCTGTTCCAGGATCGAGCGCAGACCGCGCGCGCCAGCCTTGCGCTTCAGGGCCACCCGGGCCACCGCACCCAGCGCGGGATCGGTGAAGCGCAGGCTCACGCCTTCGAGCTCCATCATCTTCTGGTACTGCTTGGTGAGGGCATTCTTCGGCTCGGTCAGGATGCGCATCAGGGCGTCCTCATCGAGCTCCTCGAGCGTTGCCACGACCGGCAGCCGGCCGACGAACTCCGGGATCATTCCGAACTTGAGCAGGTCTTCGTTCTGCACCTCGCGCAGCGTCTCACCGAGGCGCTTGCGGGACTTCTTGGTGAGTTCGGCTCCGAAGCCCATGCCGCGCACGCCGATGCGCCGCTCGATCACGTCTTCCAGACCGTGGAAGGCCCCGCCGCAGATGAACAGGATGTCGGTCGTATCGACCTGCACGAACTCCTGCTGCGGGTGCTTGCGCCCGCCCTTCGGCGGCACGTTCGCGACCGTGCCCTCGATGATCTTGAGCAGCGCCTGCTGCACGCCCTCGCCCGAGACATCGCGCGTGATCGAGGGGTTCTCGCTCTTGCGCGCGATCTTGTCGATCTCGTCGATGTAGACGATGCCGCGCTGCGCCTTCTCCACGTCGTAGTTCGCCGACTGGAGCAGGTTCAGGATGATGTTCTCGACGTCCTCGCCCACGTAGCCAGCCTCGGTCAAGGTGGTCGCGTCGGCGATCGTGAAGGGCACATCGATGATCTTGGCCAGGGTCTGGGCCAGCAAGGTCTTGCCGGAGCCGGTCGGGCCGAGCAGCAGGACGTTCGACTTCTGCAGCTCCACGTCACCCACCACAGACTGGTTCTCGATGCGCCGGTAGTGATTGTGCACGGCCACCGACAGCACCTTCTTGGCGCGGTCCTGACCGATCACGTAGGAGTCCAGGATCTCGTTGATTTCCCTGGGCTTGGGAACCGAAGACGACTCGGAGTCGGTGTCTCGGCTGGCCTCTTCCGCGATGATGTCGTTGCACAGCTCGATGCACTCGTCGCAGATGTAGACCGTAGGGCCGGCGATCAGCTTCTTGACCTCCTTCTGGCTCTTGCCGCAGAAGGAGCAAGCGACGTTCGTGCCCTCTTCCTTCTTCTTCACGCCCGCGCCCCCCCCGCGCCGCTCTCCGCGTTCGCGCTGTGGCGCTCCATGATCCGGTCGATGATTCCATAGTCCAGCGCCTCTTCCGCGGACATGAAGCGGTCCCGCTCGGTGTTTGTCTCCACCTCGGCCACTTCCCGGCCGGTGTGATGGGCCAGGATCTCGTTCAGCTTCTCGCGGATCTTCAGGATCTCCTCGGCATGGATCTGGATGTCGGACGCCTGACCGCTCACCCCCGCCAGGGGCTGGTGGATCATGAGCCGGGAGTGCGGCAGCGCGGAGCGCAAGCCGGGAGCGCCGGCGGCCAACAGGATCGCGCCCATGCTGGCGGCCTGTCCCATGCAGATCGTCTGGATGCGGGGCGCCACGTACTGCATGGCGTCATAGATGCCCAGGCCCGCGTTCACGTCCCCACCTGGGGAGTTGATGTAGAGGTGGACATCCTTCTCGGGGTCTTCCGCCTCGAGAAAGAGCAACTGGGCGATGACCAGGTTGGCGACATCGTCTTGGATGGGCGTACCCAGGAAGACGATGCGGTCCTTGAGCAGGCGAGAGTAGATGTCGTAGGAGCGCTCCCCCCGGTGCGACTGCTCGACGACCATTGGAATCAGCATCGACATGGCCTTCATTATAGCGGACGGAGAGAGGGGGAACTTCCGCCACCCAGAATGGGTTTCCCTTCGCTTTACGGGAGGTTAGCGATTTGAGACGGTAGCTTCCGCAACCAGGAAATCAACTACGCGGCGCTCCACCAGACCGTGGCGCAGCGACTCGAGAACACCTTGTTCGCGGTACTTGCGCTTGAGCTGCGCGAGCGACTCATCCTGCTCCTTTGCGAGCTCGGAGATCTGCTCGTCCACGTCCTCGTCGCTCACCTCGATGCCTTCCGCTTGCTGGATCGCCGGCACCAGCAATGCCATGCGTACGTCGCGCTCGGCCGCAGGCCGCCACTCCTCGCGCCACGAGCCGACCAGCTCGCGAAGCTGCTCCTCGGGAAGCTGCTGGAGCTGCTGCGCGGCGCGCGAGATGCGGGAGTGGAGCTGCCGCTCCACCAGGGTCTCGGGCACCGGGAAGGGATTCGCGGCGAGCGCCGCGTCGATCACGGCCTCGCGCAGGCGGCGCTCGCGCTCCTGCCCGCGCGACTGCCCCAGGCGTTCGCGCAGGCTGGCGCGCAGCTCCTCCAGGTCCGCGAAGTCGGACACATCCTTGGCGAAGTCATCGTCCAGGTCGGGCAGCTCGCGTCGCTTCAGCCCCACGAGTTTCACCGAGAAGCGCGCGGTCTTGCCGGCAGCCGCCTCCGCCGGGTAGCTCTCGGGCAGCTGCAGGTCGAAGTCGCGGGTCTGACCGACTGTGAGCCCCAGCAGCTCGTCCTCCAGGCCGGGGATCGCACGGCCCTCGCCGAGCTCCACGACGGTCTCCTTGCCCGCTCCACCCTCGAAGGGCTGGCCCTCGACGCCGGCGTCGTAGTCGATCACGGCCAGGTGCCCGCGCGCCGCGGCCACCCCTTCGACCTCTTCCAGAACCTGGGCCTGCTGCAGACGCAGGTGCTCCAGGTGGGCCTCGATCGGGTCCTGCTCGGGCTCGGGCAGCTCGGGCTCGGGGACCTCGAGCCCGCGGACCTTCTGCAGCTCGATGGTCGGGCGGATGTCGACCAGGGCCTCGTACGCGTAGGGCTCGCCCTCGCTGGGCAGGGACTGCGGATCGATGCGCGGCTCGCCGATCACGTCGAGCCCGCTCCCGTCGAGCGCCTTCCCGAGCGACTCTTGCACGACGCGCTCCAGCACTTCGCCACGCGCCCGCTCGCCGAAGTAGCGCTGCACAACGCTGTGCGGGACCTTTCCCTTGCGAAAGCCGGGAATGCGCGCCGCCTGCTTCATCCCCCGGTAGACCTGGTCGAACGCGGCGTCCACCTCGGCGGTCGGGATTTCGATGCGCAGCTTCCGCTCGACCGGTCCGGTCTCCTCGATCTGGACGCTCATCGGCCGCTCCCCTGGGATCGGCTCGCATGATACGGGCCAGAGGGCGCCGCACAAGGGCGCGCGGAGCGCGCTAAGCGGCGGCGGCGGGCTGCTCCACCGAGCCCTGGAGGTGCACCTCCTTTGAGTTCCCCGCCCTGCGCACGCAGCCGGAGTCGAGCAACTGCCTCACGATCTGGACGGCGTCGCGCTCGCTCTCGGCGACGGTGCTCACGGCTGCCACCAGGTCGAGCAGCGTCAGCGGCTCGTCGCGCGGCCCCGCGGTCTCGATCCAGCAACTCATCTCGCCAACCTCCTGCGTGTAGGACCGTACGGGCACAAAAAGGTTTCACACCGGGTCGCCGGGCCCGCCGCGGTATCATCG
>CAXMNF010000179.1:0-13983 GCA_964194645.1 uncultured Gammaproteobacteria bacterium
CAGAGCCGCGGCCCACCTTGCACAGGCACTCGAGCAGATTCCAACGCAACAGCCAGTTGTCCGGAAACTCCTCGCATAGCGCGTCCTCGAGCTCCTCGAAGCCGGCCACCAGCTCGGGCGCCTCGGGCTTCTCCCAGAGGCGCAGCGCGCTGCGGTAGAGCGACAGCAGCCGGGCTGTCTCGCCGGCGTAGACCTTGCGCGAGGGCACGCGACGCGTCGAGAACTGCGTTTCGGGGTGGAAGCCCGGGTCCGACGGACCCGCGTAGGCGGCGCGCACACACTCGCCAACCGGCAGAACGAAGAGCTCCTGCTCTCGGCTCCACAGCTGCTCCGGCCCACGCGTCACGCGGCAGCCCTCGACGGTGAGCGCGAGCAGGCGTCCGTCCTGGCCCGCGACCACGCGTGCGCGCCGGCCCGTGACGCGCACGCCAGAGCGAAACAACAAGTCGACCTCGCGCGGCACCGCGTCGGCGTGGCTAGCCGAAAGCGCACTCCCGTCGGCCAGCCGGCCAAACGGAAACTGCAGACCGTCCGGGTGCACCGCGCGTCCGCGGCCAGACAGGATGCGCCCGTCGCACGCGAGTGCGCAGGGACCGGCGAAGCTCAGCCAGTCCGGATCGCCGCCAGGACCGGCCACGGCCGACAGGACGCCGATGATCTGGATGCCGCTGTCGAGTTCGACCGTGGCGAGCTCCTGGCTGTCGACCGCGCGCTCCAGGGCAAGCGCCCCGCCGCGGCGCTGCGCCAGGTTCGACGCGACTCCCTCGAGCACACTCTCGAGCTGCTCGAAGCTCTCGGCCACGAAGAGCTGCGGCTGGGGCTGCGTGATGTCGTAGTCCAGCTCGAGACAGCCGGCGTCGAACGGAAGCTTGCGCACCTCGGGGCGTCGACAGGAGTGGCTCTCGCCGAGCGAAGAGAGCAGGCCCGCGCCGTACAGCCGGTAATCGTCGGGAGTCCCCAGCAGGCCGTACTCGACAGTCCACCAGTGCAGGCGCGAGAGCAGCGCCACCTCGCTCGGCGGGCCCAGCGCCGCCCCGGCACGCGCCAGCGCCCGCTCGGCCGCGGCGAACTCCTGCGGCGAGACAAGGGCTCGCTCCTTCAGCTCCGAGAGTCGATGGATCGCCTGGTACATCGCCCGATCCGCCGGCGTGGAAAAGGCGCGCGCACCGACGGCGCCGAAGGCCTGCAGGTAGCGGCGGTAGCCCGGGTCCGGGAGGATCGGGGCGTGCCCGGCCGACTCGTGGAGGATGTCCGGCGCCGGTGTGTAGGCCAGGTGTTCGGGACGCCGGATATCGACTGCGATCGTCAGGATGCCCAGCGCCTGGAATTCCTGGAACGCGCGCGGGGGAATGAAGCCGTCCACTGCGACGGCCCCCCAGCCGAACTCCCGGAGCCGCCGGTCCATCTCGGCGATGCGCGGAATGCGCTCCGGCTCGATGCCCGTGCGCTCCAATCCCTGCACGTAGGCCGGGTGCGCCGTCTCACACAATCGCGCGTAGGTCTGAAGTAGCACGAAGCGCCAGACCGCCTGATCGATCTCGTCGTAGGCCGAGTACTCCTGCTCGACCACGAACTGGCGCAGGTGACCGGGGACCCGGTCGCGAGTCGCGCGCATGGTCTGGAGGATAGCGGGCCCTTGCTAGGCCGGGAGCGGGCCGATCGGCAGTGCGGTGGTGTACTTCACCTGGGTCAACGCGATCGTCGAGTGCACCTCCGCGACCGTGGGCATCTGCAGCAGGTGGTGTCGCAGAAAGTCTTCGTAGGTGTGCATGTCCTGGGTAACGATGCGCAGGATGAAGTCGACCTCGCCGGTCACGGTGTAGCACTCGAGCACCTCGGGGTACTCGCGGATCGCCGACTCGAACTCGGGCAACGCCTGGCGCCCGTGCCCCGAGAGCTTGACGCTCGCGAACACCACGATGCCCATGCCGAGCTTGTCGAGATCGAGCAGGGCGACCCGGCCCCGGATCACCCCCTCGCGCTCGAGGCGCCGCACGCGCCGCCAGCAAGGCGAGGGAGACAGCCCGACCCGCGCGGCCAGTTGCGCGTTCGAGAGGCTCGCGTCCTGCTGGAGTACGGCCAGGATCCCGCGATCGATGGCATCGATGACGGAAGAATCAGACAATTTATTCCAATTCTATCATTATATGGGGCATGATATTGCCAGACTATCGCCGATAAGGGAGAGATTACAAGGAAATTCCCCGTAGAATTCGAGAGACTATCCCGGGGTCAGAGATCCGGGGGAGGACGAGCGATGTCCCGACTCGACGTCTCGCTCGACGACAAGTTCACGGAAAGCCAGGGCCCGATCTTCCTGACCGGGATCCAGGCGCTGGTACGCCTGCTGCTGGTCCAGGCTCGGCGCGACGCCCTCGCGGGGCTCGAGACCGCGGGCTTCGTGTCCGGCTATCGGGGCTCTCCGCTGGCCGGCCTCGACCGCCAGCTCTGGGCGGCCCGCGCGCACCTCGAGCCGCGGCGCATCGAGTTCCTGCCCGCCGTGAACGAAGAGCTGGGCGCGACTGCGGTCTGGGGCTCGCAGCAGGTCAACGCGTTCCGGGGCGCCCGCGTCGCCGGGGTGTTCGGCCTGTGGTACGGCAAGGCGCCGGGTGTCGATCGCGCCGGCGATGCCCTGAAGCACGCCAATGCCGCCGGCAGCTCGCGGAACGGCGGCGTGCTCGCGGTGTGCGGCGACGACCACGCCTGCAAGTCGTCCACCATGCCCAGTCAGAGCGAACTAGCCCTGCTCGACGCCGGCATCCCGGTGTTGAATCCGGCGGACGTGCAGGAGGTGCTCGACTTCGGCCTGCACGGCTGGGCGCTGTCGCGCTTCTCCGGGCTCTGGACCGGGCTGATCGCGCTGGCCGACACGATGGACAGCGCAGCCAGCGTCGAGGCGGACCTGGACCGGGTGCGGATCGTGCTGCCGGAGCTCGAGCTGCCGCCCGGCGGCCTGAACTTCCGCCCGGGCGTGGCCCCGCTCGCGCAGGAGGAGCTGCTGCACGCCCACAAGCTCCCGGCCGCCCTCGCCTACGCGCGAGCGAACCGCCTGGACCGGGTCGTGCTCGACGCCCCGGACGCGCGCCTGGGAATCGTCACCACGGGCAAGGCGCACCTCGACGTGCTGCAGGCGCTCGCGGACCTGGGGATCGGCGAGGCGGAGGCGCGCGAGGCCGGTATTCGCCTGTACAAGGTGGGCATGAGCTGGCCGCTCGAGCCGCAGGGAGTGCTGTCCTTCGCGGAAGGGCTCGAGCAGATCCTGGTGGTCGAGGAGAAGCGCGGACTGGTCGAGGGCCAGCTGAAGGAACACCTGCACGACGCTCGCCGCCACGGCCCGCGGGTGCTGGGCAAGCGCGACGAGCAGGGCGCCTGGCTGCTGGCGCCGACCGCAGACCTGTCGCCGGGCCGCATCGCCCGCGCGATCGCGGCTCGCCTGCCGCGCCGGCCGCACAGCGCGCGGCTCGACGAGCGCCTTGCGCAGCTCGAGGCGCGCGAGCGCGTACTGGGAGAGCTGGATGCTGGACCGGTACGCCTGCCGTTCTACTGCGCGGGCTGCCCGCACAACCGCTCGACGGCGCTGCCCGAGGGCAGCCGCGGCCTGGCCGGCATCGGCTGTCACTACATGGTCCAGTGGATGGACCGGAACACGGACACCGTCTCGCAGATGGGCGGAGAGGGCGTGCAGTGGCTCGGCCAGGCGCCTTTCACGGACGAAGCGCACGTGTTCGCGAATCTGGGCGACGGCACCTACTACCACTCCGGCACCCTGGCGATCCGCGCCGCGGTCGCCGCCGGTCGCAACATCACCTTCAAGCTGCTGTACAACGACGCCGTCGCCATGACCGGCGGCCAGTCCGTCGACGGTCCGCTCACGGTCCCGCAGATCACCCGGCAGCTCGCGGCCGAAGGCGTGCAGCGTATCGCGGTGCTGAGCGACGACCCTTCGCGCTACGGCGCCCACGCGGACTTCGCGCCCGGCGTGACCGTGCAACCCCGCCAGGCGCTCGACGCCGTGCACCGCGAATTGCGCGAGACGCCGGGCTGCACGGTGCTGGTCTACGATCAGACCTGCGCGGCCGAACTGCGCCGGCGGCGCAAGCGCGGCCTGGCGCCCGATCCCGAACTGCGGCTCTTCATCCACCCCGAGGTGTGCGAGGGCTGCGGGGACTGCTCCGTGCAGTCGAATTGCGCGGCGGTCGAGCCGCTCGAGACCGAGCTCGGGCGCAAGCGCCGCATCAACCAGTCGGCCTGCAACAAGGACTACTCGTGCGCAGAGGGGCTCTGCCCCGCGTTCGTCGAGGTGCGCGGCGGCTCGCTGCGCCGCGAGCGCAGCGCGCTCGACCCGGCGGCGCTGGAGCGCCTGCCCGAGCCCACGCCGTTTGCCGGCGCGCTCGAAGAGCCCTGGAACGTGCTGGTCACCGGCATCGGTGGTACGGGTGTGGTGACGATCGGCGCCTTGCTCGGCATGGCGGCCCACCTGGACGGCAAGGCCGCTACCCTGCTCGACATGACCGGCCTCGCCCAGAAGGGCGGTGCGGTCACCTCGCATGTGCGCCTTGCCGCCAGCCGCGAGAGCCTGCATGTGCCGCGCATCCCGGTGGGCCAGACCGACTTGCTGCTGGCCTGCGATCCCGTGGTCGCCGCCGGCCCCGAGGCGCTGGCGCGCCTGGAGCCTCGGCGGAGCGCCGGGCTGGTGAACCCGCACGTGGCACCGACCGCGGAATTCGTGCTCGATAACGAGGTTCGCTACGACGCGGAGGCCCTGCAGACGCGCATCGCTGCGCAGTGCCGCACGAGTTCCAGCGTACCGGCGACCGAACTGGCGCGCCGCGTGCTCGGCGACGAGATCGCGGCAAACCTGCTGATGGTCGGCTACGCGTTCCAGCAGGGCCTGATTCCCCTGTCCGAGGCCGCCTTGCTCGGCGCCATCGAGCTGAACGGAACCGCGGTCGAGATGAACCGGCAGGCCTTCCAGCTGGGACGGCTGGCGGCCCACGACCCGAAGGCATTGCCGGCGGCGCCTGCACCCGCCGCTTCCGAGACCACGCTCGACGAGCTCATCGAGCGGCGAGCGGCGCGCTTGCGCGCCTACCAGGATGAGGCGCTCGCCCAGCGCTACCGCGGCCTGGTCGCGCGGGTGCGCGGCGCCGAGCGCAGCGTGGGCGCCGCGAGCGAGGCACTCGGCTGTGCAGTGGCGGAGGGCTACCACAAGCTGCTGGCTTACAAGGACGAGTACGAGGTCGCTCGCCTGTACAGCGATCCCGAGTTCGCGCGCCAGCTCGCCCAGCAGTTCGAGGGCGGGTTCCGCGTGGCGCCCCTGCTGGCGCCGCCGCTCTGGGCAAAGCGCGACCGCGAGACCGGCCGCCCGCGCAAGCGCCGCTACGGGCGCTGGATCTTCACGGCGATGCGCTGGCTGGCGCGCCTGCGCTTCCTGCGCGGGACGCCCTTCGACCCGTTCGGCTACAGCGCCGACCGGCGCCTGGAGCGCCGCTTGATCGCGGACTACGAGCACACCGTCTGTCGCCTGCTGGACGGCCTCGCGCCGGAGAATCACGCGCTGGCAGTCGAGATCGCCGCCCTGCCCCAGCAGATCCGTGGCTTCGACCAGGTGAAGCGAAGCTCGGCCGAGCAAGCGGGCGCACGCCAGGTCGCGCTGCTCGAGCGCTACGAAAAGCTCGAGCCCGTACGCGCGGTCGAGCTGCCACTGCTGCCCTTGGTGCGCCGCAAAGAGGCCGACCAGGACTGAGCGGCGACCAAGGGATTCTTACGCGGCCTCTTGCTGCGCGTACTGGAGCTGGTAGAGGCGCCAGTACAGGCCGCGACGCGCCAGCAGCTCGTCGTGGGTGCCGACCTCGCGGATCTCGCCTTTGTGCAACAGGTAGATGCGGTCCACGTCCTTGATCGTGGACAGGCGGTGCGCCACCACGATCGAGGTCTTGCCGTCCATCAGCCGCTGCAGGGCGTCCTGGATCAGCGCCTCGGTCTCGGTGTCGACGCTCGAGGTCGCCTCGTCGAGCAGCAGGATGTCGGGTTCCTGCGCGAGAGCGCGCGCGAAGGACAACAGCTGGCGCTCGCCGCCCGAGAAGTTCACGCCGCGTTCCTTCACCTGCTGGTGGTAGCCGTCTGGCAGCCGCTCGAGGAGCGCTCCCACGTGGGCGGCGTGCGAGGCCTCGAAGATCTTCTCGTCGGCTACGCGCCCGAGCCCGATGTTGTAGTGCAGGTCGCCCGTGAACAGGAAGACGTCCTGCAGCACGAAGGCGAGCCGACGGCGGAGTTCGGTTCGCGGGTAGTCGCGGATGTCGAGCCCATCCACCTGGATCGCGCCGTCGGAGTACTCGTAGAGGCGAGCCAGCAGCTTCAGGATCGTGGTCTTCCCGGAACCGGTCGCTCCCACGAAAGCCACACGCTCGCCGGGCGCCACGCGGAAGCTCACGTCGCGCAGCACCGGCTCTTCCTCGTAGGCGAAGGTGACCTTCCGGAACTCGATCTCACCACGCGACGCGGGCACCGGGGCCTGGCTCGGGTCGTCCGCCTCGAGCGGCCGGTCCAGCAGCTCGAAGATGCGCTCCAGGCTAGCCATCGAGGACTGCATCACGGCGTAGCGCTGCGCCAGGTCCATGAGCGGCCGGAAGAACTTGCGCATCAGGTCGATGAACAGGATGAACGGAGCGAGCTGCACGACGCCCGACTGGCTGAGGCTCGAGCCGTACCAGAGAATCAGCGCGATGGTGGTGTTCTGGGCCAGATCCACCGTGGAGAAGAGCGCGGCGTCGTACTTGATCGATCGGAACCAGGCGTCGCGGTGCTCGCGGTTGGTGCGCCGGTAGTCGGTCAGGTTGCGCAGCTCGCGGGCGAAGAGCTGGATGATCTTCATGCCCGTGATCGTTTCCTGGAGGTGCGCGTTCAGGCGGGCGATCTTCACGCGCGACTCGCGGAAGGCGCCGCGCATGCGGTAGCGAAGCAGGGCCGCAACCAGGGTCAGGGGCGGCACGATGGCCAGCGCCACCAGCGCCAGACGCCAATCGACCACGAGCAGCACCCCCGCGAACGCGGCCATCATGATCAGGTCGGCGATCATGTGGATCACGCCCGAGGAGAACATCTCGCCGGTGTTCTCCGGGTCGTTGGTCAGACGCGTGACCAGGCGCCCGACGGGGTAGCGATCGAAGAAGCCCATCGGCACGCGTTGCACGTGGTCGAACAGGTCGCGCCGTACAGCGCGCAGCGCCCGGAGGCCGAGAATGCGCGTGGTCAGCATGCGCACCAGCTCGGCAGTGATCCACAGGAGCTGCGTCGCCAGGAACGCCGCAGCCAGCCAGAGCAGCACCGACGAGGACTCGCCAGCAAGCGCGGCCGGCGGCTCGAGCCAGGAGGTGAGCCAGGCGAAGCCCCCGGTCGGTTCGACGCCCTGCAAGGTGCCGACGGCGGTCGCCAGGATCAGAGCGGGCAGCAGATCGAGCACGGCGCGCACCGGCACCATCGCGAAGGAAAAGCTCAGCAGGTAGGGATGGCGCCGCAGATAGGGCAGCAGTCGGCCGATCAGCCGCGTGTCATAGGCCTTGCCGAGCGCCTGCTCGTCGTAGAACGCGTAGTTCACCCGGCCTCCGCCGCGGGAAATTCGCTCTCCAGCTCGGCCTCGAGCTGCTGGCGGCGCGCCAGCTTCGCGTAGAACCCGTCGAGCTTCATCAGCTCTTCGTGGCGTCCGCGTTCGATCAGCCGGCCGTTCTCCAGCACCAGGATCTGGTCGGCGTCGCGCACGGCCGAGATGCGATGGGCCACGATGAAGCAGGTGCGGCCGTAGCGGGCGCTGCGCAGTTGCTTCAGGATCGACTCCTCGGTGGCGGCGTCCACGCTCGACAAGGCGTCGTCCAGGATCAGGATCGAGGGGCGCAGGATCAGCGCGCGCGCCAGGGCGACGCGCTGGCGCTGCCCGCCCGAAAGCGTGATGCCGCGCTCGCCCACCACTGTGTCGAAGCCGAACGGCAGGTCCTCGATCTCCTGGCGGATGTCGGCCCGGCTGGCGGCCTCGAGCACCTGCTCGGGCGTCGCGTCGGGCATGCCAAAGGCGATGTTCTCCGCGATCGTGGTCGAGAACAAGAAGCTGTCCTGCGGCACCATCGCAATGCTGCGGCGCAACAGGTTGAGCGGCACCCGCATCACGTCCACGCTGTCGATGAACACGCTGCCCCGCGGCACCTCGAGGAGCTGTGGGATCGCATTCACCAGGGTGCTCTTGCCCGAGCCCACGGCGCCGACGATGCCCACCGTCTGACCCGCCTCGACCCGGAACGACACATCGCGCAGCGCCGGCTCGCGCAGGTCGTCGCCGTAGCCGAGCGTCAGGTCGCGCACCTCGACGGAGCCCCGGACCGCGTCCATGGGCTCCACGTCGGTGCGGTCGCGGATCGAGGGGATCGTGTCCATCACCTCGCCGAGCCGCTGCAGGGCAACCAGTCCGCGCTGCGTCAGCGCGATCACGAAACCCAGCATGAAGGTAGGGAAGGTCAGCTGCACGATGAACAGGTAGAACGCCACGAAGTCCGCGATCATCATGCGGCCGGCCAGCACCTCCCAGCCGCCCACCACCACCAGCACGATCTGCGAGAGCGTCGGCATCATCGCGATCACCGGCTGCATTCCAGCGTCGATCTTGGCCAGGTGCACCTGGCGCCGGTAGAGCTCCTGGTTCTCGCGCTCGAAGCGACCCCGCTCCGAGGGCTCCATCGCGTAGGCGCGCACCACAAGCACGCCGGCCGCGTTCTCCTGGACCACGGCGGACAGCGTGCCGAGCTGTTCCTGTACGGCCAGGTTCCCGGCGTGCAGGTGGCGCCCGAAGAAGCGCGCAATGCCGACGAACGCCACGTAGGGGAGCAGCACGCACAGGGTCACGCGCCAGTCGAGCAGCAGCATCGCGGTGATCGTGGTCACGTAGAGCACCGGCGTCTGGAACAAGTTCATCACGCCCATGCCGAGGAACATGCGCAGGCTGTTCACGTCGTTCACAGCACGTGACATCAGGTCGCCGGTGCGGTTCGATGCGAAGTACGACTGAGGCAGGCGCTGCAGGTGCTCGCACAGATCGTTGCGCACCTCGAACTCGACCTGCCTGGCGGCCCGGAACATGAAGAAGCGCGAGCTGAAGCGGCACAGCGCCACGACCGTTCCGAGGGCGATCAGCAACCAGGCCGCGTCGGCCACCGCGTCGAGACCTGCGGAGGTTTCTATGCGCTGCACGACCCGCCGGCTGGCGAGCGGTACCAGGGGAAACAGGACCGCGTAGGCCACGGTGAGCAAGCCGCCGGCTATGTACTGGCGGGGCACCCTCCGGAGGTACGCGAGCAGGCGGGAGAGAGAGGACAAGCTAGCTCCGCTGGGGGAGCCGGAAGCTTATCACATCCCCTCTCGACGCCCCGAGCCGCTCGGCCGCACTGGCCCCGTTGCACGCCACTTCCAGAAAGCCCGACGAGCCGCACAGCGCCAGGAGCGCACCGGGTTCCACGTCGCTGTAGGTGTCCGCCATTGCAATCCGGCTCCCGCGGATCTCCGCCTCCCCGCGCGCGCCGGGAGCCACGCGCAGGTTGCTGATCAGGTTGCCGAAGCGGTCGACGTGTTGGATCGAGCCGCTCGTGTCGCCGGGCGTGCGCGTCGTCCCAGCTTCGAGCCGCACGAGACTCTCGGGCTCGACGGCCGGGCCGAGGGAAGCGATCGGAGCGCCCGACGACAGCGCGGCCGCCGCGGGCGCGAACACGTCCCGTCCGTGGAACACCGCGCTCGACTGGCCAGCGAGCGGGTCGCGAATCTCGTGGAGCGCGCTCGGCGGCGTCAGCTGCAACACCAGCGACAGCACGCCGTTGTCGGGCGCCACGAAGAACTGTGGACCGAGCCGCGCCGCCAGCGCGCGGCGTGCGCTGCCCACCCCGGGGTCGACCACGACCAGGTGCACCGTGTCCGCCGGGAAGTGCGGCGCGGCCTGCAGCAGCACGTAGGCCGCTCCGGCCACGTCGCCCGGCTCGATCTCGTGGGCCACGTCGACCAACGCCAGTCCGGGCGCGCGCGCCAGCAGGACGCCCTTCACGGCCGCCACATAGCCGTCGCGCAGGCCGAAGTCGGTCAAGAGCGTCACGATCCCCGCCATCAGCGTGTTCCTCCCCGGTACCAGCCGGCCACGCGCTCGCGGTCAAGGTCCGCGAGCCAGGCGGCAAGCGCCAGCTGGTTGCGCAGCACGGTCCGCACGACGCCCCGCTCGTAGCGTCGGGGCGAGGTC
This sequence comes from uncultured Gammaproteobacteria bacterium, assembly GCA_964194645.1. Taxonomy (GTDB): domain Bacteria; phylum Myxococcota_A; class UBA9160; order SZUA-336; family SZUA-336; genus CAXMNF01. The sequence continues at coordinate 10,265 of CAXMNF010000179.1, forward strand.
CAGGCCCGCTGAGGCAGCAGCACCAGGCGGCCAACCCGACGCAACGCGCGCGCCAGGTCGAGGTCCTCGAAGATCGGAACCTGCGGCACACCGCCCAGCTGCTCGAGCAACTCGCGGCGCGCGAACAGCGCCTGGTCACCATAGGGCAGTCCACCCAGCCGGGCGCGCAGCCAGGCCCCCGCCTCGATCACGCGGAAGGCCGCGCGCGGCGAGTCGAAGCGCAGCCGAAATGCCCCGCCCGCGACCTGCGGGTCGCGCAGCGCCTCGCGCACCGCCTGCGGCCAGCCCGGCTCGAGGCGGGTGTCGGCGTGGAGCAGGACGATCACGTCCCCGCTCGCGGCCCGCCAGCCAGCGTCGAGCTGGCGGCCGCGCCCGGGCGCCGAGCGCACCAGACACTCGGCTCCGTGCTCTCGCACCCGCGCGATCGTGTCATCCTGGGAGCCGCCGTCGACCACCACGCGCTCCAGGTCGCAGCCGGCCAGGGCATCGAGCAGCTGGCCGATGCGCGCTTGCTCGTTCAGCACCGGGATGACTACGCTTGTCCGCTGCCGCACCGCCACGGCCCGGATGGTGCGAGCCGGGGGGAGCTTTGACAACACTGCGCGCAGACGCGGACGTCCTGGTCCTGGGCAGCGGCCTGGGCGGCCTGGTGGCGGGCAGCTACCTGGCCCGGGCCGGGCTGCGCGTGGTCCTGCTCGAGGAGGCCGCCCACGGCAAGCGGCCCGCGTTCCTGCGCGATCCCTTCCTGGTTCCGGGCCTGGCCCGGGACGGCAGCGTGCGCCACGTGATCCGGGACCTGGCTGTGCCGCTGCTCGATCAGGAGTTCCACCGCGACGACCCGTCCTTCCAGGTGATCCTGCCCGGCGCGCGCATCGACGTGCGGCCGCTGGCCCGCGACCTCGGAGCAGAGCTGGCGGCCTACGGCGTGGCCGATGCCGAGGAGACGCGCGCCTGGCTGGAAGGCGTCGGCGCGCAGAGCGACGAGACGCGTCGCGAACTGGAGCAGGAGCTGTCTCCGGTGCGCAGACTCGCGCGCGGAAGTTCGCGCGGCCTGCGGCCCCCGCGCGTGCGCAGCGCCCTGCCCGCTCCGCCGGTCGGAGCCGCGGCCTTCATCGCCGCACAGCTCGGAGCGCTCTCCGGGCTGGAGCCCGCCGACGCCGCGCCGGCGCCCGCGCTGCTGCTCGACGGCGCGCGCTCCGCAAACCTGCGCATGCCGCACAGCGGCAGCACCCTGCTGGGAACCTTCCGCCGGCGCTTCCTGGCGCTGCACGGACAGATCTGGCCGATCGGGGAATTCGCACTGGTGGGGGATCGGCGGCTGCTCGGCGTGGACCTGGAGCGCACCCGCTGCCTGGCCCGCGCGCTGGTGGTGGCCGTCGCGCGCGAGCCGCTGCGCCAGTACCTGGGCGAGACCTCCGAGATCCCGGGCTGGCTGGCCGGGGGGGTGCCCGTGCTCGAGACGCGTTCGCGCCTGTTCCGGGCGGAGCGCGACAGCCTGCCGGTCGGGCTGGGATCCCGCGTGGTCGTCGCCGACGGCCTGCCCGGCAAGGTGTACTGGCTGGCCCAGGTCCCCGACGCGGACCAGGACCAGAGCGTCTGGTTGGTCGCGTCGGGACCCGGCGCGGCCGCACTCGATCCGGAGACGCTGCTGGGCGGCCTTGCGCCGTTTGCCGCCAAGGGGATCACCCACGTGGAGTCCACGCCCGAGCCGCGCTGGGATCTCGACAGCGGTGAGCTGCGCTTCCCGCTGGCCGAGTCGCCGAACGCGCTGCGCCACCGCCTGCCGTTGGCGATGGTCGGCCCGGAGCTGGCACCCGGGCTGGGCGTGGAGGGCGAGGTACTCCAAGCGCGCAGGGTCGCGATTCGGCTGGCGAATCTGCTGGGCTCGCCGCGCGAGCTGCACTGATCCGCGGACCCCGCTTGAGCCGCGGGGCCGCATTTGATAACAAGCGCCCACCGGGAGGCGACGAGCCCATGGCCCAGGTCTGCGAGTTCTGCGGCAAGAAGCCGAGCAGTGGCAACAATGTGAGCCACGCCAACAACAAGACCAAGCGCCGCTTCCAGCCGAATTTGCAGCGCGTCCGCGCGCAGGTCGACGGCACCGTGCGCCGGGTCCGCGTCTGCACGCGCTGCATCCGCTCCGGGAAGGTGACGAAGGTCGCCTGATCGGCCGTGGCCGACCCGGAACGCAGCGCGCTTCGCGACCTCGTCCGGCTGCTCGGATTCGTCCGGCCGTACCTGGCGATGCTTGCGCTCGCCATCGTCTTCTCCGGGCTCTACGGCGGGGGCCTGTCTGGCCGTGCCCTGCTGCTGCAACCTCTGGTCGACGACGTGGCGCTGCCCAGCGCCTCTCTCAGCGAGCTCGACGAGCTGCTCGGCGACCAGACGGAGCTGAGCGCGCAACGCAGCGAAGAGGAGCGCACCGTGCTGCGCGAGCGCGTCCGCGACAATTTCTACTCCGTGCTCCTGGCGGGCGTGATGCTGATCGTGCTGATGCCGCTGATGCGGCTGGTGCGCGACTACAGCTCCTACTGGATCATGCAGCGTCTGGCCGTGGACCTGCAGCAGGCGATCGGCGAGAAGCTGCTGCGCCTTCCGCTCGCGCACCACGTGCGCGAGCGGCGCGGCGACTTCGTGGCGCGCGCCACGAACGACACCTCAGTCGCGAACCGCGCCCACGTCGTCGTGTTCGGCGACCTGGTCCAGGACGCCGGCATCGTCTTCGTGTCGGTCGGCTTCGCCATCTGGCTGAGCTGGCAGCTCGCCCTGGTGCTCTTGCTGGTCGGGCCGCTGACCGCGCTGGTACTGCCCTACTTCGGCCGGCGCATCCGCGTCTCCAGCGCGCGCCGCCAGGAGCAGGTCTCGGAGGTCACGCAACGCCTCATGCAGATGCTCTCGGGCATCAAGGTGATCAAGGCCTTCCACGGCGAGGAGCGCGAGCGCGCCGCCTTCCGCGTGGAGGTGCTGCGCTACTTCCGGCGCTCGATGAAGGTGCTGCGCAACAGGGTGCTGTCGCGCACCGCAGTCGAGCTGCTGACCCAGGGATCGTTCGTCGCGGTGCTGCTGGTGGGCGTCTGGGCAATCCTGGAGGGCTACTGGGGCCTGACTCTCGGCAAGCTGATGGCCTTCGCGGCGATCTCGGCGATGCTCTACCGGCCGCTGCGGTCGGTCACGACCATCTACAACACGCTCCAGGACGCGATCCCGGCGGCGGCGCGCGTGTTCGAGGTGCTCGACGCCCCGGAGGTAACAGCCGATGAGCCGGACGCGCTCGAACTGGAGCGGATCCGCGAGGCGATCCGCTACGAAGGCGTGTCGTTCCGCTACGAACGCGAGACGGTGCTCGACCAGCTCGACCTGGAGCTCCGCGCCGGAGAGGTGGTCGCGCTGGTGGGCTCGTCGGGCGCGGGCAAGACGACCATCGCCGACCTGCTGCTGCGCTTCCACGAGCCCGACGCCGGGCGCATCACCATGGACGGTGTCGACCTGCGGCGGATCCGCCGCGAATCGCTGCACGCGCTCACCGGGATCGTGACGCAGGAAGCCTTCCTGTTCGACGACACGATCGCGGGCAACATCGCCTACGGCCGCCCCGAGGCCAGCCAGGCCGAGATCGAGCAGGCGGCGCGCGCCGCCAACATCGACGACTTCGTCGCCGGCCTGCCCGAGGGCTACCAGACAGAAGTGGGAGAGCTCGGCGGGAAGCTCTCCGGAGGCCA